>VFKE01000091.1 GCA_009885695.1 Verrucomicrobiota bacterium | reverse complement strand
TTGACGAAGAGCCATGCCGAGATTGTAGTGGGCTTGGGCGTGGTCCGGTTTGATTTCAAGAATTTTCTGGAAGTGGACAATCGCCTCGTCGAGTTGTCCCTTTTGAAGATAAGCATTTCCCAATTCGTAACGAGCTTCAGGCAAATCCGGATCAAGCTCCAAGGCCCGGCGCAAATGGATGATCGCCTCATCCACTTGCCCAATATGCATGAGGGCCTTGCCAAGGCTGGAGTGAGCGACCACTAAATCCGGTTTCAGTTCCAGGACTTTCTGGAACTGTGCAATCGCATCGTCCACCCGATTTTTTTGGATCAAGGCGCTGCCGAGGTTGTAGTGCGCATCGGCATATTCCGGTTTGAGTTCCAGAGCTTTTAAATATTCCGCGAGCGCTTCATCCATCTGTTCCTTTTGCAGAAAGACGTTGCCGAGGTTGTTATGGGCTTCAGCGTAATTCGGTTTGTATTCCAAAGCTTTCCGGTGACTGGCGATGGCCTGATCCAGTTGATTTTTATTGCGGTAGGCATTGCCGAGGTTATAGTGGACCTCAGCGTAATCCGGCTTGAATTCCAGGGCTTTGTGGTAATGAGCGACAGCATCGTCCACTTGTCCCTTTTGAAGAAGGGCATTGCCAAGGTTATTGTGGGCCTCAGCAAAATCCGGTTTGAGTTCCAGAGCTTTCTGGCAATGAACAATAGCATCGTCCACCTGGCCCTTTTGAAGCAGAGCATTGCCGAAATTACTGTGGGCTTCTGCATCATCCGGTTCGAGTTTCAAGGCTTTCTGGTAATGGGTGATTGCCTCGTCCACCCGCCCATTTTGCAGCAGGGCATTGCCAAGGTTATTGTGGGCTGCCGCGTAATCCGGACAAATTTCCAGCCCTTTTTGGAAATTGGCAAAAGCCTCGTCCAGTTGACCATTTCGATAAAGAGCATAACCGAGATTGCAGTGCGCTCTGGCATTGGCGGGTCGTTTCAGAACCGTGTCCTGCCATATCGTGTAGTCCGTCCGGTAATCCCCGTTGCGCCGCAGCGTCAGTCCACTTAGTCCCAGCAAGATCAGAGTCACCACCAGCCCAGGCACCGCCCCGCCTGCCAGGGTAGAGATTCTCCCGCCCCGTGCCACCCGCTCCTGCAGCCTGCGCCACCCAGCATGCCCTCCCGCCACCAGCAACACCAGCACTGCGGCTAGTGGCAGATACATCCGATGCTCGCACGCTGTCTGAGTCGTCGGCACCACGCTGGTTGTCGGCGCCAAAATCAAAAAAAACCACGCCCCGGCAAATCCCGCCCAGTGCCTTCGCCACAGACCCAGCACCGTGGCGGCGAGCAACAGCGCCACCATCAGCGCCGCCGGCACAATCTCCCAGAAACCCTGAGCCATTTCCGAGCCGTAATCTAAAATCAATGGATGCGGCCAGACACACAGGCGCAAGTAATGCACCACCGTTCCAAACTGCGTCAGCGCGTAATCCAGCCAGCTCTTTCCTCGAAAGAGCTCCGCCGCAGGCCCCTGTGCGCCCGCCGGCGAAAACATCATCTTCAAGACGTCCAGGTTCGCACCGCCCGTTCTCAGATGCAACGCTGCCAGCAGCGTCCAGGTGGAGAACAGCGCCAGATAAAATCCCCGCCGCTCCCGCCAGGCCTGCCGGATGGAACCGGCCACAAAGACCCGGTCGTAAAACAAGACCACGAGCGGGGCGCTCACCATGACTTCCTTGGCCGTCATCCCCAGCGCGCAGAGCGCCACCGCCGCCGCCCGCCACCAGCGCCCCCCGTCCACTCCACGAATGAAACAATACAGCGTGAGCAGATAGAGCAAGCCCACCAGCGATTCCGCGCGCTGCACCATGTAGGTCACCGATTCCGTTTGCAGCGGATGCACCACCCAGAGCAACGCCACCACCAGAGCCAGCCACGGTGCAGACCCGGAACCCAAACGCCCCGACGACTCGACCCGGAGCATCGTCCGGCGCACAATCCCGTAAAGGGTCAAGCCCGCGAGCACATGCACGAGTAAATTCACCGCATGATAGCCCCACACTTCCAATCCACCCGCGGCATAGTTAAGAGCAAAACTCAGATTCAACAAAGGCCGCCCCTGCACCGTAGCGCACCACATCGTGGCATTATTCTCCGGGAACAGAACCCGTCCCAAGGGGAACAATTGGCGGATCGTTGGGTTGTCCCTGATGGATCTCACATCATCATCATTAATAAACTCCCCTTGAAAACTGTTGGCATACGCCAGCAGACCCGCCAGCCCAATCAGAAACAAGGGCAGTGTCCTCCGCCAGAAGGACGCAGCCCCGCCTGGTTGTTTGACTGGACCGTTTTCCTGGCAAGTCATGGGCGAGAGACTAATCCACCAACTGCAGCGGTCAAAAACTATAGGGGTCCGATGCGGTCAGCCTATATTTCTGATTGGTTTCAGTCCCGCCTGCGTTTAGAATGGTAGCCTGCTTCAAAGTTAAGATTTTCGCCACCCCACGATGTCAAAAAACCTCAGCGCACTCTCGTTCCGCAAGGGACTCGAAAATAATGTCTTCAACCGCATGGTGGACGCCGCTGCGGCGGACGGCACGGCTGAAACGCCGGAAGCAGTTCACGCCATCGCCGAGCATCATCTGGTGGGTGATGCCATCTCGCTGGGCGCGGTTTCGTTCTATGATTTTCTGAAGAAGGGAAATGCAGGCAAGAAAGTCTTCGTGTGCAACGGCTCTGCCTGCCTCCTCGCGGGAACGCAGAAGAAGCTGCACAGTGATCTGACGAAGCATTTCAAGGAAGATGAGATCGGCCACATCTGCTGTCTCGGCCGCTGCCATCAAGGCGGTGCGTTTCAACACGACGGCAAAAATTACTCCGGTCAGAGCGAAGAGCAGTTGCAGGCAGTAGCGCAGAACTCCAGTTCTGCTGTATCGCAGAGCCTCCGGCCTGCGGATCCGACCGATCGCTACACCATCGGCTGCAACCTGCCTGAGCCGATGCTCACTGCGCCATTCCCCGGCATCGAAAAATACTACGCGTCGTTGCAGGCGTTGTTCGCCAAGGGGCAGGACGCATTGCTCGTGGAATTGAAGGACTCGAAATTGCGCGGTCGGGGCGGCGCGGGCTTCCCGCTCCATTTCAAATGGCAGTCCTGCCGTGAAGTTCCCGGTGCGGTGAAATACATCGTCTGCAACGCCGATGAAGGTGATCCCGGTGCTTACATCGACAAGTATCTCATGGAGCAGCGCCCGCATTCGGTGTTGCTCGGCATGATTGTGGCAGGCTGGTTCGCAGGCGCAGCCACGGGCGTACTTTATATCCGCGCGGAGTATCCTGATTCAGTGCGCATCATCAGCGAGGCGATTGCTGATTTGAAAAAAGCCGGCTTCATTGGGAAGAACATCTTCGGCAGCGGTTTTGATTTCGATCTCAAAGTCATCAAAGGCGCGGGTGCTTACATCTGCGGCGAGGAGACTGCGCTGCTCGCCAGCATCGAAGGTCAGCGTCCCGAAGTGCGGGTGCGTCCGCCGTTCCCGACCGTGGAAGGCTTGTTCCGCAAGCCCACCATCGTGAATAATGTCGAGACCTTCGCGAATCTGCACAGCATCATCACGCTTGGCGGAAAGACTTACGCGAAGACCGGCACCGAGCAGAGCAGCGGCCCGAAGCTGGTGTCACTCGATTCCAACTTCAAAAAGCCCGGTCTCTATGAAGTCGCAATGGGCACGCCGCTGACGAAAGTGGTCAACGAACTCGGTGGTGGTTTCAAGGTTCCAGTGAAGGCGATTCAGGTTGGCGGCCCGCTCGGCGGCATCGTGCCCGTGTCGAAGATTGGCGAACTCACAGTGGATTTTGAATCCTTCAAGAATGCCGGTTTTCTGCTTGGTCACGCGGGCGTGGTCAGCATTCCGGAGTCGTTTCCGATGATCGAGTACATCGAGCACCTTTTCCAGTTCACCGCTGATGAAAGCTGCGGCAAATGTTTCCCGTGCCGGCTCGGCAGCACGCGAGGGCAGGAGTTGGTCGCCAAAGCTCGCAGCGGAACCTGCAACGGTGATCGCATTGATCCGGAGTTGATGACAGACCTGCTCGACACCATGGAGATCACTTCGCTGTGCGCGTTGGGTGGTGGCGTGCCGCTGCCAATCAAGAATGCGCTTCGCTATTTCAAAGACGAACTTCAGCCGTATTTTAATTCCAGCCTCGCCTGAGTCATGAGTCCTGATTCATCAATAGTGAATGATCTGGTTGGAACCTACCGAACATTCGGTAGCGAAGGTCCAGTGTATCAAGTTGAGGCCAAGGTCGATGAGTCTAAAGTTCACATCGTGGTTGTCGAATCAGGAGAGGAACTGGATTATGCGGTCGACCGCGCCCTAGCAGATCCGGAGGCAAAATAATGTTCGCTATCGCGTTCGATCTCATTGTTGCTGATGCCGAGCGGAATAATCCGCGCGGTGCCACTGCCGCTTATGCGGAGATCGGGAGCACGCTCCGGCGTTTCGGATTCGAGCGTATTCAAGGCAGTGTCTACGTAACCGAAAAGGATGACATGGCGAACTTGTTTGCTGCGCTGCTTGCATTGAAAGCGCTTCCATGGCTGCCAGCCTCCGTCCGTGACATTCGGGGTTTCCGCATTGAGAATTGGAGTGACTTTACCAGTATCATTAAAGGGACATTCCCATAACTTATCATTACCCAGCCATGAGCGCCCGCACACCAACCAACATCGCCTACATCGACGGCGAGCCGCTTGAATATAAGAGCGACGACACGTTGCTGAAATTCGTTGATCGCCATCTCGGTCGCGGCTTCGTGCCGACCTTGTGCGACGCGCCGCAGCTTGAGCCTTACGGTGCCTGCCGCGTTTGTTCTGTTGAAGTAGCGCAGGCGGCGGATGGGCCGCGTCGCGTGGTGGCTTCGTGCCACACGCCGATCACGCCGGGCGTTCATATCTTCACGCAATCGCAGAAAGTGCAGAAGCTGCGGCGGAATATTTTGGAACTGGTGCTCTCCGATCATCCGCCGGAATGCCTCACTTGCGAGATCAATGGCAACTGCGAATTGCAGACCGTGGCCGCGAAAGTTGGCGTGCGGCAGATTCGATACACCGGCGGGAAGAACCATCTCGACCGCAAGAAGGATCTTTCGCATCCTTACATGACTTCGGATTTGTCGAAGTGCATCAACTGCGCCCGTTGCGTGCGTGCGTGTGACGAAATCCAAGGGCAGTTCGTGCTCTCGATGCACGGTCGCGGTTTTGAATCGCGCATCATCAAGGGCTTCGACAGCTCCTTCAACGACTCCACCTGCGTGTCGTGCGGCGCCTGTTCGCAAGCCTGTCCGACTTCAGCGATCAGCGATGTGTTCCAGTCGAAGGCGATTCAGGCCACGAAGAAAACCCGCACCATCTGCACCTACTGCGGTGTGGGTTGCAATCTCGAAGTCTCTACGCGAGGCAATGAGATTCTTTCCATTCAAGCACCGGTGGATGCGGAGGTGAACATGGCGCACACCTGTTTGAAGGGGCGTTACGCATTCAAGTTTTACAATCATCGCGACCGTCTGCGCACGCCGCTGATTCGTTACAACGGCCATTTCCAGGAGGCGACCTGGGAGGAAGCCTACGATCACATCGCGAAGAACCTCCAGCGCATCAAAGACGAGCACGGTGGCGATGCGGTCGGCGGCATCTCATCGGCGCGTTGCACGAACGAAGAGAACTATCTGATGCAGAAGTTCATTCGCGTGGTGTTCGGCACCAACAACATCGACGCCTGCGCGCGCGTCTGCCATTCGCCCACGGCCTGGGGGATGCAGAAAGCCTTCGGCACCGGCGCAGCCACCAACTCGGTCATCGACATCCAGCACACAAACTGCATGCTCGTGATCGGTGCTAATCCGACCGAAGGTCATCCGGTCACCGGAGCGAAAATCAAGCAGCGCGCGATGAAGGGCGTGCCGCTCATCGTGATCGATCCCCGCGAGATCGAGATCGTGAAATACGCCAAGCATCATCTGCAGCTTCGTCCCGGCACTAACGTCGCGATACTCGACATGTTTGCCTACTACATCTGGGAAGCTGGATTGGTGGACAAAGAGTTCATTGAGAAGCGCTGCGAGAACTGGACCGAGTTTGAAAACGGTTTGCGTTCGATTGATCTCGATGAACTGGAAAAAATCCACGGTGTTCCGCGCGAGCAAGTGAAAGCCGCGGCGCTGGAGTATGCGAATGCGGAAAACGCGATGGCTTTCCACGGCCTCGGCGTCACCGAGCACAGCCACGGTTCGAAGAGTATCATGCTCATCGCGGACATCGCGATGATGACCGGCAATATTGGTCGGCGCGGCGTGGGCGTGAATCCGTTGCGCGGCCAGAACAACGTCCAAGGCACGGCCGACATGGGCTGCCAGCCGCATCAGGGTGCGGGTTATTTGCAGGTAAATGATCCGGCGAATCACCGGATGTATCAGGATTTCTACGGCGCGAATTTGTCCGATCAAATCGGCTTGAAGATTCCGCAGATGTATGACGCCGCGCTCGCGGGCAAGTTTAAGGCCTTGTGGGTCATGGGTGAGGACATGGTTCAAACTGATCCCAACACCGAGCACGTAAAGAAGGCACTGAACGCGCTGGATTTTCTCGTCGTGCAAGAGTTGTTCATGACGCCCACTGCGGAGTTCGCCAACGTCGTGTTGCCTGCGGCGTCGTTCTTTGAAAAGAGCGGCACATTCACGAATGGCGAGCGTCGCGTGCAACGCGTCAACGCCGTCATCCCGCCACTGGCCGGCACCAAGACCGACGGTCAGATCGTCGTCGACATCATGAACCGCATGGGCGTTGCGCAGCCCGACTACACGCCCGATGGCGTGCTCGCGGAGATCGCGCGCGTGGTGCCATTCTTCAAGGGCGCGACCTGGGAAGGTCTGGGCGACAACGGCAAACAGTGGCCCATCGCCGAAGGCAATGTGGGCACCGAGATATTGCACGCCGACACCTTCAAGCGCGGCCTCGGGAAGTTCCATTTCTTCGAGTTCAAGGAATCGAAGGAGATTGTACAGCACCTCACTGAGTTCCCACTCATCTTGACGACGGGCCGCCTGCTGGAGCACTACAACTGCGGAAGCATGACCCGCCGCACCGGCAATGTGGAGATCGTCACCAAGGACGAACTGGCGATCAATCCCGTGGACGCGAAGAAGAAAGGCATTATCACCGGCGACACCGTTCGCATCTTCTCTGCGCGTGGAGAAATCCGGATGCTCGCAAAAGTTTCCGAAGAAGTGAAGCCCGGCATTCTTTACACCACGTTCCATTTCCCCGAGGTGCTGGTGAACATCGTCACCAGCAGCGAGTGCGATGAAGACACCATGTGCCCCGAATACAAAGTGGTCGCGGTGGATGTGGAAAAGGTGGCGGCTGGGAAGGGGAAAGAGGCGGGAGAATCAGCCAAGCCCGGTCTTGCGAAGACGATGGCCATCTGAATGGCGTTGAGTCTCATCTTCTCATTCACATCAGATAGCCGCGTCGCCCCTCTTTTCAGGACCGCGCATTACAGTATTTTTAATAAAGACGTAGCCGCATCTCGTAAGAGTGCGGGATATAGACGCCTGGTTACAAAACATCGAAGCTTCCCTCGTTCTTACGAGGCGCGGCTACGACTCAATTGAACTTGCTCAAATCCATGACAGCGGGTGCCACTCAACCTTTTAAATTTTTAGCGCCGTTCACCGTCGAGTTCACGCGCAGACGCAGACCATTGAGCCGGATGAATCCGGTGGCGTCGTCCTGGTTGTAGGCCTTGGTTGGATCGGCTTCCATGGTGGCGATGTGCGGATTGTAGAGGCTGACAGATGACTTGCGGCCGGCGGCGTGGATGCTGCCTTTGTAGAGCTTCACGCGCACGGTACCGGCGACATTTTTCTGGCTTTCGGTGACGAGGGCCTGAATCGCGAGGCGCTCGGGCGCATACCAGAAGCCGTTATAGACGAGCTCGGCGTATTTCGGGATGAGTGAATCGCGCAGGTGCATGACCTCCCGGTCCATTGTCAGGCTTTCGATCTGGCGATGGGCGAAGTGCAGGATGGCTCCGCCGGGTGTTTCATAGACACCGCGGGATTTCATGCCGACGAAGCGGTTCTCGACCATGTCCACGCGACCGACGCCGTGTTTGCCACCGAGCTTGTTGAGCAGTTTCATGACGGCGAGCGGGGAGAGCGCCTTGCCGTTCACGGCGATGCAGTTTCCCTTTTTAAAATCGAGTGTGACGTATTCCGCCTTGTCGGGTGCGTCCTCAGGGAAGCACGAGAGCACGGTGAAGTAGTCGCGGTTTTTTTTGTCGCCCGCATCGAACCATGGGTCTTCCAGAATGCCGGCCTCATAGCTGATGTGCAGGAGGTTGCGGTCCATTGAGAATGGCTTCTTGGCGCTGGCTTGCACGGGGATTTTGTGCTTCGCGCAGTAGTCGATCATCTCCTGGCGGCCGGGGAATTCGTTGCGGAACCGCTCGTCGCGCCAGGGGGCGATGATTTCAATTTCCGGCGCCAGCGCGGCGGCGGTGAGTTCAAAGCGCACCTGGTCATTGCCTTTTCCTGTCGCGCCGTGCGCGATGGCGGTGGCGCCTTCTTTTTTCGCGATTTCCACCATGCGTTTCGCGATCAAAGGCCGTGCGATGCTGGTGCCGAGGAAATACTGGCCTTCATAGATCGCACCGGCCTGCATCATCGGGTAGATGAAGTCCTCGGCGAACTCGTCCTGGAGGTCGTCGATGTAAATGGAAGACGCGCCGGTCTGTTTCGCCTTTTTGTTCAGACCTTTCAATTCATCTTCCTGCCCGATATTGGCGCAGAAGCAGATCATCTCCGCGTCATAGGTTTCCTTGATCCAGGAGAGGAGCACCGAGGTGTCGAGACCACCGGAGTAAGCGAGAACGATTTTCTTTTTGGGCATGGCGGGGAGGGGAAGGGGCGCGCAACGAATCACGAATCTCGCGGAAGGCAAGAAGACACAGGGGTAGAGCGCTTTGAATTTGCGTTGTTCAAGTGCCACAGGAGCTTCGGGCAAAAGTCCCTTGACCAGCGCTCACCGTTTTTCGCCGGCAAGTTTGCATCTGTGCCATGAATGTGGCATGGTCATGCCATGATGACGGAATTGACTCTGGACAAAGGCAACCGGCTGGTGCTGACCAGCGCGGTGCGCAAGGCGGCGGGCATCCCGCAGCGGCAGAAGCTGCGGGCGCATGTGTCTCCCGGCCGGATTGTGCTGGAGGTTCCGGCAAGCGTTACGGGCAAGGTGGTCAGGCGCGGCAAACTCAAGGTCTGGACGGGGAAAGTGCCTGCCACGCCGATTGAAGATGCCGTGGAACGAGCCCGCCATTACACGCGATGACTTTTGTCGACACCGGCATTCTCGTCGGAGCACTGCTGGCTTCCCACGAGCAGCACGCAGCCTGCCGCTCCGCGCTGGAGGAATGCGAGCGGCCCTTCACCAACGCACATGCGCTGGCCGAATGCTTTTCCACGCTCACGGGATTTTACAAGGTGCCGGTGGAAGCGGCAGCGGAGTTGGTTCTGAGTCTGGAGGACTCCATTGTTGTTGAAGCCCTGTCGCTGGCTGATTATCAAAAATGCATCGGTGAAGCACGGCGTCGCGGTGTGATGGGCGGAGGCATCTATGACTCGCTGCACGCGACTTTTGCGAGGCGGAAAAAGGCCCGTCAAATCGTGACACGAAACCCGTCCCACTTTGTTCACGTCGCGACGGACATGGAAATACTTACGCCTTGATTTACGAGAGCACACTGATTCACGATTCGCGTGCGCTGATGCTTGCGCTCGTCGGCGCGGCGTTGATCGGCATGGCCAAGGCCGGACTGGCGGGTTGCGGACTGGCGGCGGTGGTTTTGTTTGCTGATGCGTTCGGCGCGAAAGACTCGACGGGCGTGGTGCTGCCGCTCTTGATCGCGGCGGACATCATGGGATTCGTCCTTCTGCGGAAGGGTGGGGGATCATGGCGACAGGTCTGGCCTTTGGTGCCGTCGGCCTGCGTGGGTGTGGTCATCGGCTGGTGGCTGCTGGACCGGCTCGACAATCATCTGGCAAAGCATGTCATCGGCTGGGTCATTCTCTCGCTGCTGGCATTGAAGCTTTTGCTCGACTGGAAGAAGGACAAATTCGCGGAGCTGCACAAGCATCCGGTATTTGTCGGCAGTCTCGGCGCTGCTGCGGGCACGACCACCATGCTGGCCAATGCGGCGGGTCCGGTGATGACCGTCTATCTGCTGGCGCATCGATTCGGCAAGGGCGACTACCTCGGCATTTCCACCCGGTTTTTTTTGGTCATCAATTTGTTCAAGGTTCCGTTCAGCGCGCAGATCGGGTTGATCAACGGGCCTTCGCTGCTGACGAATCTGCTGCTGCTTCCAGCGGTGGTGCTGGGCGTGGGGATCGGATGGAAGACGGTCAAGGTGATGTCGCAGACCGTGTTTGAGCGGGTGGTGTTCGTCTTTGCGCTGGTGGCGGCGGTGAAACTGGTATTGTGAATTCGCCCATTTTATTCCCCGACAAGCAGCTTGGCCGTGTCAGGGCAAACTTTTTCTCAATATTTTTTGACAGAGTGGCAGAGGCATCTACTTTGCCAACCACTTTTTGACAAAGTTGGGGGAGCTTTGTCTGTGCGTCCAAGCGGCGTTTGACAGAATTCCCCTCTCTTTATTAAGAAGTGCCGCGTTTCCACGGCCAGTGGCAACGCTTGTGTAGCTCAGTGGTAGAGCACGTCCTTGGTAAGGACGAGGTCGAGGGTTCAATCCCCTCCACAAGCTCCATCGGCCATCGGAAACAGCGAATTCTCCCACAACCCAAACGCGTAGACCAACCAACCAAGACAATGGCGAAAGAATCATTCCAGAGGAACAAGCCGCACGTGAACATCGGCACGATCGGCCACGTTGACCACGGCAAAACGACACTCACCGCCGCCATCACGACGGTCCTTTCCAAAAAGGGCTTCGCGCAGGCGAAGAAATATGATGAGATCGATGCAGCACCTGAAGAAAAGGAGCGCGGCATCACCATCAACACCGCCCACGTCGAATACGAAACCGAGAAGCGCCACTACGCGCACGTCGACTGCCCCGGACACGCGGACTACGTGAAGAACATGATCACCGGCGCAGCCCAGATGGACGGCGCCATCGTCGTAGTCAGCGCCGCAGACGGCCCCATGCCTCAGACCCGCGAGCATATTCTGCTCGCCCGTCAGGTCGGCGTTCCTGCCATCGTCGTTTTCATGAACAAGGTGGACATGGTCGATGACACGGAGCTTCTCGACCTCGTCGAAATGGAAGTGCGTGAACTGCTCAGCAAATACCAGTTCCCTGGCGACGACATCCCGATCGTCCGCGGTTCCGCACTCAAGGCCCTTGAAGGCGATCCGGTGCATGAGGCGAACATCAATAAGCTCATGGACGCGGTCGACAGCTATATCCCGCTGCCCGAGCGCCCGATCGATCTGGACTTCCTGATGCCAGTCGAAGACGTGTTCAACATCGAAGGTCGCGGCACGGTCTGCACCGGTCGTATCGAGCGCGGCATCATCAAGAAGATGGGTGAAGTCGAAATCGTCGGCATCAAGGACACTCTTAAGACCACCGTCACGGACATCGAAATGTTCCGCAAACTGCTCGACGAAGGTCGCGCGGGTGACAACGTGGGCCTCCTGCTTCGCGGTGTGAAAAAGACCGATGTCGAGCGCGGCCAGGTCATCGCCAAGCCCGGTTCGGTCAAGCCGCACAAGAAGTTCAAGGCTGAAATCTATGTGCTTTCCAAGGATGAAGGTGGCCGTCACACGCCGTTCTTCACGAACTATCGCCCTCAGTTCTACTTCCGCACGACGGACGTGACCGGCACTGTCTCCCTGCCTGACGGCGTGGAAATGGTGATGCCCGGAGACAACGTCTCTATCACCGTAGAGTTGATCACCCCCATCGCGATGGAAAAGACCATGCGTTTCGCTATTCGCGAAGGTGGTCGCACCGTCGGCGCAGGCCGCGTGGCCGACATCATCGAATAATTCACTGCGCCGTCTGAGTTCACAGACTCCGCGGGCTTGTGGCAAACAGGCATCCGCGGAGCACTTGTCCCCAGACGGCTTTTCCTGAACGAAACCCTGAACGCAACGATCCAAACGAGACAGTCCGCGAGGACGATATACGCCGGTAGCTCAATTGGTAGAGTAGTGGTCTCCAAAACCATTGGTTGGGGGTTCGAGTCCCTCCCGGCGTGCCAGATTAGCTGATAGTCGATAGCTGATAGTCAAAATTTCCCTCGCTCCCTTACTGCTCCGATTTGATTTGTTTCCACTCAGGCTATCAGCCATCAACTCTCAGCTATTAACTTCCTCCATGAACCGCGTAACCAATTATCTTTCCGAAGTCTGGTCCGAGTTGAGAAAAGCCACGTGGCCATGGGATCCCAAAGAAAGGGGATTCGCCCGCTACAAGGAGCTGACTGACGCCACGGCAGTGGTTTTCGTGGCCATGCTTCTGCTGGCGGCTTTCACCGGAATCTTTGATCTCGTTTTGCGCAACTTTTTTCAAGCCTTTACTCAATAAGCCGCGGCCAGCCAGGCGCGTCTCCAGTCCACACCAATTATATGGGAGCCATCCCCGAACCTAAAGATCAATGGTATGTCATGCACGTGCGCGCAGGCCTCGAGCAGCGTGTGCGTGAGAACATGATCCGACGCATCGAGAGCGAGGAGATGGCGGAGTATATCTACGAAGTCATCGTCCCCACCGACCGCGTATCCGAAGTCAAGAAGGGCAAGAAATCGGAGTCCGTGCGCAAGAAATTTCCCGGCTACATCCTGGCCAACATGTGGCTCCTGGACGAACACAACAAGCCGATGGTAAAAACCTGGCACTTCGTGAAGGAAACCGATGGTTTCCTTAATTTCGCCGGTGCCAAGGATCATCCCATCCCTCTCCGTCCGAAGGAAATCGAGGCGCTGCGCGCGCAGATGCGTGAAAGCGAATCCGGTGCCAAGCCGAAAATTCAGTTCACGCCGGGCGACAGCGTTCGCGTGGCAGACGGTCCCTTTGAAAGCCAGGTGGGCACCATTGAAGAAATCGATCAGGAGCGCGGCCTGTTGCGCGTCTCCGTGAACATCTTCGGACGCTCCACTCCTGTGGACCTCGAATATTGGCAGGTCGAAAAAGCCTAGTAAAATTTCACATCTCAACTCCTCAAGAAAATGGCAAAAGAAGTCGTCAAAGTCATTAAACTTCAGATCAAAGCCGGTGCCGCCAATCCAGCGCCGCCCATCGGACCTGCGCTCGGCCAGGCCGGCGTGAACATCATGGCCTTCTGCAAGGAGTTCAATGCCGCCACCCAAAAAGCCGGCGGCGACGTCCTGCCGACCGTGATCTCGGTTTACAAAGACAAAAGTTTCACCTTCATCACCAAGCAACCGCCCGCTTCCAATTTGCTCAAGAAGGTGGCCAACATCGCCTCCGGTTCTGGCGAGCCGAACAAGAAGAAGGTCGCGAAGATCACCCGCGCCAAGCTTCTGGAAGCAACAAAATTAAAATTGCCCGATCTCAATACGACCAATCTCGACGCCGCCTGCAAGATCATGGCCGGCACCGCCCGCCAGATGGGCATCGAGATCACGGACTAATCTTTTCACGTAACTGAAACCGAAAACCAACAAGCAGGAGAATCAATAACCGGTTCGCTCGCACTGCACCCCAATATGAAACACAGAAGCAAAAGATATCGCAAAGCCGTGGAAATGATCCCGGCAGGAAAGCTCCACTCGCTTGACGAGGCCGCTGACCTTGTCCGCAAACTGCCAACCACCAAGTTCAATCAGACCGTCACGCTGTCTTTCCGCCTGACTGCGGATCCCAAGCAGTCTGATCAGATGGTGCGTGGCACCTGCCCGCTTCCACACGGTTCCGGCAAGAATGTGAAGGTCGCCGTCTTCGCCCAGGGCGATGCCGCGACCGCCGCCAAGACTGCGGGCGCTGAAGTCATCGGCTACGAAGATTTGATCGCCAAAGTGAAAGAAGGCTTCCTTGATTTCGATGTTGCCATCGCGACTCCTGCGGCCATGGCCGAAGTGCGCAAGCTCGGAAAACAACTCGGACCACGCGGTCTGATGCCCAATCCGAAAACCGGCACCGTGACCGACGACATCGCCGGTGCCGTGAAGTCCGTCAAGGCGGGCCGTGTCGAATTCAAGCTCGACAAAAACGGCAATTGCGCCGCGCCCGTTGGCAAAGTCGGCTTTGAGCAGAAGGCCATCGTCGAAAATGCCCAGGCATTGATCGACGCCGTCATGCGCGCCCGTCCTGCTTCCGCCAAGGGTCGCTTCATCGAGAACATCACGCTTGCGGCCACCATGTCGCCACCCATCAAGGTGGACGTGACCAAGCACATTAAAATTGCCGTTGCGGCCTAACCCCGAGGAAACACGCAGATGAAAGAAGAAAAAAACATCATGATCGACCACCTTCTCCAGAAGGTGAACGCCTCGCCCTTCATGTTCGTCGTGGATTACGGCGGCCTGACGGTTGATAAATTTGAGGAGCTGCGCAAACGCCTTCGTGGTGCTGGTGCTGAAATGCACGTGTATAAAAACACGCTGGTAAAAAAAGCCACCGAGCGCGCGAAGTATCCCGCCGAACTCAGCGCCGTGCTCACCGGCCAGACCGCCATCGTCACTGGCGCGAAGGACGTTTGCGCCACCGCCAAGGTGATGAAGACCTTCTCCAGCGAGTTCGAACGGCCCAAGATGAAGGCCGGCGTTCTCGATGGCAAGTATCTCACCGCCGACGGCATCAAGGTTCTTGCCGACCTTCCTGCGCGTGAAGTGCTGCTCGCCCAGCTTCTCGGCGTGCTTCAGGCGCCCGCGAGCCAGCTCGTGCGCCTGCTCAACGAACCCGCTGCATCGCTCGCCCGCGTCATTCAGGCCAAGGGCGACAAGGCCGCGTGAATCCAGGTCATGGGTTATTAGTTAGTCGTTAGATGACGAAATTGCCGGAACAACCCATAACTCATAACCAATAACTTATTACCCACTTTGATCCGATGGCGGTGCAAGCCGCCTGAACTAAAAACACCAAACGGTTCCTCGCCGGACTGTCGGCCGACAGTCTGAAAACCACCGGAGCTCCGGTTGACGGCGATACCACAAAAATAACATGGCAGACCTCAATAAAATCGTAGATGAACTCAGCGGACTTACCGTCTTGGAAGTTGCTGAACTTGTGAAGACCCTTGAAACCAAGTGGGGCGTGAGCGCAGCCGCTCCCGTTGCCGTTGCCGCCGCTGGTGGTGGCGGTGCCGCAGCCGCACCCGCCGCTGAAGCCAAGACCGAATTCGATGTCGTCCTCACCGACGCTGGCTCGAACAAGATCGGCGTCATCAAGGAAGTGCGCACCGTGGTTCCCGGACTCGGCCTGGCCGATGCCAAGAAGCTCGTTGAAAGTGCTCCTCAGCCGCTCAAGCAGGGCGTCAGCAAGGAAGAAGCCGACGAGATCAAGAAGAAGATGGAGGCCGCCGGTGCCAAAGTCGAAATCAAATAAGCTTCACTCATTTGGGCGTTGTGCCACCGCGTGTGGCGCAACGCCATCTTACCAGAATCCAGAAATTTCCGAGATGCCATCACTCCGCCCCCTCACCTTGCCGCCGAACCGTCCTTTGGGACTCATCGCGGCATGGGGGCAGGTGCTGGCGTTTCGACAGAAATTGATTGCCGCCGCCACTTTTGTGGTGGCCGGCATTTTTGTCTCCATCAACTAACATAGGCCCGCGACGGATTCACCTCCGTCATGTGCCACCCAATGCCGGATCAGCCTCCGGCACCGCCTCGCTACCAACCCCCGTTGCCGAAACCCAGCCCCACGTCGTATGTCCCAGCGCATTAACTTTGGCAAGATCAAGGATCCAATCGAACCGCCGAACCTCATTGAGGTTCAGATCAAATCCTACGAGGAATTCCTCCAAAAGGATGTCACCCCCTCGCAACGCAAAAATACCGGCCTCCAAGCCGTGTTCCGCGAGGTCTTCCCGATTGAAAGCTACGATGGCAAAATGACGCTCGACTTCGCGCTCTATGACATTGGCGAGCCGAAGCTGTCCCCCGTCGAAGCACTTCGCGATGCGGAGTCATTCAGCGCACCGCTTTACGTCACCTACGAACTCAAGGACGAAGCTGGCGCCAAGCAGGAGCGTGTCTATATGGGCGAGCTGCCCATGATGACCAACCGCGGCGCCTTCGTTATCAACGGCGCCGAGCGCGTCGTCGTCAGCCAGTTGCACCGCTCGCCTGGCATCTGCTTTGAAACCAATCAGCACCTCAACGGCCGCTGGCTCTTCGGCTTCCGCATCATTCCTGACCGCGGCACCTGGCTCGAAGTTCAGTTCGACACCAACGATCTGCTCTATGTCTATCTCGACCGCCGCCGTCGCCGCCGCAAATTCCTCGCGACCACGCTGCTGCGCGTCATTGGCTTCCCCACAGATGAGGATATCCTCAAGCTTTTCTATCCGATCGAGGATCTCAAGCTGAAGGAAAACCTCAACGAAGAGGAGCTTCTCTCCAAGGTCATCTTCAAGGACATCCTCGACGGCGAACTTATCATCGCGCGCGCCTACGAGCCACTCACCCAGGGCATTGTGCGCCAGCTTATTCAGCTCGGCCATAAATCCGCCAAGGTGGTTAGCGCCACTCAGGACGATCTCCTCATCGCATCCCTGCGCAAAGACGTGGCCCATGATGAAGACGAGGCCCTGAAAGAAATCTACCGCCGTCTCCGCCCTGGAGATCCGCCGACTGTTCCCAACGCGCGCGCTCTGGTGAAGCGTCTGTTCTTTGATCCGAAGCGCTATGACCTCACGCGGGTCGGCCGCTACAAGATCAATCAGAAACTCTCCATCAAGGTGGACACCAACGAGCGCATCCTCACCGCAGAGGACGTGATCTCCGCCATGCATTACCTCTTCAAGCTGCGTGCCGGCAAAGGCGTGATCGATGACATTGATCACCTTGGCAGCCGCCGCGTGCGGGCTGTCGGCGAACTTCTCGCCAACCAGTGCCGCGTCGGCCTGGCCCGCACCGAGCGTCTCGTGAAAGAGCGCATGACCTTGTTCGACGTGAACATGGATGTGATGACGCCGCAGAAGCTCATCAATCCCAAGGCGCTCAGCGCTGTGGTGCGTGATTTCTTCGCGCGCTCGCAGTTGAGCCAGTTCATGGATCAGATGAATCCTCTGGCCGAGCTGACCCACAAGCGTCGTCTCTCCGCCCTCGGGCCTGGCGGCTTGAACCGTGATCGCGCTGGCTTTGAAGTTCGCGACGTGCATCCATCGCACTACGGTCGCATCTGCCCCATTGAAACTCCGGAAGGTCCGAACATCGGCCTCATCAATTCGATGTGCAGTTACGCGCGTATCAATGAGTTTGGCTTTATTGAAACCCCCTACCGCAAGGTGGATGGCGGACGTGTCACCGATAAGATCGACTACCTCACTGCCGATCAGGAAGAGAATCACTTTGTCGCCCAGGCGAGTAATGTGATCGATGACCGCGGCCGTTACAAAGAGGCCAAGGTTACGGTGCGCTATCGCGGCGAGTTCCTCGAAGTTGAACCGGAGCAGGCCACCTACATGGATGTCTCGCCCAAGCAGCTTGTCTCCGTCGCCGCCTCGCTCATTCCATTCCTCGAGCACGATGACGCCAACCGTGCGTTGATGGGTTCGAACATGCAGCGCCAGGGTGTGCCGCTTCTGGAGTCGGAAGCGCCGTTCGTCGGCACCGGCATGGAAGGCAAAACGGCGCGCGATTCGCAAGCCGTCATTATCGCGGATGCCAACGGCATCGTGGCCAGCGCCACGGCGGACTGCATCATCGTTACCAAGGACGGCGATCTTCCGATTAGCGAGAAGGCATTCGCCGCCGAACCCGGCAAGGTGAAGACCGATCCCGACAAGGGCGTTTATGTTTACAGCCTGAGCAAGTTCATGCGCTCCAACGCCGGCACCTGCATCAACCAACAACCGCTCGTCAAGCGCGGCCAGAAGGTGAAAAAGGGCGACATCCTCGCGGACGGTCCTTGCACCGACAACGGTGAACTCGCGCTTGGACGCAACATGCTCGTCGCGTTCATGCCATGGAACGGATACAACTTCGAGGATGCCATCGTCATCAGCCGCAGGGTTGTCAAGGAGGACGTCTACACCTCGATCCACATCGAGGACTTTGATATCGGCGCCCGGGACACCAAACTCGGGCCCGAGGAAATCACCCGTGACATCCCGAACGTCGGCGATGAAGCACTCCGCAATCTCGGTCCTGACGGCGTGGTCCGCATCGGTGCCGAAGTGAAACCCGGCGACATCCTCGTCGGCAAGATCACCCCAAAAAGCGAAACGGAACTCGCTCCGGAAGAGCGCCTCTTGCGCGCCATCTTTGGTGAAAAGGCCGCGGATGTGAAGGACTCATCCCTTAGGGTTCCGTCCGGTTGCGCAGGCATCGTGATGGACGTTCGCGTATCCTCCCGCACTGGCGCCGAAAAAGAGCACCTCTCGCCCAGCGAACAAAAGAAGCAACTCAAGGCAATCACCGACGAGCACAAGACCAAGGTTGAACAGTATACTGAGCAACTCACCGAAAAGCTCTGCGAGATTCTGCTCAATGAGAAAATCAACCTCGACGTGGTCAACGGCGAATCCGGCGAAGTCATCATCCCGGCCAACAAAAAGATCACCAAGACATTGCTCCGCACCCTTGCCGAGTCACACCGCTCCATCGAGATCGATCAGTCACCGATCCGTCACAAGATCATGGACATCATCCAGAGCTTCGAGCCAAAGTTCAGCGAGGCGGACATGGAGCGCGAGCGTTCACTCGATCGTATCGAACAGGGTGACGAGCTGGATAGCGGCGTTATCAAGGAGGTTCGTGTTTTTGTCGCCAGCAAGCGCAAGCTCAGCGTGGGTGATAAAATGGCAGGTCGCCACGGCAACAAGGGTGTTGTCGCCATCATCGTGCCAGAAGAAGACATGCCCTTCCTCGAAGACGGCACGCCGGTGGACATCTGCCTCAACCCTCTCGGCGTTCCCAGCCGTATGAACGTCGGCCAGGTGTTGGAGACTCACCTCGGCGTCGCGGCACGGGCACTTGGAATGAAGATCGCCACGCCTGTCTTCGATGGTATCCCCGAGAAGCAGATCATGGGCTTCCTCAAGGACGCCAAGAAGGTTCCTGGTTTTGAATGGATCGGACTCAACGGCAAGAGCACGCTCACCGATGGCCGGTCAGGAGAAACCTTCGGCCAGGAGGTCGTCGTCGGCTACATCTACATGCTGAAGCTCGGACACCTTGTTGCCGACAAGATTCACGCCCGCGCGGTCGGACCTTATTCCCTCGTCACCCAGCAGCCGCTTGGTGGTAAGGCCCAATACGGTGGCCAGCGTTTCGGCGAAATGGAAGTGTGGGCCCTTGAGGCCTACGGCGCGGCTTACACGCTGCAGGAACTCCTCACCGTGAAATCCGATGACGTGCAGGGTCGCACGCGCATCTACGAAAGTATCGTCAAGGGCGACAACGCCCTCGAAGCTGGCACGCCTGAATCCTTCAACGTGCTTATCAAGGAAATGCAGTCACTCGGCCTCGACGTGAAAGTCTCCAGCCAAATGAACCAGCATGAAAGCCTTGAAATGTTCCCCGCCGCCTCCGGCATGTAATCTGATCGTCGAAAACGCAAACTCATCCATCCCAATAGCATGAATCCAGATTCCCAACTCAAGGAGCTCTTCGGCGACGCTCAGCGCACCGCTGCCGGTTTCAACCAAGTTGCCATCTCCGTAGCTTCGCCTGATCGCGTGCGCTCTTGGAGCAGCGGCGAAGTTAAAAATCCGGAGACGATCAACTACCGTACGTTCAAGCCTGAAAAAGGCGGCTTGTTCTGCGAACGTATCTTCGGTCCTACTCGTGACTGGGAATGCTCCTGCGGCAAATACAAGCGCATCAAGCACAAGGGTGTTATCTGCGACCGTTGCGGCGTCGAGGTCACTCTTAGCCGCGTGCGCCGTGAACGCATGGGCCACATTGAACTCGCCGTCCCGGTCACTCACATCTGGTTCTACAAGTGCATGCCCAGCCGCATCGGCCTCATGATGGACATGACGGCTCGCGCTCTTGAACGTGTGATCTATTATGAAGATTACATCGTCATCAGCCCCGGCAACACGCCGCTCACACGCGGACAGTTGCTCACGGAAATGGAACTCCGTGAATCCGAGGAACAATACGGCGCAGACGCCTTCAAGGTCGGCATGGGCGCGGAGGCTATCCGCGACATTCTCGCCCAGGCCAATCTCACTGATCTGGTCAAAGAGTTGGAAATCGCGATGACCAAGACGCGCTCGAAACAACTCCGGAAGAAAATCGCCAAGCGTCTCAAGCTTTGCCAAGGCTTCGCCGCTTCTCATTCGCGCCCGGAATACATGGTGCTCGAAGTGCTGCCCGTCATCCCGCCGGACTTGCGCCCGCTCGTCCCGCTCGAAGGCGGCCGTTTCGCCACCTCCGATTTGAACGACTTGTATCGTCGCGTCATCAATCGCAACAACCGTCTCAAGAATCTGCTCTCGCTCAAGACGCCGGATGTCATCATCCGCAACGAAAAGCGCATGTTGCAAGAGGCGGTGGATGCGCTCTTCGACAACGGTCGCCATGGTCGTGCCGTCACCGGCGCGGGCAACCGTCCTCTCAAGTCTCTTTCCGACATGCTCAAAGGCAAGTCCGGTCGCTTCCGCCAGAACTTGCTCGGCAAGCGCGTGGATTACTCCGGTCGTTCTGTCATCGTCATCGGTCCCGATCTGCACCTCGGCCAGTGCGGTCTGCCCAAGAAGATGGCGCTCGTCCTCTTCGAACCTTTCATCATCCGCCGTCTCAAAGAACTTGGCCTCGTGCACACCGTGCGTAGCGCCAAGAAGATGATCGAGCGCCGCACACCCGAAGTGTGGGACATTCTCGATGAAGTCACCAAGGGCCACCCGGTGTTGCTCAACCGCGCTCCGACCCTGCACCGTCTCTCGATCCAGGCTTTCGAACCGAAGCTCATCGAAGGCGAAGCTATCCGCGTCCATCCTCTGGTTTGCACCGCTTACAACGCCGACTTCGATGGTGACCAGATGGCCGTGCACGTGCCACTCTCCATCGAGGCTCAAATGGAGGCACGCCTCCTCATGCTGGCGCCGAATAATCTGTTCTCGCCCGCCAGCGGCAAGCCCATCAACACGCCGTCACAGGACATCCCGCTCGGCTGTTTCGCGCTGACTTACGTCCGTGAACTCCCGATTCACGATGATGCTCCCAAGAAAAAGAAGGGCATCGTGCAGATGGCGTTGTTCAACGACGCCTCTGAAATCGAATTCGCGCTCTCCGAAGGTGGTGTTGAACTGAACCAGAAGATTCACCTCCGGAATCCTGACTTCAAGCAGGCGAAAAAAATCTACGGCAATCCCGACGATGCGGTCATCGTAACCACTCCTGGTCGCGTGCGCTTCAATGAAATCTGGCCGACGTCGCTCGGCTTCTTCAACGACACCGTTGGCAAGAAACAGCTCTCCGAAATCATCTGGCGCTGCTTCCAGGCCGCTGGTCACAACGAAACCGTGGCTGCGCTCGACCGCCTCAAGCAGCTCGGTTTCCGCGAAGCCATGCGCTCCGGTTGCTCCATCGGCATCACCGACATGGTGATTCCCGAGAGCAAGCCTGCTCGTCTCGCCCAAGCGCGCGCCGAAGTCGACATCGTCGAAAAACAACTCCGCAAGGGCATCATCACCGAGGGTGAAAAGTATCAGAAGGTCATCGACATCTGGACATCCACCACGGACGACCTTGCCAAGGAAGTGATGCGCACCCTCGAATACAACGAGGGTAAGAAGCTGCACAACCCGCTCTACATCATGTTGACGAGTGGTGCCCGCGGTAACGCGACGCAGATCAAGCAGCTCGCCGGTATGCGTGGTCTTATGGCCCGCCCCAGCGGTGAAATTATCGAGCGCCCCATCACCTCGAACTTCCGCGAAGGTCTGACCGTCTTGGAATATTTCATCTCCACCCACGGTGCCCGTAAGGGTCTTTCCGATACCGCGCTGAAAACCGCTGACTCCGGCTACATGACGCGCAAGCTCGTGGACGTTGCTCAGGATGTCATTGTCACTCAGGAAGACTGCGGCACTGCCAACGGCATCACCTTGTCCTCCATCTATCAAGGCGATGACGAAGTGGTCGATCTCAAGACCCGCGTTTATGGCCGCGTTTCCTGCGAGGTCGTGCACGATCCCGTTACCAAAAAAGTGATCGTCGCAGTCGGTGACCTCATCGATGAGGGAATCGCTCTCCATCTCACGAGGATCGGTGTGGAAAAACTCAAGATTCGCTCCGTGCTCACTTGTGAAAGCAAGCGCGGCTGCTGCGTGCAATGCTACGGCCTCAGCCTAGCGACCAGTCGTCCCGCCAGAATCGGCGACGCGGTCGGCATCATTGCCGCCCAGTCCATCGGCGAACCCGGAACGCAGCTCACCATGCGCACCTTCCACGTCGGCGGTGTCGCCGCGGGCGCGTTCAAGCAGCCCATCATCGTCGCCAAAAATGCCGGCACGGTGAAATTCACCGACCTCCGCATCGTGCAGACTCCCGATGGCAACTGGATTGCGCTCAACAAAAACGGCCTCTTCAGCGTTCATGATGAAGACGGCAAAGAACTGGAATCCCACAAGCTGGTGATGGGTGCCATCCTGACGAAGCAGGCGGGCGACAAGGTCAAGAAAGGCGAAACCCTCGCCGTCTGGGATCCTTACAACGTTCCGATCATCACCGAGAAGGCTGGCAAGGTTGAATTCCGCGACATGATCAACGGTGTCACCGTGACCAAGGAAACCAACGATGCCACCGGCAATGACGAAATCGTCGTCATCGAGCACAAGGAAGACTTGCACCCGCAGGTCATCATCCTGGACTCGAAGAAGGAAGTGCTCGCCAGTTACACCATCCCTGCGGGTGCCCATGTATCCGTGAAGAATCACGAGAAGATCGCGCCCGGCACCATCATCGCCAAGACTCCGCGTAAAGCCGCCAAGACCAAGGACATCACCGGCGGTCTTCCCCGTGTCGCGGAATTGTTCGAGGCGCGCAAACCGAAGGATGCCTGTGAGATTGCCAAAATCGATGGCATCATCGAGATCGGCGGCCTGGTCCGCGGCAAACGTCGCGTCACCATCACCGATCCCAAGACCGGTGCGCAGGAAGAACACCTGGTGCCTCGCAGCAAACAGATCCACGCGGTTGATGGCGATCACGTCACCAAGGGCGACCAGCTTACCGATGGCTCCGTCGTGCCGCATGAAGTGCTCGACATCCTCGGACCGCAGGCTCTCCGTGAGCACCTCGTCAATGAGATTCAGGAAGTCTATCGTGCCCAGGGCGTTGAAATTAACGACAAGCACGTCGAGACCATCATCCGCCAGATGCTGCGCAAGGTGAAGATTACGGAACCCGGTGACACCAACTTCCTTTGGGCAGACCAGGTTGAGCGTCTCGCGTTCGAGGCTGAAAACGCCCGGGTCACTGAAGACGGAGGCAAGCCTGCCACTGCGGTGCCAGTCTTGCTCGGCATCACCAAAGCCAGCCTCGAGACAGAAAGCTTCATCAGCGCCGCGTCCTTCCAGGACACCACGCGTGTTCTCACCGAGGCAGCCACGCTCGCCCGAGTCGACAACCTGCGCGGCTTCAAGGAAAACGTCATCATGGGCCATCTCATCCCTGCCGGCACCGGCTTCAAGACCAACCGCGATTTCACGCTGGAAGAAACCGTGAAGGTTTCATTCTCCACTGGTGATACCGAGGACGAGGCAGCAGCGAGTTGAGTCGATTCATCGAATCATCATTCAATCCCAAAGGCGCCCTTCCATAACAGGCAGGGCGTTTTTGTTTGGTCTTGGCAAACGACCGCATTCTCGCTCTTGCTACAGGCATTTACGCCACTGCCAGAAGTCAAAATTACACGACGCGGGCGTATTTTGTTTTATGGCTCGGCTGAGGCGCTGTTGCTCGCCCCTTCTGCGCTCGATGCCGAGAGAGTCCGCCGAAGTTTGGGGCGTCATGTCAACGCGATTCTCGTTGATAGAGTTCCGGTGATTCTTGGAATGCTTTTCGCTACGAACGGGGGCCTGGACTCAAAGAGGGAAACGGCGGTCGTCGTTAGACCTGATGGCCTAGCAGCCTGTTGAAAAAGTAACTCGGCCATCCTGGCTGAGTGTGCGACAGGGTTCGCTTCGCGGCTGCGCACCAGCCTGTCGTTTTTCCTGCGCATCAGGCCAGAGGCCTGATCAACATCACAGGCTGGAAGCCCGTGTTACCTCGTTTTTCAACAGGCTGCTAGGATTTACTGGCGATGGGCGGTGTTTTCTTTTGATCCGCTTTCGAATCTTTGGCGGGTGCCTCGCTCTGAGCTGGCGCAGGCTGGGAAGTGCTGTCGATCGAAGGCTGGCCGGGCTTGATTCTGGCATCAGCCAGCTTGTCTGCGGCATCTTGAAACAGGTTCTGCAGCTTCACGCGCGTGGTGCCCACAAAAGGCTCCCGTGCCGTGAACGCGGTGCCCAGTCCAAAGTTCTCCAGCCGGCTGAGAACCTCAGTTCCGATTTTATACATCTCGGCGTTTCTTCGCTGCTGGTCATCCACCCGGCGCTGCAGCACGATGGCCTCCGAGGTCTTGCTGGCACGTTCGGCGCTGAGTTTCTTGACGAGACCCTCGGCCTTCACCTGATAGTCTTTCCATTTCTGAAGTGATTCGTTCTGCCGCGAGATTTCCAAGTCGCGGGTCACGATGGAGGAGGCCTGATCAGCCGCCTTCTTCTCCGCCTCGGCCTTGTCAGCACTGCTTTGTTTGATGAGATCGGAAACTTTTTTTTCCAGCCCCTTGATTTTATCTCCCTGGTCCTTGTTCTTCAGTTCCAGTTCCATTTGTGCCGCCTGCAGGGTGGCTTTATCCATTTCCACGGTGCGGAGCTGGATCATGGTGTTGCGCAAGGATTCGCGCAGCTTTTTGTTGGCCTCGACGGCAGGATCGGCAGCGCTGGAGGCAAAGCTTGCGGCAGCGGCCAGCGTCAGGGGAATGATGAGCAGGGAGTGATGAATCATGGCTAGAATTTGGCGGTGAGGTCGAGAAGGAGGACGTCGCTTTTCAATGGCGGGCCGGCAATTTGATTGGCGCCCATCCAGCGCACGCCAAATTTCACTTTCGGAGAAAGCGCGACGGAGCCGCCCACCGTGTAACCTTCGATGTTGGTGCCGCCTGCGCCGAAATCCGAATCCGAAAAGGCATCAACAATGGCATCGGACTCCACATAACGGTAGCCAAAGGTCATGCTCCAGTCGCCCGCTTTTTCGAACACCGGCTTGCCGACAATGATGGCGAGGTTCCACGCGGTGCCTCCACCGTCGTACTCACCCACCGGGGCTGGCGCGGTGGTGTCTGTATCTGCCGGCAACGGGCCGCGATTGTTGACCGCCACCTGGTTGATGTCGCCCTTGTTCCAAGCCAGATTCTCGGCGTATTCGCCGAGGAATGAAATCTGAATGGGCTCGAAGTGGTTCAAATTAATGCGCCCGCTGTAGGACAGCACCTCGAATGGAGAAGCCAGCCCGAAGTATTGAAACTGGTTGCTGGTGCCGAAGTTGTTGAGCGCATCTGGGACGATGTTGCGGATGGCGCGGTAGGTGTTGCCCCGTTGCGCAAACGACTGGCGGGTGCCGTCGGTGTTGCCCTGGTCCTGGGAGCTGAATGGAATGAAGGGATCGGACAGTTCACCCGCAACACCCTGGAAGTCGTAGTAAGCCACGGCGCCCTTGGCATCGACATTCCGAGAGAACTTCAGATCAACACCGATCTGTGCGGCATAAAGCCACTTGTCCGTGCTATCAAACTTGGCGGGCTGGTTGGTGGCAAAGTTGAAGTCGGTGTTGAAGATCGGAAAGAGTCCCGCAGCAAAGAAGGGAGTCACGCCTTTGGCGATTTGATAACGGCCCTTGATGGCCAGGCCGTCAAATCCCAGGTCTTCATCCCAGATCAATTCGCTGGTGGTAAAAAACGGATTGTCAAACCGGCCAAAAGACAGCGAGAGCAGGCCGCGGGATTCACGCGGAACCATGACGGTGCGCAGGGTTTTACCGTCCGCTTCCAGCTCGGTTTTCTCCATATAGCGCTGGCCGCCGCCGATCTCATAATTGATGAATCCGCGGTCAAGCCACAGGGAGTATTTGCTGAAGTTGCCGCCCTGGGCGTTGCCGGCCAGGCCGAGCGTTTGGTTCATGGAAACGGGACTGTTGCTGTCGCCGGTAGCGATGCGGATGCCGGCGGACCAGCCGTTTTCCAGATTGGCATCCGCCCCCAGGCGCGCGCGCAACCGCAGCCGCTGACGTTCCTGGTCAACATTTTGTTGCGGTGAAAAATTTGTGCCACTGACATCGAAGGGCGAGCCGGTGTTGATCGAATTGAAGTTGGGGAAGGCGCCTGTATTGTCATTCCCCGCTGGGAAGTAAGTGGTGTCATAGCGCAGGCGGACGTCGCCGAAGAGTTTGATGCGCTTGGTCCAGTCAGGAACCTCCTTCGGTGCGGCCCAGCCTTCCCGGCGCGCCTGGGATAGTACGTCGGCTTTCAGCTCGTCGCGAATTTGGTCCTTGACGATTTCCGGGACATAAGTCACCCGCACCGCGCCATCGGCGTCAGGGCTGGGAACACCCGCGGCTTGGGCTTGGGCCAGCGCAGCCTCCTCCTCGGCCTGCTGGATCATCTCGCCTGCCTCGGCTTCCGAAAGGACTTTTTTCTTCACGAGGATGCGGATCAGGTTGATTGTGGCGTTGGGCGATGGAGCAGCCGGAGCTGTCTGGGCCACGGGATTGGGCGGGGCGTTGTCGAACAGCAGCGGCGAAGGTCCGTCGTTTCCGGCCTGTGCGATCAAGGGAGGATCACCCGCGCCTGGAAGATTGAGCAACGGTGTGTCTGCTCCATGCAGGAATGAAACTCCGCCGAGGCAGAATAGCAGGAGGGTGGTGGATGTTTTCCAATTCAACATGGCAGTAAAAATTATTGATTAGGATTTGCGGGCTGTGATGCGCAGATTGATCGGCATCGGCATGTCGGCTGGCGGCGCTTCTTGAAGTTGCAAGCCCGTGAGGATTTCGTTGGCGATGGCGCTGTCCATTGAGTTGTCGCCGCTGGATCCCACCAGACTTGCGCGGGTGATGCGCCCGCTGCTGTCAGCCCAGATGCGAACTTGCAGCGAGAGGCTCGCATTGCGGGTGCGACCGTTGCTTCGCAGCGCGTCGGCGATGCGGGTCTGCACTTGTCCGGCATACCAGCCGAACTTGCTGCCGCCGCGTCCGCTGCGACCCGAGCCTCCGCCACTGCCGCCGGCGCCGCCTTTGTAGGCACCGAGTCCGAACCCGTCGGGAGGTCCGCTGCCCACGTTGTTGGTGCCGATGGGCGGGGGGTCATCCGAAGGTTTGGGTTCCGGTTCTTTGACTTCATCCGGTTTCACTTCCTCCTGTTCGAGCATCTCCTCCTTCTTGTCTTCCGGCGGTGGCTCCACTTTCGGCGGCGGCGGCGGTTGCACTATCGGTGGCGGAGGAGGCAGAGTGATTGTCATCATCCGCTCCATCGGCCGCGGGGGAGCCGAGGGTTCGACTTTGATCTTTGAAGCCGCATAACCGATGCCGCCGACGGCAACGATTATGATCAGGGGCAGCAGCCAGCGATGCCTCTTGAAGATGGTATCATCGTCAAATTCCTCATCGGGGTAGCGGTGCTTGCTCATGGCCTGAGTGGGTTGCGGGTTGTAAAATATTATTTGCCGGCTGGCTTGGTTGCCAGGCCGACTTGCGTGATGCCGACACGGCCGAGCACATCGAGGACATCCATGATGACCTGGTATTGGGTCTGGCTGTCGCCGCGCACGACTGCCGGGAAATCAGGGGTCGAGGCTTTCACGGCGGCCAGCTTCTGCTCCAGGTCCGACAGCGAGGATACCTGCGTGGCGTTGAGCTTGATGGTGCCCTGGTTGTCCACGGTGATCGCTTGGATCTTCGGCGCGTCCATCTTCTTGGCGGACGCAGCACTGGCCTTGGGCAGGTTCACCTTCACGCCCTGGACGCCGGCCGTGGTCATGATGATGAAGATCAACAACAGCACCAGGTAGAGATCCACCATCGGTGTGACGTTGATGTCGTCGTATGACTTGTTGTCTGCCTGCATGGTCAGTTGGATTCCTTGTGGTGTTCGGCCATCTTGGCGATGAACTCGTCGATGAACGTCTCGATGCCGCTGACCACGTCCTTGATGCGAGAGGCCAGATAGCTGTAGGCGAAGAGCGCCGGGATCGCGACCGCCAGGCCTGCGACCGTGGCCAGGAGCGCGCCCGCGATGCCGGGCGCGATGGAGTTCACCTCCACCTGCCCGGATTTCGCGATGACCGCGAAGGTGATCATGACCCCGATGACAGTGCCGAGCAGTCCGAGATAAGGACCGCCTGCGATCCCGATGGTCAGGAATACCAGGTTGCCGTTGAGCTTCTGTACTTCGCGCACCATGCCGCCGTGCAGCGTGGCCTTGATCGCCTGGATGGAGCGGCCCGACAGGCCTTTGGTGAATTTCTGTGTCGAGGACAGCGAGATCTGCCGGACGTTCTGCACTCTCTTCTGCACCTCCTCGGAGCCAAGGTGATAAATATGATACAAGGGCGAGTGCCGCATCATTTTCTGCGCTTTGCCGCTCGCGGTGCCGCCCAGCGTCTTGATCGTATTCTCATCTTCCATATCCAAAACCGTGAGATCGGACGAGACGTTCTCCCAGCGTTCGAGGAAGGCATCGTTGCTCTTGCTGATCTTGTTGAGGTATAGAAACTTTTTGATGGCCACGGCCCAGCCCACCACCGCCAGGAGGACGCAGAGAACGATCACAACCCAGCCGTCAAAGGTGAGGCTCTTCGAGATGTCCGTGAACAGCGAGAGATGCTTCATGATCTCGCCACCGCCCGAGTGTCCCGAGGCTTCATCATTGCCCAGCACGACCAGCTTGGCCGCATTGGATCCCGTGCCCTGGTTCACTGCGGCGAGTTTCAAGAAGCCTTCGGAACGCGCGGTTCGGGCCACCTGCAGTTCGTCAAATTCACCCACAAAACCGGCGGCGCCGGGCACTGAGTCCTTGCCGATGAGCGAAGGGCTTTTGAGCGCGGGCAACGCCGCGTCGAGCGTGCCATACGACGCGCCATCGAGGAATACTGTCATCTTGCCTTCCTTGGCCACCAACGCCAGGTGATGCCAGACGCCGACGCTTACCGCCGCGCCGCTTGCGGAGCGCTTGCCGTTGAACTCGACAAACGGGACGCCGCTGTCCAGTCCGATAATCAGCGCATTCGTTTCGTCGCGCCGGCTGAACACCACGGCATTCGGTGCCAGCGTTGCGGGCTTCAACCATGCTGACCAGGTCAATGCCGATCCCGCCAGCCACTCAGACGCCGGCCCTTCGGGAATGGTTACAGCCGTCTGTCCCAGCAGGCGCTGGCCGCCCGCCGCCAGCGAACCGGCCACGGGAGGCATCGCGTTTTGCAGCGCAAGGCCGCTGGCCGAGGAATCCGCAGCCACGGTGGCCATGTCCGCAAAGTGATACACCAGCGCGGTGTCCGCATCATAAGTTCCCTTCGCATCTCCGGCATTTTTAACTTCACCTTGATTGCCGTAGTAAAGCCAGAGGGCGGTGGCACCGGAGGGCTTGATTTCTGGCACCCGGACCCAGACATAGCCTTCGTTGAGAAGCGTGTCCCATTTCTCAATGTGATGCTTGAGAACGGTTTTGCCGTCATCAGCGACGAATCGCAGGTCGCTTCCGTCCTCCTTGGCCGAGGCAAAATCAAAAGTACCGTCGTGTAATTTGATCAGCAGCGCGGCGCCGCCAATGGCATCGCTGATGGCCACGCCCTTGTCAGAGGTGTCGATGGTGATATTCTTGCGCAGCGGCCACTGCTTGTCCCACCAGGGAGCCTCGGCCGCGTGAACGGACTGGCTGGCGATGCTCGCCAGGAAGAGGATGCCCAGGAGGCCGGACTTGAATCGTGTCAGGTGTTTGATCATTGGAAAAATATTGAACTAGAATTCTGCTTGGACGCGGAAGGTGAGGAAGAACTGGTCCAATTCTGCATTGGCCTGTTTGTCGAGCGGCATGCCTGCATCGAGCGAGGCATTGATGTGGTTCATCAGCTTCAGACGCGTTCCAAACCCGATGCTTTGCAGCGTGTAGTTGTCGATCTGCTCGGGCAGGGGATCGCTCAGCGTCAGGCGGCCTCCGTCGTAGAAGGCATACACGCGCCATTCGTTTTCCTTGTTGTCGAGCTTCTGGAGCAGCGAAGGACTGCGCAACTCCACGGTGCCGAAGATGCCATGGTCACCCAGGGCCGTGGCTTCGAGGTAGCCCCGCACGGTGCTCAGGCCCCCGCCGGCGTACTGTTCGCTGTTGATCAAGGGAGCGCTTGAGGCCTGGCCCTGCACCTTGACGAAAGCCTGAAATCCGCCGGGCAGATCGTGGGTATGCGACAGGTCTCCCCGGAAATAGAGATAACTGCCGTCCGCGTTGAAACGCTTGTAGTCAAAATTCGCAGTATCGCTTCCCACGCCGCGCACATTCCAGTTCATCGAGGCGTTGAGTTCGGTGAAGGTCTTTTTGCCTGTCCAGCCCGCGCCATAGCCCACGGTGAACGGATAGTAGTCAATCGGCGCGGAGGTGACCTCGTCGCCCAGCGTGACGTCCTCGTCGAAGTGCTTGTAATCCCAGCCAAGACTAAGCGAATGAAAGAAGTTCTCGCGTTGCGGCAGCGTGAATACCGCGCGCACTCCCAGCACCTGGCCTTTACCGGCCACTGCCGCGCCGCCGAGGGTGGAGACGTTGCTGTCCTGAATGGTTCCCTGAAACATCAGGCTCAGGTTCTCCACGCCGGGAAAGGGCATGAAGTAATATGCTGAATAGACCGTGGCATCCGCCGGCCGTTCCGGCGCCACCTGGAAGCTGGCATTGATCGTGTGTCCCAACTGCCAGAGGTTGCTGTAACTGATCGAGCCGTTGAGCCGGAGCGGCGTGGTGTCTGCACTGTAGCGGTTGTTCAGTTCCAAGGCGCCGTGCAGCGGCAGGGTGTCTTTGACATTCAGGTCAATGTCCACGGTTCCGGGTTCCACGCCCGGCTGCAGGGCTGGAGTCACCCGCAGATCCGCCAGCTTGTTGAGTGCCACGACATCGCGCGTCACGTCAGTGAAGTTGGGCACCCCGCCCTCCTTCATGGAGCCGGCTTTTTTCTTAATGTCGCTGGGCAGATAATAACGGGAACCACGGACGCGGAGTCGCCCGATCGGAGCTTCGACCACTTGGAGCACCACAATGCCACGGCCCGTCGGCGGTGCGACCACCTGAACACTCACCGTTTGATAGCCCGCGTCACGATAAGCTTTCTCCAGCGCGGCGCGGGCTTGCTCGATGTCATCTTGTGTGCGTTCCGGTCCGAGAAAGGGATAGACCGCTTTTTCAACTTCGACCGGCTTTAAATGCTTGGACCCAAGCACCCGATACTCCCGCAAATAATAGCTTGGGGATGAAGCCGGCGGTGGCACTTCACTTGATGCCGCTGAAGTTGCCATCACCTGCAAGAGGCACAAACACAAGAGCGCCAGACTGGCGATGTTGCAGCATCGATGCACAAGCAAGCAGCCCGCGTAATGGCGCGGGACTGGTGGCTTGAGTTTGCATGGCTTGATCATTCAGGGGACTGTGGCAGTCGCTCCTATCTCATTGGGTGAAGTCTGAGCCAAGACGGGCTAAGTGACGATTCCGTCACTTGGAGCATTTTTAAAAAAGACGTAGCCGCATCTCGTAAGAGTGCGGGAAGCAGCCACGGCAGCCAACGAAGCATGCCTATTTCCCGCGTTTTAGCTTCGCGGCTGCGCAACACGCACGCGGCTGCGAAATTATTTAAACCGCTCTAGCCGGGGGTCGAGCGAGAAACCAGCGAACACCCCCGGAAAAGCAAAAAATTGAACCGACCCCGCCAGGGGTCGAAGTCGGCGTGGATGCGAATGAATTGCCCGAATCCGCCAATGGCTTGCATCCCTCCGGAATGCGGGAAATGGCCATTCGTAACCGGGGGTGGCGCACGCTCAACCCTCCGGCTACTACGCTGCGATGCCGATGGCATAAAATCTTGACGTAATACACCAAGAGTACACGAAGGAACACATTGCGCGCATGTTCTTTCGCGTGAGCGCCGCCGCGCTGCACACCTTCGCCGCTGCTCCCCGGCATCTCGGCGGTCAGATAGGCATGACGGGCGTGCTGCAAACCTGGACAAGGGACTTGCGCTATCATCCGCACATCCATTACCTGGTGCCTGCCGGTGCCCTGACGAGCACCGGATGGATCCGCTTGAAGAGTCGCCATGCCGTTGGTGCATAATCCGTGAATTAAGCGTATTCTCCCGGTCATGAAGATCTCGTTTGCGTGGATGCAGGCCATCAGCCTCGGCTGGCTGCTGGGCATTGCTCCGCTGCACGCTTCTGAACCACACCAGTGGCTGGAAAAGGACACCCGGCTGGCGTCCGAATATTTGAGCCTGCTGGTGGAGAAACCGGAATACGGGCGGGTGCTGGAATTGCTCTGGCAACTTTACGAGAAACACCAGTCCACCCGCTTGCTGCTGGATTCGATCTCCGCCCAGGCCAAGGCACAGCCGCATCCAAACATCTCACTGGTGCAGGCGCATCTGCTGCGCAAGGCGGGCCGCGACGACGAAGCTCAGGCGCTCTATGAATCCATCCTTGGCAGCGAGGATAAGAATGCGATCGCCTTGCGCGCGCTGATTGATCTGGCGACGGAGAATTCAAAGCGCGGGGCGGCGCTCGGCTACTTGAAACGGCTGGCCGCCACCATGCCTGAAAGCGATCCGCAACTGGCACCGCTTTTGCTGGAAGAAGGCAGACTTGCGCTCAAGGGCGACAACCCCGCCGATGCGGCCGCGGCTTGGCTGAGGGCGATCAAACTCCAGCCGGACAACGCGGCGCTGATGCGGGAGGTCGCGCAACTGCTGCTGGTCTCCGGTTTTCTCGACGAGTCGCTGACGCTTTATCGGGGTCTGGCGAAATCGCGCGACGCGGCAAAGAAGCTTGACGCGCTCCATGATCTCTCGCGCATCGAGGAGAAGCTTGATCATTTTCAGGAGGCTGGAGTCGCTTTGCGGGAGGGGCTGACGCTGCTGCATTTCCGCGACTACCGTTACCGTCACTTCTTCCTGCGGCTGGTGAAACTGCATGAGCGTTTCGGCCAGCTCGATGTTTTGAAAAGCGAACTGCTCAATGCCGCCGGTGACCCGCCGCAGGAGAAAGCGCTGGCCGACCTCGCGCAGTTCACGGAACTGACCGTGGAAGCGGATGAGTGCATCAAGTGGCTGCGCGAGCTGGTGAAGCATTTTCCGGAGGCGATGGATTATCGCTGGCAACTGGCGGGCATCCTGATCGACCACGAGGGCTGGCAGGAGGCTGGAGTGCTTCTGGACGAGCACTTAAAGAATGACGGATCGGATCCGCCCGCGCTGTTGCTGATGCGCTGCCTGGCCGACCTGCGCAGCGGCGATGAAGCAAAGGCTGCTCAAAGGCTGAAGGAATTTACCGCACAGAACGCCGATCCCGACATTGAAAAACAAGTGCTGGCTTTCGCGCGCCAGAAACCGCTCGACGGGGTGACTGAAGAAATCTTGCGGGCGCGAGCAGAGCGTGAACCAGACAAGGCGGAGCCGGTGATGGATCTGGCGGCGTTCTACCGCTCGCGGCAGCGCGCAGAGGAGATGCAGCGCGTGCTGGATCGTTATGCCAGCGTCACCACGGGAGACAGTCGCAGCCGGATCAATCAAGTGGCGGCGTTCCTGGCGGGCGGCGGAGATCAGCGCGCAGCGGAAAGGGCGGCGCGCGCTGCCTTATCTGCGTCGAAGGGTGGCCGGGACGAGTTGCTCCGGCTCGCGGATGTGCTCACGCAAAATGGTCCGGATGAGTCCGCGCTGCCGTTGCTGGAGCGGGCGTGGAGCCTGAGTGACAGCGCCGAAAAGCGCACGGACGTCGATGAACGCATCCTCGCGCTGCTCTCCGGTGATTCGATGACGAAGCCCTCCGCACCCGAGACTCCAAGCACCGAATTCAAGCTGCCTGCGATTTTCAACGGTGACGGTTTAGGAAGTGATGCACCCGCGTCCGGCAAGCGAAAGACGGTGGCGGATGCCGTGAGAGACCATGCGCTGATACAGGCGGGGGCGATGCAGCGTTCGAGGTTCTTGGTTCTTGGTTCTTGGTTGATGTGCGAGTGGCCGGAATTCATCCGACAGGTTGTGGAGAACAATGCTTCTCTTGTTTCCAGCCGGCTGCCGCAGGCTACGACCGAACGCATCGTGCGCGCGTCGTGGTGGTGTTTCAGGGCTGATCAGATTGAACTAGCCTCCGAACTTTTGAACCAGCTGGGCCTTGGTGCGCCGCTCGAAGCCCAAAAGCTCTGGCTCGATATTGCGCTGGCAGAGAAAAACTCGCTGCTGGCGGTGCGGCAACTCCGCCTGCTTTCACAGAGTGATGCCGCAGGCCGCACCGGTTATCAACTCCGTCTGGCCGAGCAAGAGATCGCGCGCGGCGATGGTGCGAGCCATCCGGGGCTGAATGAAGCCCGGCGGATTCTCGAAGCATTGGCCAGGGAAGATCCGCAGAACGAGGCCGTGCTTTCCGCGCTGGCGCAGTGTTTCATGGTCGAAGGCCGGCGCGAGGATGTGATAGCGCTCTGGGACAGGGCGGTGCGCGAGGCCAGAGGCAATGTCGTGCCGCTGCTGGAACGCCTGGCCGAGGCGCTGATCGCCCAGAGGAAGTTCGCGGAGTTCATCGCCGCCCAGACGCGGTTGCTGGACGTTGAGCCGGACATTAAAAGGCGCCGGGAAAAATTCCAACGCGCGATCGAACAGTTGATGTGGGCTGACTCCCGCCAGGGTGAGACCACTGATGAAGAACGCAAGACGCGGCTTGATCTGGCGGCGGCGGCGTTCAAGGAGCGGGCGCAGAGACATCCCTTCGATGGCTATTGGCACGAGGCACTGGCGCAGATTTACGAGCGCCAGGGTGATGCCGCCAAGGCATTCGCTGAAATGAAACAGGCCTACTACACTGCGCCGGACACGCCGTTTTCGCTCGACCAGTTGCGCGGTTCCGCGTTGCGGGTGGGCGATATGAAGAGCGCGATCTACTTCCAAAAACAGATTGCAGCGGGTGCCGCGGCGAAGGAGTCCGCGGGAGAGTGGCGCGAACTGGTGCAACTGCTGGAACAGGATTTTCGCACGACTGAAGCGGATCAGGTGCGGCGGCGGCTGGAGTCGCGGTTCTCCCAGGATTTCGCAGCGCTCGAAGAGCTGGCAAAATATTATACTGACACCGCGCAGGAGGATGCTGCGCGCCGGGTGTTCGCGCAGATCGCCCAGGTGCGGCCCTGGGAGTCGCGCAATCTCCTGCGACTGGCCTTGATGGAAATAAATCTCGGAGAAAAGGCGAAAGCCGTTGAGACGCTCACGAAGTTATTGCGGGGCGCTGCTCCGCCTGAGGAAGCAACGACGGCAGTGGAAAGAATGCCATGGCCGCTGCTGGACGAATGCAAGCCAGGATCCAGTCGCGCATCCGGGGTGCTATCGGCAATTGAAAATGCGCCAGGACTTGAAACTACAGAGCGCGAGCAGTTGCGTGTTTTCTTCAGCCTGCCTCGCGACGAAATGGCCGAAATTCCCCATGAACCGGGCCATGTGCGGCTGCGCGCCATCGAAGAACTGGCCCGCCTCGGTGGCTGGCGACCGGACCTGCACGGCTTTTCCCAGATGGAACAGGCCTGGTGGTTTTTCCATTCGGGTGCGGGCGCGGAATTCCGCGCGCTGATTGTCCAACGTTTTCCGAATGACAATTCCGGGGCGCCGATCACGCAGGAGGCCCGCTTTCTCTACCTCTGGTTCTTGGTGCGCTCGCACGGCATGGCGGACGCGGTCGTCTGGGTGCGCTCGGAAGGCTTGCGCGAAGAACTGCGCCGGACGCGCAACAATCTGCTGATTGCGGTGGTCAACGTGCTGGCCGAAAGCGGCGGTTTTGAATTCAGCCGGACTGATCTGGAGACGCTGGGTGCCTCAAATCTGTTTAGCAGCACGGAGTTGATCGACGTGGCGCGCAAGCTCGAGGGCCGTCGCAAGCACGATGATGCGCTGGTGCTGGGCGAGGCCGCGCTGCGGCAAATGTCCCAGCCGGGCGAGGTGCTGCTGTATTCACTGGCGAACATCGCCGCATCGGCTGGTCGCGTGGATGATCAGCGGCGTTATCTCGAAGAACTCTGGCGCTTGCCGATGGGGTCGGCTACGCCGAAGGGATTCACCAGCACAGGACCGGGCGGCATACGACACGATCCGGAGCAGGAATTGTTGTGGTATTACGAGCGTCTGGGACGCTCAATCGAGGCCGCGCCGCCGCAGCCCGCGGACGCCTTTTGCACCGGGCTGGAGGGACTGCTGGACTTGGCGCGCACACCCGTCGAGCGCGAAGATTTAGTGATGGAATCCTGGCGGCGCCTGCAACAATTGACACCCTCTGGCCAGAAGGCGCTGCGGGAAGCCCGGGTGCTCGGGTTGGCCGGCGCGGAAGAAGCTGGCGCGACACGGCTCGCCGACTACTTCAACGGTGGATTCGTGACCGCACGATCTTTTCTGGAACCCATGCTCGGTCGGATCCCTCCCGGGATGCAGGCACCGGGACCGCGGATCGACGAGGTTAATCACATGCGCGGCTACTGGGACGAACTGCGCGAATGGGGCGCGGCACTGGCCCAGAACGGACTGACCGGAATGGCGGGAGTCGCGGACGCCAGCATCGCGCAACTCCACGGCGGCGTGCCATTGGGTCCAACGACCAACTCCGAGTTCAACGCCTGGCGGGTGCACTCGCTCCTGCGCCGGTTGCGTGGGGCGGATTTTCCGGAACGACAGCGGATGATACGTGTGCATCTCGAGTCAGACGACTCGGTGGATATGCTGGTTGATCTTGGAAATCAGCTCGAAGCCCAGGGCTATGCGAGAGAGTGCATCGAAATTTACAAGCGACTGACCGCACGCGCACCGTCCAATGGGGAATACGCCAAGATTTTCCTTCTCGCCTGCGAAGTGTCCTGGGATGTGGCGCCGGCGCTGCCGTATCTCGAACACATTTTCGATCCGAACGTGGACCCCGTTTTCAAGCCGCTCACGATCAATTTAGAGGACATGCGCGACGACCACGCGAAGTTTATCGCGATGCATCATGGCGAAAACACGCTGCGGCAGCTTGCATTCCGCGACGGTCCCGCGGTCAAGGTGGGACGCATCCCGGAGCAGGTCCCGTATTTGAAGGAGTTCGCTCTGCTTTTGGAGCGCAAGGGTGACAGCGCGGGCGCCCTCGCCGCCTGGGAACAGCTCTCGAGCCGCTGGCCGGAGGACGAGGTCGCGGCGCTGCACCGCGCGCAATTCCTTGCCGCCCAGGGCAACCGCGAACGCGCGCTCGACGCGCTGAGAAAAATACCCACGACAAACATCTGGAACGAAACCACGCGCAAAAGACTGGAATTGCGGGCGCGGCTGGTAGCGGAAATGGGGCACTGGAATGAGATGCGCGAACTCATGAATCTCGCGACCACCACCACCGTGCCCGGCACCGTCGCCGCGTGTCCGGTTCACGCGGGTCTCGTCATCGCGCTTTCGCGGGTGCTTTCGGAGCATCAACGCGACACCGATGCGCAAAGTCTTCTGGTCCGCGGAGAGCGGTCGGTCAAGGACGACAGTGACCGTTTCCGGTTGCGACTGGAGCAGCTCAAACTGGCGTCAAGGGAGCCTTCGTGGGACCCCCGGCGGGAGGCGGCGCGCATCGCGGCAATGCTGCGGCTCGAGACCGGTGATGAAATCGCTCTGAAAGAGCTGCGCGACTGGGTTTCGAGCGAAGTTCAAACGGGACGCGCTGACGCATGGTTTGCGCTCCTCAACGAAAGCCCTTCGCGGGCCAGCGTGACGCTGGCGCTGGCTGCGACGGGACGCGCGAACAAGGCGGCGGCGGCGCACTTTGCGAAGGACAAACTGAAGACCGGAACCGCGCTCCGGCTCGCAGCGGAGACGTTGCTTGATCGGGCCCAACCGGCGCTGGCGCTCCAGCTCGTCGAGCCGGTTTCGCCGCTGGCGGTGCGCGTGCTGGGAGCACTGAACGACGAAATCGGACTGCGCGAAATTTTCGCCCGGGTGGTGCGGATGAGCTTTCCCGGAGGCCGCGAGAGCGTGGAATATGCCGAGGCCTTTGCGGCTTGTGGCCGCCAGGGTCTCGCCGAGGAACTCTACGGGCTAGCCTTGGGACGGCTGCACGCAACCGCCCGAATGTTTCCGGAACTCGTGAAATCTTACGCGGCGCATCTCATCAAGTTGCACCGGCTTGAAGAGGCCGAGACGATGCTGCTGCGCGAGCACCAGGGAGTCACCCGGGGTCTCGCGGAGATTCTAGTGGACCTTTATCGAGGCTGGAACAGGCTTGACCGGATCGGGGTGGAGCTGGCAAAATTCCGGCTTCCCGGTGGCGTGGCTGAGGAAGTAAAATACCTGGTCGCTCAGGAAACGAAGCAACAGAAATGACCGCGCATCAGATATTAACCCATGGAAAGTCGAGATTCTTGTCTCCTCGTATGATCAGGCCAACGGGACGGCAGGTTGCAAAGTCGCGTGGCGGGTTCCGTCACTCCTTGTGTTCAAAGTTGATGTGTGGATTGTGGTGCGTGACAGGCCCGGTTATTGCCATCAGCGTGTCGGCGTGTTCGTCGTCAAAGGCGACGAAGCGCGGCGAGTTTGGTCCGACTTACGTGGAGCGGATGAGCGCGACGGAGAAGGCCATGAAAAACAGTAATTCCGCCATGCGCAGTTCGTTTGAGAAGGAAATTCCGAAAAGCACGACCGACAGGGCATTTAATGCCTCCGCCTTTCATGCCAAGGATATGGCCGGCATGAAGAGGTTCTCCGGCGCTGACAGCGCCGATCACGCGAAGAATTTTTCCGGTGCCGACAAAAAAGACTTCGCCAGGGTCAAGAGTACGCGCGAAGCAGAAGCACAGAACAAACTGGCCGCGCGAATGTTCCGGACACCGGACAACCGCTTCGACACCAAGGCCAATCATGATGACAAAAAGCCGTTCACCCATGGCAGTGAAACTTTTGTGACACACGAGAACCGGGCTGGCACCAAGGAGATGGAGAAAAACAAGAAGCCGGTGATTCTTGAGCCGGAAAAGCCGGATTATACCGAGGACGATGTGAAGCGGTTGCTCAACAAGAGTTGAACCCACATTTCTCAGTTGCAGCTCCAAAGTGGCGGCACATGAGGACAATGTCCGCGACGGTAAAAGTACCGTCGTTTCAACCGGAATCACAACGCTCCCGTCATGTCCCTCAGTGTGAATGAGGTCACGTGGTGTTTGTGTGTTTGGCGTGCTTGGGGTTGCATCCAAAAATCACAACAGGGTGTCTCTAAAGAATGGCACTTATACCATGAGCAGATGAAAACCGAACCTGTTTGTGTCAAACGGCCTGGTGCTTCCGTGATTCATATCTTCGCCGTCTGGCACAGACGGCTTACAGATTTTTGACCTGTTTTCTATTGTTCATGGTATTAGTTAAGCCGTAAGGCGGACATGTTGTCCGCCATACACTCAGAAACACCGCCTTAACCAGCGCGGTATAAATAATTTCATAGCCGCGTTCGTAGCCGCGTTCGTAAGAACGCGGGAAATATGGAAGCTCTCCCCGCAGCCGCGAAGCGAAAACGCGGGAAAGAGGCAGGCTTCGTTGGCTGCCGTCGCTTCTTCCCGAACTCTTGCGATATGCGGCTACGTGTTTTTAAAAATGCTCTAAGCGCCATTCGTGTCTGTAAATGATTCTGGGCATTTCGAAAGGATTCGAAGATGACGTGCTGGCATTCTTCCCAAGTTGCTGGGCCGGACCTGCGCGCGCTGCTGATGATGCGTCAATGAATGCCCCTTGAGGCACGGCGGAAATCCGTCTCGCTGCCCAGGGATTCAATCGCTGTCTCCTCACTGATGAGCCCCTGCTGCCAGGCGGAGACCACGGTCGTCAGGAATGAAACCGCATTCGGATCCACGCCGCGCCGGAGGTAATCTTCAATATGCCCCACGTCGCGCGCCTTGATCCAGTCTCTCATGGCACCGCCGTTCTCGATGTGCTCGACCAGCAGGTGCAGTCCGCCATCCAGACGCGGCACCAGCTTCTGACACTGAACGCCGATCAGTTGATGCGCCAGCATGTGAGTGCCGGAACCGGCTCTCTCCTTGGGAAACAGATTAAGGAACCGTTCCATCGTGTCCGCGACGCGCTCGGAGTGCAGTGTGGCCAGCACCAGATGACCCGTCTCGGACGCTTGCAACGCGATCTGCGCAGTGTCATAGTCGCGAATTTCACCCACAAAAATGGCATCGGGCGCCTGCCGCATCGCGCCGCGCAGTCCGCTGGCGAAACTGGGGGTGTCCCGGCCCACTTCACGCTGAGTAAAATGAGAGTTCTTGTTGTGAAAGACGTATTCCACCGGGTCTTCGATGGTCACGATGTGACGCGCGAGATTTTCATTCATCCATTGCAGCAACGCGGCGATGGTGGTGGATTTTCCCGTGCCGGTGGGACCGGTGATGAGGATCAACCCGAACGAGCGCTGCGCCCACCGCGTCAGAAGCCAGTCGGGCACCCCCAGTGTGTTCAACGCAGGCACCGTGGTCTTGATGCGGCGCAGCACCGCGCCGAGACGGCCCATGGTGCGGTGCAAGTTTACGCGATAGCGCGTGTGCGTGTGTGAAATGAGTCCGCTGTCCCGGTCCGTATCGCCCTGCACATTGGCCCCGCATGTCTGCCAAAGCGCGGTCATGTGCGCGAGCGTTAAAGGTTCCTCTCCGAGCACGAGAATTTGTTCATTGATCTTCAGCCGCGGCACCTCGTCTTCCTGCAGGAAAACGTCGCTAGCCTGGTGCTGCTCCGCGGCGTCGAGGATGCTGTCGATGTTTTGCGGCATGAGTCGGCTCACTTTCTACCACACGCGAGCATGGCAGGGCAAGATGGAATGCACATGGAGTGGCTCAAATACAAAGCGTCAAATTCATGGCACATGCATTCAAGCCGCATCCCATGCCTTGCGAATGAGCGCATAGCCTTCCTGATAAACCTGTTCGCGCGAGGGAAAAAAGTCGCGCCAGACCCGGGTGGCAGCGGCCAGATCCGGCAGTGCACTGCCGAAGGCTTCAATGGTGAGCCAACCGTCATAGCCGATTTTTTTGAGCTTCGCGATCACTGGCTTGATCGGACAGTGCCCGCGACCCGGTGTGCCACGGTCGTTCTCGGATATGTGAACGTGATTGAGCTTGCCAGTGGCGAAGACGGTGTCGATGCAGCCCACCGGATCCTTTTCCTCAATGTTCGCGTGGAACGTGTCATACATGGTGCCGAAGTTTGGGTGATTCACCCGCTTCACGTAGGAGGCGGCTTGTTCCATGGTGTTGAGCAGGTGCGCCTCGAAGCGGTTCAGCGCCTCGATGGCGCACTTCACGCCCGCCGCCTGCGCGATCGGCGCGATGGCGCGGTGCACCTCGGCGGCGCGGTTCAGTTCGTCCTCGCCCGGGAACTTGCCGGTGAACTGGCCTAAAACCTGGTAATAGGGACCGCACAAAGTCTGCACACCCGCGTTGTGCGCGCATTCCAGCACCCGCTTCAAGTGATCGATCGCACCCTGACGGTTCTTCGCATCCGCTGAGATTGCGTTATGCGCTTCGTCGGGCAGGATCGTGACAGCGGTGCCTTGCAGACCGTTATTCTTGATCTCCGCGCCGATCTTCTTGAAATGCGAGGGATCGCTGGTGTCGAAGATTGGAATCTCGACACCATCGTAACCCGTTTCTTTCAACCTGGAAAAGACAGCGAAGTTCTCAGATGTAACGTGACCAGTGTAGAGGAGCAGATTGAATCCGATTTTCATGGGTGTCAGATTAGGGAGCGCCCAGCCCGCTCGCAACTGCATAATGATTTTATCGAACCGACCGTTGCGAGCATTCTGCGCGAGTCGAGAAATGAATTGCATTATTACGGGAAACCTAAATATTGATCCGATAGCTCTAACCCACGATTTTCCGCCATGAATGAGTTGATGTCCCTCCGCAGCCAGTCCCGTCTTTTCCCCCTCATCGGGGTCGCCCTTGGCTGCGTTATCATCAGCTCATGCAGTTCCCCAAAAAATAGCGCCGCGCCATCGGGCAACAACAGTGCCTACGCGAGTTACCCCGCTGACGGTCGCTACAACCCCTACCCAGCTGACGGGCAGAACACGACGCCACGCTATCAGGAATACGCGGAAGCCCCACCCCCCCCAACGGGGTCAACTTCAAAACCGAAACCGTCCGGCACGTCATCCTCCAATGCCACAGCTTCCAGTGTCTCCTCCAAAAAAATCACAAAAAAGAAGAGCGCCACCACCTCGAAAAAAGCCACCACCAAGTCCACCGGCAGCGGCACTGTCCATGTGGTGAAATCCAAGGACAGCCTCTGGGGCATCGCCAAAAAATATCATACAACCGTCAGCAAACTTAAAAGCGCGAACGCACTCACGTCCGATCTCATCCGCGACGGACAGAAGCTCAAGATCCCGTAAAGCATCCACAATAGGCGAGGTTGTAGCCGCATTCGTGAGAATGCGGGAAGTTTGGATGCCTTGGCCTTTCCTCAGAGTCTGCTACCATGGGCGTGATGGAGGAACTCTTCGACACCAGCACCCAGGCGGAGCCAGCGAACAAAGGGCGCAACCTGAACACAGGTGCGCCACTCGCCGCCCGCATGAGGCCGCGAACACTGACGGAATACTCCGGGCAAGAGCACATCCTCGGCCCCGGCCGACTCCTGCGCCGCGCCATCGAGGCTGACCGCTTTTCTTCGCTCATCTTTTACGGACCTCCCGGTGTCGGCAAGACAACACTGGCTCACATCATCTCCCGCGAGACAAAGGCGCGCTTCGTCACGCTCAGCGGTGTGGAGAGCAATGTGGCCGACATCCGCGCCGCAGCTGATGCCGCGGAGAAGCTTCAGCGCATGAACAGCCAGGCCACCATCCTCTTCGTGGACGAAATCCACCGCTTCAACAAGGCGCAGCAGGATGTGCTGCTGCCGCATCTGGAACGCGGCACACTTCGCTTCATCGGCGCCACGACACACAATCCCTATTTCTATATCAACAGCCCGCTGGTCAGTCGCTCGCAAATTTTCACGCTGGAGCCACTGGGCATGGATGATCTGGGAAAACTCATGGATACCGCGGTCGCGGACCGGGAACGCGGGCTCGGCACCATGCAGATCGTTCTGACACCAGAAGCAAAGCACCATCTGGCCACCATCAGTGACGGCGATGCCCGCAAATGCCTCAATGCGCTCGAACTCGCCGCGCTGACCACGCCGCCGGATGCAGCAGAAAATATCGTGATCAATCTCGCTGTGGCCGAGGAATCCGCCCAGCAAAAAACCGTCGTTTACGATGGCGATGGCGACGCGCACTACGATACCATCAGTGCGTTTATCAAATCCATGCGCGGCTCGGATCCCGACGCGGCAATCTACTGGCTTGCCAAGATGCTCTACGCTGGCGAGGACATCCGTTTCATCGCGCGTCGCATCGTCATCTCCGCGAGTGAAGACGTGGGCATGGCGGACTCCAATGCGCTCCGCGTGGCCGTCGCCGCCCAGCAAGCCGTCGAGTTCATCGGCATGCCGGAAGCGCGAATCCCCCTCGCTCACGCCACGATCTACCTCGCCACCGCGCCCAAGAGCAAGCGCGCTTATCTCGCCATCGACAAAGCACTCGACGATGTAAAACAAGGCCGCACGCTCGCCGTCCCGCCGCATCTGCGCACGAAGACGCGAAAAAAGCTCGCCGCCGCCTCCGGCACCACGGCAGCGGAGATGGATTACAAATACGCCCACGACTCCGGGGAAGGCTACATTCCGCAGGCTTATTTGCCGGAAGGCAAAATATACTATGAACCGTCCAGCAACGGAATGGAGGTCAAAGTCAGGGAGCGGCTGAACTACTGGCGAAAGCGATTCGAAGAAGACCAGACCCTGAACAAGGTGGATGCTCAGTAGAAACCGTTTTTCGTCAGTATTCAGTGGTTTGTTCTTGCCTCGTGATCTCTTTTTTGCGAAGAAGGAGCGGATTTATTTTTTTATCATGGATACGCCCCCCTCCCACACCGAGCTCCGTCTCTTTGACATCCGAAACGGACTCGTCATCAGTGATACCGGGCAGAAAGATGCGGACGACTTCGCTGCTGATTTCCAGGGGCTGCGACATTTTGCGGATCGCGTGGGTGCGGGGCTGGAGATGGGAGCGTCACTCTACGCCTCACTGCATGAGCCCGACTTCACTTTTATGTATCTTCTTCCGCCGGATTCAGGCACGCAGCCGAGCAACGCCTCGGGCGCAATGATTGGCGGCAGCGTTTCCAACAACGAACTGCTGGTGACCCTCCACCAGCGCAACGGATAATCCTTGAACATGGCCTCGGCAATCACACCGTCCCTCCGTGCCAGTCTTGAGCGCCTGAAACATGCCGGCGCGGTAAACGGGATTTGCCTGGCTTGGCGCCGGCAGATCCTCGTGAGCCTGATGCCCTACGAGAACTTCCGTGTGGAACAACTTGTGCATACGCTGAACGATGCCCGCGACCACTTCCAGAGCAATGGCGGGCGTAGTGTTGAATCGCTTTGGATGGCCTTCATGGACGTTCATGTGCTGGCCGTTTTTCGGGGTGAATGCACGCTGATCGTGCTCCATATTCGCCCAGAGGAGGCGGACTTTCTCGTCGGGGCAGCACAGACTTTCCTCAACGACGCGCAACTGCTCGTGGCCGCAGCGCTCGGATCGGCTGCCGCTGAGGAATTGGCAGAACTGGAAGACGACGAGAAAAACTGGCTCCCCCAGCCGCCAAGGATCGATCCGAATCAGACAAACGTGATCCGCTAGAGCGGGTTAAATAATTTCGCAGCCGCGTTCGCAGCCGCGTTCGCAGCCGCGTTCGTGAGAACGCGGGAAAAATGGAAGCTCTCCCCGCAGTCGCGAGGCGAAAACGCGGGAAATAGGCAGACTTCGTTGGCTGCCGTGGCTGCTTCCCGCACTCTTACGAGATGCGGCTGCGTCTTTTTGAAAATGCTCTGGCATCCTGTTGAAAAATAACTAAGCCATGATGGCTGAGTTACCGGCTTGAAAAGCAGCAAGGGCAGGATGCCCTTGCCGTCACCTGGACAAGGGCAGGATGCCCTTGCTACGATGGCTGCCGCAGAACATGGACGTCGCCCCGTGCTGGGGCCGGTCCCGGAGGCTGGCGTAAGTGACGATAACGTAACCGCAAACGACTCGACCTCATTACGACTGCCTGCTTGGATGATGCACATCGGAAGCGGAATCACTGCTCCGATGATTTCAATTCAACAGCAAAAAACAAAGTCATCCTCACAAGTCAACCGATCCGCATCCCCAAAAACCCCACCTCATCCACCCCAAATAAACCACATGAAAAACCAAATCAAAAAATCGATGGCCGCAGTTTTCGCTGCGCTCGCCATATCCGCTGCTCCGGCAGCGGCCGCTACTTACGCAGGCGGGGACTTGCTCCTCGGCTTCCGCTCTACCGATCCTAGCATCACGACCGCTATGGTGGTCAATCTCGGCTCTGCCGCGTTCTTCAAGAACCAGGTGTCCGATATCCTCTCATTGTCCGTCGGCAGCATCAACGCGGATCTCTCGGCAGTATTCGGCAGCGACTGGGCCACCAACGCCACGAAACTCTCGCAAATAAATTGGGGTCTTGTGGGCCGGGTGAACCAAAACCTCGGCATAAACGGCGACATCCTCAACACGCTTTATGCCAGCAAACCCGAAGCGGTCTTTGACACGATCGGAACAGGCTATGCACGGGCTGCCAGCGGAACCCAAGGCACCCCAGGGGCGTTAATCCAGACCTTGGGAGCTGAGTATAACTCCGCCACAATCTCGACGGTCGGTATAAACACCAACGTCCTCAGGCAGCCAACCGTCGGGAACACGATCAACTGGGCAGCCCAGAATCCCGGCAGCACGAGCTTCGGCTACTTCAACGGTCTCCAAGGCCCTCTTGATGGCCCGCTTGACGCCGGTCTGGCTACGGCCGCCCTGGATCTGTTCCGCATGGTACCCGGCTCCGGCACTGGCACCTACGAAGGCACCTTCACCATCAGCAACACGGGCGTGCTCAGCTATGGCAACAACGGTCCTGCCGCCGTCCCTGAACCCAGCCGCGCTCTGCTCCTCGCATTCGGCCTTGGCTCGCTGCTGCTGCGCCGCCGCCGTCCAGTCCGTGCCGCCTGAAACCTCATCCCCAATAAACCAAACCCTGCCGTCAGGCCCTTACCAGCCTGGCACCCCTAGACAAAATCAAGAACACTCAAACACCTCACGATCACTAATAAAAATATGAAATCCTTCAAAACACTCCTTGCGGCCGGTTCGGTCGCCCTTGCCCTGGTCAGCCAGGCATCCGCCGACGTCACGTTGCGCTTCACCGGCTCCACCGCCTTGCGTGCGGCAGCCCACCTCGCCATGCGAGACATGCTGACCACCCCCATCTATAAATATAGCGGCTCGACTCTCGCGGGGTCCACCAACACCTTGTTCCGAGGCACCATCTCCGGCCAGCCCGGCCTTGGTGTCGTGACCATCAAGTGCACATGGTCGGGTTCCACCAACGGCATCTCAGTCATGGCCAACGGCACGACGACCACCGTCTATTATGCGGATGCCACCGGTGCCACTCTCGCGGGCGCTGCCAGCCAGACAGGCGGCATCACGGAATCCGGCAATGCGCCGGACTGCATCATGATGGACAACTCCCAGGCGCTCACGCCCTTCCAGGCCAATCCCATTACTGACGAGAGAGTTGGCATTCTGCCCTTCGTCTGGGTAGCCAGCAGGAACGCTCCGGCCGGGCTCACTAACATGACCGCTCAGAATGCGCGTCAGTTACTCGCCACGGGTTACCTCTCAGCCTCCGCCTTCACCGGCAACCCGGCAGACTCCCCGGTCAACGCCGACGGATCCAACAACCCGACCGGCATAGTGGTTTATGCAGCAGGTCGTGACAATGGTTCGGGCACCCGCACCTGCGCCCTTTCGGAGACGGCTTACGGCGCTAACAACCTCGTCGTCCAGCTCCAGCCCACCGCTTCCGTCCGCGTGACCACGAACACGAGCGTGGTTCCCCCCAACAACCCCATGGAACTCGCGGTTAATGCAGCCGATCAGGCCGGCATCTCCGCGAACATGATTGGCAAGCGCATCAGCGGCACCGGCATCCCAGCCGGCAGCACCACCTTTGGCGGCAGCAACCTGGCAGGCGGCGCGACCACCATCGCTTCCACGACCGTCACCGTGACAAGCACCGCAGGTCTCGCTCCCGGCATGGCGTTCTCCGGAACCAATATTCCGGCCGACACCACCATCGCGTCCATCACCAACGGTACCACGCTGGAAATCGACAAAAATGCGACTGCGACCACTGGCTCTCTCACCTTCACCGCCACCCCTGCGGTGACGAACGTGACCGGCCCCACGATCGAGATCAGCAATGCTGTGACCGTAAATGGCTCCGCGACCGTCACCATCGGCAACGTCTCCGGTGGCGTCGCGACGGCCCTTTATTCCTGCCCGGATTCCGGCAACGGCGGTCAGTCCAGCGGCGGCACCCTTGCCGACCAGTTGCGCACGGTCACCAACGGCGCCAGTGACCCCTTCGGCCTCCAGGCTGCCTTCAACTACTCGGACCAGAGCTGCTTAGTGGCCTATCTGGGTCTCTCGGACGCAGACCGGGCTGTCAACGGCACCGGCTCCGGCATCTCTGGTGGAACCAACGTCGGCTGCCGCTACCTCACCTATGAGGGTGCCAGCTGCGTAGGCGGTGCTCAAAAAATCTACACCATCGCCAGCCAGGGCGCGGGCGTCACCACGCTGACCACAGCCACCAATCCGATCACGGATGGAGTTATCGTAGGCCAGTTGATGGCGGGCACGGGAATCGCTCCCGGCACCACGGTGACTGGCCTCACCGCCAGCACCATCACCCTCAGCTCCGTCACCACCAACGTGGGCACACTGACGAACAACGTGGTCACAGCCACCCAGTTCCTGCCAGCAACAACCCGCAGCGGCCAGTATTCCTACTGGTCCTACGCGCGCATCGGATACCGCACCCTGACCCCCGACCAGACTGCCGTGAAAAGCGCCCTCGTGGCGAGGATCACCAGCTCCAGCACCGACCTTGGCGCTGTCTCCGGTCTGCCCGATGATGCAGATACGCGCGTTACCCGCTCGGAAGTGGGTCAGCCCATCTCGCTGAAATACTAAGTCGAATCCCCTTCGTTTTAGGATTATCCAAGTGAACTGGCGGGAGTTGCAAGACTCCCGCCAGTTTTTCTTTATAATAAGAACTACCCGCCTCCCATCATGAAAAAACAGCTCACCGCATCTTTGGCCCTGAATGGAGTACTCCTTGCTCTCGTAGCTGGCTTGGTAATTTTCCGGCCTGCACAGAATCGCCCGGTCAGTGCGCCAACCGTTGCGGCATCCAAGATTTCCCCGGCAGCTGCCGCGCCCGCGCGCCCCGAATCACCCAAGGCCACCCCTTTCCATTGGAACCAGATGGAGGCGGACGATTACGCCACCTTCATCACCAACCTCCGCAGCATCGGCTGCCCGGAGCCGACCATCCGCCAGATCGTTCAGGGCGAGGTCAGCGAATTGTATGCCGACAAACAGCGCCAGTTGCGGTCGAGCGCAGGACATAATCCGCTGCCCTCGGAAATCCGAAAGCTCGAACAGGAACAGAGCACGGTGCTGGCGGGCCTGTTGCAAGATCCGAAGAAGAACCAAATCTCAGAAGCCACGGTTCCCGGCAGCCTGGCAGCAAGGGCCAAGCAGGTGCGCATCCAATATCCGCTGGTGTTTCAGAATCCGGCCGCTACGCCACCCGGCGGCAAAGGCCGCGCCGTGAGCAATGCCCGCAGCCCTCTGCCACCGCCGACCCCGGCCCAAGAACAGACCATCAACCAGATCAGCCAGAATTTCGTCAAAGATATCGGCGGTCCCCATCAGAATCCCACGGATCCCCAGTATCACGCCCGCTGGACCCGAGCCCAGCGCAATGCTGACGAAATGATGAGATCCCTGATGGGTGCAACCTATTACATGACCTATCACAACGAAATCGCGCGGAAAGCCTACGAGGAGCAGTTGAAGCAAGCAAAGTAGCGCCTGTGCCTGACGTGAAGTGCGAGACTGAAAAGTAGCAGCGGCACCCACGCCGCTTGAACTGGTGTTTCAAAGCGCGTCAAGCTCAGGCAGGGAGCCTGGCGACGAGGGCGTCGCCAGCACCGGACGAAGCGACGAGGGCGTCGCTTCTACCCCGGCGGCATCGCAAGGGCAACACGCCCTTGCTACAAAATATAGTGTGTCGAAATCGTCACCTTTCGATTGTGTTCCCGGTGGCCAACCCGTCTAAAATCCGCCGCCAGTTCTCGGTCAATACCGATGCTTTTCCATCAAATAAGCCCGCATCAGGATCGCAGGCCGTTCCCGCCCAAGTGGCCGCGATTGCCCGCGGTCGCGGGCATAACGGCTCTGTTGGCTTGCGCCCTGCTGCCAGGATCCCGCGCAGGCGACATCCTTCGGGGCGGCGCCCCGGCCAATGTCGCACGACCCACGTCCGGATACGGAACCAATCCCGCCGCCGCCGCGCAAGCCCGGTCCAATGCCAGGGACGCCATGGCCCGCACGTCGCAGGCGCTCAATTCAGTGAAGGCCATGCAGGCAGCCGCGCAAGCAGCGGCGCGGGCCGGTGCCAACAACCTCGGCGTCAATCCCAACAATCCCGCACTGCAACTTCCCAATGTGCCAGACGGGCTGGCACCGGGTGGATTGCAGTTTGTCAGCGCCACCGGAGCCAGCGCTCCCACTCAAGGGAGCGGAGGCCGCGGAACCCAGGTGACCGTGAAGCAGAACGTCCAGCAGGCGCTGATCAACTGGAGCAAGTTCAACATCGGCAAGAACACGACCCTCAAATTTGATCAGAGCGACGGCGGGGCAGATGTTAGCCAGTGGGTGGCTTTCAATAAAGTCAACGATCCTTCCGGCCAGCCCTCGCAGATCCTCGGTTCCATCACGGCTTCCGGGCAGGTCTATGTCATCAACCAGAACGGCATCATCTTCGGCGGCAGCAGCCAGGTTAACACCCACACGCTGGTGGCCTCGTCCCTGCCCCTTAACGAGAACCTGATCACCCGCGGTCTGCTCAACAACCCGGACGCGCAGTTCCTCTTCAGCGCGCTGGCCATTCCGGCGGGATCGAAAGGCCCGACGCCCGCTTTCACTCCGCCTGCGCCACCGCCCGGCGGACGCTATGGCGACGTGACTGTCCAGCCCGGCGCACAACTGACCGCACCTACGTCTGCTGCCAAGGTCGGCGGCAGAATCATGCTCGTGGGCGCCAACGTGACGAACGCCGGCAGCATTTCAACGCTCGATGGCCAGACCATTCTGGCAGCGGGTTTGCAGGTGGGAATTGACGCCCATAGCTCAAGTGATCCGAGCTTGCGCGGACTCGATGTCTATGTCGGCGTGGTGACGGATCCCACGTCGGTGCTCGCGCCCTATGCCGGTACGGCGACGAACACCGGGCTCATCGAAGCCTTGCGCGGCAACGTCACGATCACCGGCAAGACCGTCAACCAGCTCGCCGCCATCAACAGCAGCACCTCGGTATCTCTCAACGGACGCATCGATCTGATCGCCAGTTACGGTGCATTGCGCAACGTCTTTTACGACCCGGTGAGATCCACTGAGCCGCCGTTTCATTACACCTCTGCGGGCGATGTGATGCTCGGACCTTCCAGTCTGACGCAGATTCTTCCTGAGTGGGACAGCACCGAGAAGGCCGTGGGCTCACAATTATCCCTTCGTTCGCAAGCCAATCTTCAGGGTAAATCGATTTACCTGGCCCCCGGCGCCGTCATCCTGGCACCGAGCGCGGTACTCAAGGCCAATGCGGGCGTCTGGAATTATGTGCAGGAAGCAAGCGCGGCACGGAGCGCCTTTGTGAATTCCGGCGGACAGATTTATCTGGACCGCGGTGCCATGATCAATGTGGCCGGCTCCACCGACATTGCCGCGCCGCTCTCGCAGTATATCCTCAGCGTCACGCTGCGCGGTGCGGAATTCGCGGATTCACCTTTGCAGCGCACCAGTATTTTTCGTCCCGGTGATGGCAGCAACCCCAGCATCACCGTCGATCTCCGCAAAACGGGAACCTACAACGGCCGGACCTGGTATGGCACGCCCCTGGCCGATCTCTCAGGCTACCTCGGCCTGATCGAGCGCACCGTCGGCGAACTCACCACCGCCGGCGGCACGGTGACCTTGAGCGCGGGCGACTCGGTCGTGCTCCAGCCCGGCGCATTGGTTGATGTCTCCGGCGGCTTCATCAACTTCGGAGGCGGCCATGTGACGACAACGCGCGTGCTCTACGCGAACCACCTCATCGAAATCGCCGATGCCACGCCCAACCGGCTCTACCAGGGAATCTTCACCGGCACCTTCACGGAAAGCCATCCGCGCTGGGGCGTGACCAATACCTACAAGATCCCGTGGATGCTGGGCGAACATTATGAGCAGCCCTACACGCAGGGCGCGGATGGCGGCATTCTCAACCTGCAAGCGGGTGCGATGGCCCTCGATGGCGATTTCTTTGGCAACACGGTCGCGGGTCCGCGCGAGCGCAGCAGTCCGCCCGATCCGGGAACGCTCTCCATTGCCTTCGAAGCGCAGCAACTAGCCACGCCCTATCCCAAGTTTTCCCCCACACCGCCAACCGTTTCCTTCGAGGAAGGGCGTCTGTCGCCCGCCGATCCCTTCGCCCTTGATGGTGCGGGAAACCCCTTGCCGTTGCGCGCGGACCGGATCGCGGACGTGATCTTAAACCCCGACCTGTTCAGCGTCCGGGGCTTTGGCATCTTTACACTGACCAATTACGACGGTGACATCAAGGTGCCGCGCTCCTCGGCCTTGATCGTGACGCCGAAGGGATCGATCACCATGAGCGGCGCCAACATCGACGTGCAGGGCAGCATCACCGTGCCCGGCGGCACGGTGAACCTTTCGGTGTTTAACATCTCGCCTCCCACCGCTGATTCACTCAGGGCCAGTGCCGGATCGGTCACGCCTCCGCCCAATGCCGACCGGGGAAACTTCGCCCTGGGTTCATCAGGTGCCATCAACACGGCGGGCCTCATCATCGACGACCGCATGAGCTCACGATCACCCGGCAGCCTCCCGCTGGTGACCAATGGAGGCGCGGTCTCGATCACCACTTACAACGCCGATCTCAGCAAGGGCAGCCTCATTGATGTTTCCGGCGGCGTGGCAGTGAGCACAGCGGGGAAAATGAATTACGGCGATGCGGGCAGCATCAGCATCAAGGCGGGACAGGATCCGAATTTGAAATCCGTGCTGGGAGGCCACCTGAAACTTGGCGGAACGCTGCTCGGCTTCTCCGGTGCCAAAGGCGGATCGCTCACCTTGCAGGCCCCGGTGATCCAGATCGGGGGAACATCCCCCTCGGTGAATGCGCTTCTGCTTAAGCCGGACTTTTTCAGCGAAAGCGGCTTCGCCAGCTTCACACTGATCGGACTGGGAGAAGCAACCGGCAATAGCGATGAGATGATTCCCGGCGTGTCTGTCGCTGCCGGAACCGTGATTGCACCCGAAGTGAAAAGTTATCTCGCGCTGCCCCATGAATGGGAATCAGGCGGGGTGGTCATGGTTCCGGTGCTGAAGCCCGAGGGTCTGCGCTCGCCGTTGAGCCTCACGCTCAGCGCACCGGGCGTTCAAAATGATTTCACCGGCCTGCTCACGGTGCGCGGTGATATCATCATCGGCGCAGGCTCGCGCATCCAGACGGATGCGCTCGGCAGCGTGACCTTGGGCGGGCACACGGTGGCGGTGTTCGGCTCCATCATCGCGCCCGGCGGTGCGATCTCCATCTCCGGGTCATCGAACTCGCTGTCCACGTTTGCCAGCCGGCCGGAAGCGGAACTCCGGGCCTTGACCACGGTCCATCTCGCGGCCGGCAGCCTGTTATCCACGGCTGGCAAGGTCGTCCTGCTGCCCGACCGCTGGGGTCACCGCACAGGTTATGTCCTGCCCGGCGGCACCATCAGCGTCTCAGGAAACATCTACGCCGAATCCGGTGCCAAACTCGATGTCTCGGGTGCCAGCGGTATTCTGGATCTGCCGCCGGCCTACCTCGGCCTGAACGTGCCGATGAATGCTCCGCTGCTGGGCTCCACCCTGGTGCCCGTGACCAGCGGGGTGAACTTGCCGCTCTATGCCGCGTTCACAGTCCCGCTGCGCGTGGACAGCAGCGGTGGCACCATCACCCTCAAGGGCGGGCAGCAACTGTTCACGGCGGCCACGCTCCTGGGAAATGCAGGCGGTCCCACCGCACTGGGCGGAAATCTTTCCATCTCCTCCGGCCGTTTTTATCCCCTCCTTTCACAACCGCAGGACAGGAAGCCGACGGACGTCACGTTGCGGGTCACGCAGAGCGATCCCGGCTTCACATCCGGCAGCAGCGGCATCGGTCTGCCGGTGCTCGATACCACGGGCGGGCCGATCCTGGGTGGAGGCCAGTTCGCCGTCAATGATTTCTCGCGCGGCGGCTTCGACTCCCTTCTGCTGGGCGGCACGCTCGAATTCAAGGGGCCGGTCACCATCAACGCCAGGCGCACGATCGTTGCCGGAGTTCCTTCATCGAGCAGTTCCATCGACGGGGGTGTGATCTATGCGGACTCCAATGTCCAGCTCACCGCGCCCTACGTCGCACTGGGCAAGCCGTTCGAACCTCCAGTGCAACCCCTGGAGCTGCAGAATTCCCCACCCTACATCGACGGGCTGAGCGACCCGTTCAATTTCCTCCCGACTTTCGGCCCGGGCCGGCTGACAGTCACGGCGGACTTGATCGATGTCGGCAATCTCTCATTGCAAAACATCGGCGTCACGGTGCTCATCGCCAACGGGGGTGACATCCGCGGGCAGGGCACGTTTGATGTGGCCGGAAGTTTGCTGCTGCGGGCTGGCCAGATTTATCCGGTCACCGCATCACCATTCACCATCGTGGCCCATGACTACAACCCGGGCGGAGGAACGGTCTCCGGTTCTGTCATCATCGAAGGATCCGGCGTCCGGCCGCTTCCCCTTTCCGCCGGCGGCACACTCAACATCTACAGCTCACTCATCACGCAGGGCGGCACGCTGCGCGCGCCCTTTGGCGGCATCAATCTCGGCTGGGACGGCACTGGCACCGCGCCCAAGGATATAATCACGGGGCAGAATGTCCCCGTGACCAAGCAGCTCACGCTCACCGCCGGCAGCGTCACTTCCGTCTCCGGAGTGGATCCGCGCACCGGTCAGGGCATCATCATTCCCTATGGCATCAATCCCACGGGCGAGGCTTGGATCGACCCCACGGGTCTGGACATTACCGCAGGCGGCGGCCCCTCCAAGACCGTGACCATCTCCGCGCAGAAGCTGACGACAGAAGCCGGTTCGGTCATCGATATCAGCGGCGGCGGCGACCTCTACGCCTACCAGTGGATCAGAGGCAACGGCGGGAGCCAGGACATCCTGGATTCATCAACCAGCTTCGCGGTGATTCCCGGATATGGATTTAACTACATGCCCTACGCACCCTTCAGCATCACTACGACCGGGGCGACAAATCTTGACGGAGACAGCGGCTATGTGAACAGCAGTCTGTCCGTGGGTGACCGGGTGTTCCTCAACGCCAGCCAGGGACTGCCCGCCGGCACTTACACCCTGCTGCCGGCGCGCTACGCGCTGCTGCCCAACGCGGTTCTCGTCACGCCCCAGACTGGTTCTCCCATCGGCACCTTCAACCTGCCCGATGGTTCATCGCTCGTGAACGGCTACCGCTACAACGATCTCAACAACTCCCGCTCCGTGCCCTCCATCTACTCGCGCTTCGAGGTCGCATCCTCCACCGTGGTGCGTCAACGCTCGCAATATGCGGACTACTTTGCCAATTCATTCCTGCGTGAGAGCGCGATCAAGCTGGACCAGAAAGCGCCGCGCCTGCCGGTCGATGCGGGGTATTTGCTGCTTTCAGCCACCCAGGCCATGGCGGTGCAGGGATCTGTGCTGGCCCGGGGAGCAAGCAGCGGGCGCGGCGGCAATATCGACATCAGCACTCCGATTGAAATCTTGATCTCCAGCAACGGTGCCAGCGGTGGTGCCGGGGTGCTCACGCTCGATTCCGACCTGCTCAACAGCTATGGCGCGGACAGCCTGCTCATCGGCGGTTCCCGCAGCTTCGGAACCGACAGCACGACCGTCAACGTGCGCACCAACAAAATCACCGTCGATAACGCAGGCACCTCGCTCTCCGGACCGGAAATCATCCTCGTGTCCGCACAGGAACTCATCTTTGCCACCGGCGCATCCGTCCTGCAGACCGGGTCGCTGTCCGATGCTGCGGACACACTCCTGCTGGGGGACGCTGCTCTGCCCGGCAGCGGGAACGGTGTCCTCTTGCGCGTCAGCAGTGATCCAGCGGCGCAGATCGTCCGCTCCGGCATCACTTCCTCCAACGTGCCGAATCTGAGTGTCGGTGCCGGCGTGACGCTCTCTGGTGCCAGTCTGATTCTCGACTCCACCGCGCGGATGTCCATTGACCCCACGGCGGCCCTTATAGGTCAGGCCATCACGCTCGATGCCGGACGTATTTCCATGCAGCTCACCAGCCCTGGATCCCTGCAGGCCGATCCCGGCCTCGTCCTCACGGGTAACGTCCTCTCGGGCCTGCAGTCCGCACAATCACTGTCGTTGCTGAGCTATTCCGCCTTTGATATTTACGGCACCGGAGGATTCAGCACCACCGGCAGCCTTGCGCTGCACGCAGCCGAAATACGCGGATTCAACAACGGCGGCGGCACGGTCACGTTGGCTGCGCCAACCATCCTGCTCGACAACAGCCCGGGACGGCCTTCGCCCGGCCCTGTCATCGCAGCCTCGGGAACGCTTGTCTTCGACGCCAGCACCATCACCATCGGCAAGGGCCAGCTCAACATCGACCAGTTCAGCACCGTCATCCTCAACGCCTCGGGCGGCATCCTCATGCAAGGTGCGGGCGGATTGGCCGCACAAAATGCACTCACGGCGAACACGCCAATGCTCACGGGAGCAAAAGGCGCGACCCAGTCATTGACCGCCGGAGGAGCGCTCAATCTTCTCAAACCCCCGGGCACCGTGGCATCCGTCAGCGGCGGCTTGGGTGCCAGCATCGACTTGAGCGGAACCACGATCAACATCAGCAGTGACATCCTGCTGCCGAGCGGCATCCTCACCGTGCGCGCCACGGGCGGTGTTGCGGTTTCAGGCACTTTGAACGCTGGAGGCACGGCACAAACTTTCTTCGATCAGGTGCGTTACACCGAAGGCGGCCAGATCACCCTGGCATCGCTCACTGGCAACGTCGATGTGGCCGCAGGCGGCTTCCTCAATGTCGCCGCGCAGCCGGGTGGCGGCAACGCGGGCCGGATCACGATCAATGCCTCAGCCGGCGCCTTCAACCTTGCGGGTACCATGGCTGGCAGCGGCGGTGCGGGAGGTTTGGATGGAAGCTTCTCGCTGGATGTCGGCAGCCTCCCGGATTACACGACACTCAACAACACGCTTAACGCTGCGTCATTCTCCCAATCGCGCACCCTGCGCGTGCGCAGCGGAGATGTGACCGTGACCGGCACGGGGGCCAACGCCACGATTGCGCGGATCTTCAGCCTCTCCACCGACCAGGGTTCCATCAATGTGGCCGGCGAGATCAATGCCTCGGGCGCGACGGGCGGCAAGATCAGCCTGGTGGCCTGGAGGAACGTGGTGCTCCAGAGCGGATCACTGGTCACGGTGGCCGCCCAGGATTTCAACAACGCCGGCAAAGGAGGCGTGGTGTTCCTCGAGGTCGGATCAAGCGTCTTCAGCGGAGGCACCTACGGCGCCGGCCCGGGAGCGGTACTCGACATCCGGTCAGGTTCCGCCGTCGATCTATCTGTGGCCAGCAACATCCCGGCCAGCACAATCGCCGCCGCTGCCAGCACCAGCATCAGCTTCCCGGCCACCGCCAACGGCTTCAACACGATCATAGCCACCAGTTCCGGCACCATCACGCTGGTCGATGGGAGGACCATTCCTTTGGCCGCCAACGTGGTGAGTGGCGTTGTGCAAGGCCAGTCCGTCACGCTCAACAGCGCAGGCACCATCACGTTTGGCGGCAGCGCCGCTTCCGGCGAGTTCACCGGAACGCTCCGCCTGCGCGCACCGCAAAACGTGGCGGGCACCAACTTGTCCGTGAACCCGATCAACGGCACCATTACGGGGGCATCCGCGATCACTGTCGAGGGATACCGGATTTTCACCCCGGCGGGCGGCAACATCACGACCGCTATCCAAAGCTCGATCAACACCTCGCTCACCACTTTCGGCAACAACGCCATCACGTTGCGCAACAGCCTTCTGGCAGCGAATGCCAGCGTGCTGTCGCTGACACCCATTACTGTGGTCCTGCCCGGTGCCGAGGTCATCAACCGCACGGGCGACCTCACGCTGGGCACTTCAAGCTCGGCCGCCTCCGTGGACTGGAATCTGGCCACATTCCGCTACGGAGCCAACAGCGTGCCCGGCGTGCTGACGATGCGCGCGGGAGGTGACATTGTCCTGTTCAACGCCATCAGCGACGGCTTCACCACCAGCGCCTACAACTCAAGCCTGCTGACTGCGAATGCCGCGCTGCCTGTCAACGTTCAGTCATGGTCCTACCGCTTCGCCACCGGCGCCGATTTCACGGCCGCGGACATCCACGGTGTCCAATCACTCACTGCTCTCAATACCTCTTTCCCGAACAAGGGATCCCTTCTCATTGGCAAGAACGGCGGCTTGAATTCGGCAAGCTCTCCGGGCGCGAATGCGACAACCACGTCCGCAGTCAACGCCGGCACCGGGCGTTTCCAGGTGATCCGCACCGGCACGGGTGACATCGATATTTCTGCGGGGCGAAACTTGCAGCTGCTCAACCAGTTCGCCTCGATCTACACCGTCGGAGTCCAGGTTCCCGATCTGACGATGCGCTCGACCTTCGACCGGCCGGTTCCGAGCATGTCCGGCTCCAGCGTGGGCAATCTCGGCGCGAACCAGCAGTTGCCACCTTATTCCGCGCAATACACCTTCGGTGGCGGCAACGTATCCATCACGGCCGGGGCTGACCTCTTGCGCCAGACGCGCGATATCTCCAACAACCTCATCGCCGACTCCGAACGGGAGCTGCCTATGAACTGGCTTTACCGGCGAGGCTATGTGGATCCGGTCACCGGACTGTTCGGCAGATCGCGTTTCGGAGAGGTCGCCTCGACATCCTGGTGGGTGGATTTCAGCAATTTCTTTGAAGGCGTCGGTGCTCTGGGCGGCGGCAATGTCACGCTCATTGCCGGCCGAGATGTGACCAACATTGACGGACTGGTGCCCACCAACGCCCGCATGACCGGGAGGAGCGGAGTCACGGCCATCGCCCCTGACGCGGCCAACCTGGTTGAATTTGGAGGGGGCGATCTCACCGTGCAGGCAGGCCGGAACATTGATGGCGGCGTCTATTACGTGGAACGCGGCACCGGCACTCTGAATGCAGGTGGCAGCATCACCACCAACTCCACACGCTCACCATCCCTGACAATCTTGAATAGCAGTGCGCCGCTCGCGCCAGAGACCTGGCTGCCCACGACCTTGTTCTTGGGCAAAGGTGGCTTCAACGTCAGCGCCCGGGGCGATCTGCTGCTGGGGCCGGTGGCCAATCCCTTCCTGCTGCCACAAGGTTACAGCAACACCTATTGGTACAAGACTTATTTCTCCACCTACGCGCCAACAAGCTTCGTCAACGTCTCATCCCTGGGCGGCTCAGTGACGTTCCGGGAGAGCGTCACCCTGCCGGCAACGAACAGCAGCGGTGTTACCACCCCGACCCTGCTGGCATTCATGCAGCGGGAGCATCTTCTTGTGACTTCCGGCGCGAACGTGACGGCCTCCAACTCCCAGCCCTGGCTGCGGCTGTCCGAAGACAATCTCACGGCATTCAACACGGTGGCCACACTGATGCCGGCGACCTTGCGCGCCACGGCTTTCTCGGGCGATATCAATCTCGTGGGCAGTATCAATCTCTCACCGTCACCCACCGGCACCGCCGATCTCCTTGCGGCAGGTGCCTTCAACGCGCTTCAGCACAACGGCACCGCCACCATCAACAGTTCGACCGTCAATGTGTGGATATCAGGAAGAATCAACCTCTCTGATGCCAGCCCGTCCGCAGTTTCAGGCATCACATCGCCCTTCGCCTATCAGTCGCTCGTCGGGGTTTCCCTGGCGGCGAGATCGTCCTCAACCAGCTCGCTCGGCTTAACCTTCCTCTCGCGCATCGACAGCCTGTTCGCCGAAACCGGCTCCACCACCGGAAGCGCGGCGGTCATTCAAACGAAACAGGCGCTCCATACCCAAGGGCTGCTCCATGCCGGCGACACCGAGCCGCTGCGCATCTATGCCGGCAGCGGTGACATTTCAGGCCTCACCTTGTTCTCCGGAAAAGAATCGCGAATCATCAGCGGGAACGACATCACCGACATCGAGTTCTACCTGCAAAACGTGGCGGAGGATGATGTGACTGTCGTAGCATCCGGCCGAGATATCATCGCCTCCAATTCCAACTCGCCCTTGCGCGTCGCCGCCCGCGCGCCGGGCAACGTCCTGAGCGGATCGGACACGATCAATGCCGGCGACATCCAGATCAACGGGCCCGGCACGCTCGAAGTTCTCGCGGGCCGAAACCTCGATCTGGGCGCGCTGGCGGGCAATGCCGACGGCACCGGCGTAGGCATCACCAGCATCGGCAACGGTCGCAATCCCTATCTGCCGTTCGAGGGGGCGGCCATCATCGCCGGGGCTGGCTTGGGCGGCGCAGGCGGGCTGGATGGTGGGGCCTTTGATTTTGACAGCTTCATCACGCAATATGTGAGCGGACCGCAAGGAGCGGCTTATCTAACAGAGCTCGCTAAGACTTATCCCGGTCTGACCACGTCTTCCTTTGCGTCTCTCCCGGAGGATGAGCAACATCGCATCGCGCTCGAAGTCTTTTATCTGGTGCTGCGGGATGCGGGTCGCAATCAAACCACCGGCATCGGGGGCTACGAGACAGGCTTCGCCGCCATCGCCACCCTCTTCCCGAATCCGGGCCAGGGAAACATCGTCACCCAGTCGCGCGACATCCGCACCAGGAGCGGCGGAAGCATCAACCTCCTGGCGCCTGGCGGTGGACTCACGCTTCAGACCACCGACACTGGAAGCTCGCTGGCTCCGCCTGGCATCATCACCGAATCCGGTGGCAGCATCAACATTTTCACGAACGACAGCGTGAACCTCGGCATCTCCCGTATCTTCACGCTGCGGGGAGGTGACATTGTGATCTGGTCGTCGGCGGGCGACATCGCTGCGGGTGCATCCTCAAAAACCGTGGCGTCCGCGCCGCCCACCCGCGTTTTGATTGATCCCCAAAGCGCCGATGTGAAAACCGACTTGGCGGGTCTGGCCACCGGAGGTGGCATCGGCGTCCTGGCCACCGTGGCCGGCGTGGAGCCAGGCAACGTCGATCTGATCGCCCCGACTGGCGTCGTTGACGCCGGCGATGCCGGCATTCGCGCCACTGGGAACCTGAACATCGCCGCCACCGCCGTGCTCAACGCCAGTAATATCGCCGTCAGCGGCGCCAGCAGTGGCACGCCTACGGCACCCGTGGTCAGCGCGCCGAACATCGGTGGACTGACGGCAGCCGGCAACGCCGCTGGTGCCAGCACCAGTGCTGCGGCGGATGCCATGAAACAAAGCACCCCCACAACTGCTGAGACGCCCGCGGAGACTCCGTCGATGATCACCGTCGAAGTGCTCGGTTATGGCGGAAGTGATCCTGCCGATGAAAATGACGAAGAGAAAAAACGTCGCAAGCAACTCTGAACGCCATCGGAATGAAAGTGAATGTGACGAAAACATCCCTGTCGAGTCCTTTAATGATTCCTTGCCCACGCCACCCCAGCCAGCGCCTCGGTTTACTCTGGCGGAGGATCGCTTGCGGGATGATCGGGGCCGTTCTTCTCAGCGCGACTCCCGGCGGAGCGGCTGCTGATGAATTTCGCAACAGCCTGGGCATGGTGTTTCACAGTGTCAAAGGAACGGATGTCCGGTTCTCCGTATGGGAAACCAGGGTGTCGGATTGGAACGCCCTTCTCACTTCCGCCAATGTGAAATGGGAGCACCGGCCGGACTTTCCCCAGGATGGCTCGCATCCGGTTGTGAATGTGATGCTGGAGGATGCGATGGACTTCTGCGACTGGCTGACGGAGAAGGAGCGCGAATCAGGGCTGCTCAAGGACACGCAAAGCTATCGTCTTCCCACGAACGCGGAATGGGATGCGGCGGCCGTTCTCGTGGACACAGGCAATAAGCCGACGCAGGCTGCGGCCACGGTTCCGCAGCCATTTTTTTGGGGAACCGCCTGGCCGCCGCCATCAGACGCGGGAAATTACAACCGGGCGCGGATTGAGGGTTCTCAAGGCGACGGTTTCGAATTCACGGCGCCGGTCGGTCGCTTCAAGCCAACCGTGGACGGCATTTATGATCTCGGCGGGAACGCATGGGAGTGGACGTACGATCCTGCGGCGGGCGAAGTATTGTCGGGAACGCTGCGGGGTTCTTCCTGGATGTATTGGCGCAAAGACAGCATGAATCCGGCCTACCGGTTGACGGTCGAGGCGGAGACCCGGGTGCCCGGCATCGGCTTCCGCTGTGTTCTGGAGGACAGTGACACGAAGTCCGAGTTTGAAAGCAACATAACCGCTGAGAAAAAAGAAGAGCGGGATCGTCTCATGAGCAAGGCGGTGGTCTCCCAGGATGAAGTAAAGCAAGCCATGATGGAACGGCGTTTGCAGGGCACCCAGGACAAAGGTGAAACGTCGGTGGCCGCGCCAGGGCGGGCCTTTGTCAATTCTCTGGGCTTGAAACTGCTGCCGCTTCCGGGGACCAAGGTGCTCATGGGAGAACACGAAGTTCGGGCAAAGGATTACAAGGCTTTTGTCTTTTCGGCCGGAGATTTATCAACACTGGACCCTCAATTACGATCGGACTTGGAACATCCCTACGTCGGTGTTTCGTGGGTCGATGCGGTTGTCTTCTGCCGCTGGCTGACCCAGCGGGAACGGACGCAAGGGACACTTCCCCAAAGTGCCGCCTATCGGCTGCCATTCAAATCAGAGTGGGTGCGCGCAGCTTCGGAAAATGATCCGGCGGGGAAACAGCGGGCATACCCGTGGGGATCCGACTGGCCACCCCCGCCAAATCGAATCAACATCAACCTCAGCCTGCTGCCCGGATCTGCCCAGCCGGAAAGAATGGCGGTGAAGAGCTTCCCGTCCAATGCGCTCGGCTTTTACGAGCTCGCCGGGAATGCCGCCGAATGGTGCGCCGATATCGGCGGTGATCTCGGTAGCCACCGGATTTATCTCGGCGGATCTTGGAAATCCACGGACCTCAGCAAGCTGCGGGTGGATTCCGAAGAACGTGTCGAAGACGGCAACGCGTTTCCAGATGTCGGGTTCAGACTTGTCCTGGAACTTGAGGGAGACAATTCGATCAATCCATAACCAGCGCATTCATGGCCTCCGAAACAAACATCATGCCTCGAAAGATATCGAGACGGGCCGCCCGCTGGGCCAAGACGGCCTTGCTGGGCATCCTGCTGGTCATCGCGCTGCTGGTGATCGTGAAGGCGGCGCGGGGGATTGCCGCCTGGTGGACCCTGGGACAGGCCCGGAGTTATTGCGTGGAGGCCAGTCGTTTGCTGGACAACGGACAGACCGATCAGGGCATCGCGTTGCTGCTAAAAGCCTGGCAGATGGCTCCGGAGGAGCCTGGCATCTTGCGTGAGATCGCGCAAAGACTGGATGAACTTCCAGCACGGGCTTCTGATGCAGCCGTACTCTGGCGGAAAGTCGCCAACCATCCATCGGCCACGGCGGAAGACAGCGTCAAACTCGCGGCGGCACTGGTGAAAACGGCCAATGCGTCGGCGGCGCGCCATGTGCTGGAGAGTCTCCCCGCCGATGTGCGGCAGCGTCCGGGGAGCCTCGAAATCGAAGCCGACCTGCTAATGATCGAAGGTCGTGAACAAGAATCAGAAGAACTCTTGAGGTTCGCGCTGGAAAAATCGCCTGATGATCCAAAGGCCAGAACCAGGCTCGCCAAAATGCAGCTGAATTCAATCTTCAACGAGATTCGCCAGGAGGCCCGGCGCACACTCTGGGAACTAAGCCGCGGTGGCGGCAAAATGGCCTCGAAGGCCATGCTGGCACTGTCAACCCAGCCCTTGTCTGGCTCCGAAATAATGGAAGCCCGGGCAATCATTTCATCAAATTCCGGCATTAAAAGCACCGACCGGCTTGCCATCCTGGCAGCATGCGCAAGACAGCAGCCCGCGCTGGCTGATGAACTGGTCATGGAAGAATCGCAGCGCATTGCAGGCAAACGTCCTGAGGATTGCACGGAATATTTTACCTGGCTGGCCGACATGGGTCAGGCGGATAGAATTCTGCAGGGCTTGAGTGAAAATGGAAACACGAAGACAGACGGTTCACGTGAAAAAGGTGAACCGATATTGACGACAGTGGAACCCAAGGCCGAGGTACTCAAGTCACGCGATCTGTTTCTGGCATTTGGCGATGCTCTGATCATCAAAAAAGACTGGAACTCCTTTTCCACACTGCTGATGCGGCACTCGCTGCCAGTTGGAATCGAAGAAGCCGCCCTGATGAAGGCCATATGCGCCAATGGCATGGGTGATCCACTTGAGGAAATTGACAGCCATCTGGCGGTCGCGCTGACCTACGTACGGAACAAGAAGGACCCCTTCGGACTGGTTCGCGTGGCCGATCAGGCGGAACGGCTGGAACGTTTTCACTTGGCGCTCCAGGCCCTGATTAATTTCCCGCCCTCGAACCAGATCATGCACCAGGAGGTCTTGCGACGCTCCTATCGTCTCCAAAAAGCCATGGGACTGACGGAAGACCTGCTGACCACGGCAGATGCCATTCTCGAGACCCAGCCGGAACTGGTGCCCTATGTTGACGAGGCGTCTTATTTACGGTTGCTGACCGGCAGGGAAATGGAGCGTGAGCTGCATCGTTTTTCTCCCGAGCATAATAACGTCTACATCGAAGCATCCCCGCTGTCACAACTGGTCTGGTCGTTGTCGGCCTTCCAATGCGGCAGCCTCAATGCTGCCAGACAGTGGCTGGATGGCATGAATGGATCCGGGCTTGCCGTTGGTCATCGCGCCGTGTTCGCCGGGCTGCTCAAGTTGACCGGCCGAGCCGCCGATGCCTTTCGCATTGCAGAAAAAATTCCTCCGGGCGCCATTCTGCCGGAGGAAAACTGGTTTTTGCAACAGGCCCTGAATTGATCAGTGCGCCGCACGCCACCGGCCTCAATCCGGGAAGTGATCCGTCCCGCAACCTGGGATGAATACCAATATGGCGAAATAGTTGCACGTCATAACTCGGCATTGGCCGCAGTCCGAATATGATGAGTGCATGTCCAAACTTTCGATAGCTGCAATGGTTGGTGAATCCGCATCCATCGTTCATCTCGCAGCATTGAATACTTCCGAAATTGCCATGCTCTCAACTGGCATTCTTGCCGCCTCTGCATTGGTCGTGATGGCTTCGATATGGCTTGGACGAAAATGGATTCTTTCACGCTCGAAGCATAAGGGCTGGTTATCCGCGACAGCCGAGTTGATTGCTATGTCCATTGAGGTCAGACCGGTCAGCTTGCTGCGCCGGTTTGGCAGGGCATGCAAGGTCGCGCGCATTCGCTATCGCTACACTTACGAAGTGGATGGCGTTGCCTTCCATGGAGCTGCTTCCGTGGTCGAAGACATCGACATTGCCTATGACCCCCGGGTTCACGCCAAGAAATCCATCGTCGCCAGTCAACTGCCCATCCGGTTCCTCGAAATTTCGCCCCAGAACAGCTCCTTGAATCTGTCCACTCTGCACCCGCAGATCAAGACGACCAGTTATCCGAGATCGCCATTCAAAGCCTGGCCGCCCGTCATTAGCTGTCTGGGTGGCTTGCTCATTCTATTCGCAGGCTGGCGCATAATAGCCTGGAAATACATGCGGCACAGTCCGTCCTCCGCGCCCGCTGAGATGACGGCTTACTCAGATCCCAGATCAATCAAGATCAGCAAGAACCATGCTGCGAAGAACATGCGGTCCATCATCAACAGCAAAAAATCCAACACCATCAATGCAGAGCGCCTCACCTCCAAACGGTAGCTGATGGGGCGCCGGGCAGCCGCGAAGCGAAACGCGGGAAGCAGGCATGCTTCGTTGGCTGCCGTGGCTTCTTCTGAGCTTTACCCACAAATTAGATAATATAAATTGTACACTGGCTGTAGTGGCCATCTTCAGGCGGGTGATCACACCTTCTCTCCCTTTGGCTTCAGCCTTCCCTGATA
>VFKE01000053.1 GCA_009885695.1 Verrucomicrobiota bacterium | reverse complement strand
GCTGCGGGTTCGGCTGCGCCCTGCTAACACACGCACCCGCGTCCAGTTTTGATCGCACGTTTGTCCAACTTTGACCGCACAGTGTCCAACTTTGATCGCGCCACGACAGGGGAAATGGTCTGATCGACAATTCATTTTGCCCCGCCGCTTGCCCTGCGGGCCAAGCTGCATAGGGTGCGCGGGAATGACGCTAAAGATCGATTCAGCATTGCACACCGCCAAGAAGCCGGACTGGATCCGCGTGAAGCTGCCGCGCGATCCGGTGTTCTGGAGCACCAAGGCGCTCGTGTCAGATCTGCGACTGCACACTGTCTGCGAGGAGGCGCAATGCCCGAACCGCTGGGAATGCTGGAGCCAAGGCACAGCCACGTTCATGATCGCGGGCGACCGCTGCACGCGCGCCTGCGGATTTTGCGCGGTGAAGACGGCCAAACCTTTCGCGCTGGAAGCGGACGAACCGCAGCGCGTGGCTGAGGCGGTAAAGCGCATGAAGCTGAAGCACATCGTCATCACCGCAGTGGCGCGCGATGACGTGGCCGACGGCGGCGCGGAACATTTCGCGCAGACCATCGAAGCGGTGCGAGCCACGACGCCGACGATCACCATTGAAATTCTGGTGCCGGATTTCAATGCCAAGGATGACGCCATCTTGACGGTGATGAAGGCGAAGCCGCACATCTTCAATCACAATCTGGAAACCGTGGAGCGTCTCACGCCGCTGGTGCGGAGCCGCGCGCAATATCAGCGCAGTCTTCATGTGCTGAAGCGAGCCAAGGAAATGGCGGCGGAACTCGGCGGGAACGTTGCGACCAAGAGCGGGCTCATGCTCGGTCTTGGCGAAACGGAATCGGAACTGTTTCAAGCCATGGACGATCTGCTGGAGCATGGCGTCACGGTGCTGACGCTTGGCCAGTATCTCCGCCCGTCGCCGCAGCATCTCCCGGTGGTGAGTTATGTTCATCCCGACACGTTTGAGAATTACAAGCAGATTGCCTTGAAGAAAGGCTTCCGTTACGCCGCCAGCGCGCCGCTGGTGCGCAGTTCGTATCACGCGGCGGATTTTAAGCCGGAGCTGGATCTCGACTAGATTTCGTATTTATCGTTGTAAAGACCCGATGGAATCATCCAACGCCAAAGTCATCTGGCTCTTCGGACTTCCATCGTCTGGGAAGACGACTTTGGCCTCGTCTTTGCGGGATTCGTTGCGCGCTGAAGGTCGAATGGTCTGCCTGCTGGATGGCGACACGCTGCGTGCCGGTGTGAACAACGATCTGGGGTTTTCCGACGATCAACGCGCCGAGAATCTACGCCGGTCTGCGCATATCGCTTTACTGCTGGCCGAGCAGCAAATCACGGTGATCGCAGCATTCGTGACGCCCAAGGAAATTCATCGAGAACTGGTGCAGAGCATCATTGGTCCGGACAAACTGCGATTGGTCCATGTGAACTGCCCGCTGGATGTCTGCGTGGCCCGCGATGTGAAAGGGCTTTATGCCAGGGCGCTGAGCAACCGCATGTCATCGATGACGGGCGTGCAAGACACTTTTGAGCCACCAGCAGCTGCAGATCTGACTCTGCCTACCCATGAGATGACTGTCGCGGACGCGGTGGCGCAATTGCTGGTGGCGGCAAGAGGGTGGATGATCGAGTGATGTGTTTTACCGTGAATGGTGACCCCACATTATTTGCGCGACGCCTTTCGAATCAATGATTGCTGGCCATTTGCTAACCTCGTAAGAATCACATGCAATACCATCAATGATTTTTTCATCTCACGACAACAGAGTGGCGATCTATCATGCACCGAAGTGTGCAAGCAGGACATTGATCGGATGGCTGGCGCTTCTTGAGAATCCTAAACTGATAGAAGATCACCCCGAATATTTTTTGCAGTCCCGGCGCCGTAGCCAAGGCGGGTATTCTGGCATCAGGAAGCTGGTAAGGGTGTATGATGCTGCTCATAACTGGGGTGCTAATCCCGTGCCTTTAGCACCCCACCCTATGCGCTGCTGCGTTGTGCGTGATCCGGTGAGGCGGTTTGTCAGTGGATACACTAATCGAGTGCTCTACCACAAGTGCATGGGAATCAGCCTCGATCAGTTCCTTGACCACTACGAAGAGTTGCTGGCTACCGATGGATCGCTGGCACGCCACTTCCAGCCACAACACTGGTTTTACGGCAAGGATCTAAATATTTTCACCCATATTTACAAGCTGGAAGAGATTGATGGTTTCCGGCAGACTTTGGAAGAGATGTATGATACGAAGCTGCCCAAACTGCATCTTCAACGATCCGGCGATATTCCTTCTTGCCACTTGTCCGACGAACAGCTTGGACGCATCAAGGCGATCGTCCAAGAAGACATCGACATTTTTGGGAGGATGAATTTATAAAAATAATCTATATCATGGACGGCCCGGCAGCGGGAAGCCAACGATGGTGACACGATTAGCGCCCTGATTTTTACTGAGCTTTAATTTGGATTCACCGAACGGATGAGGTATCTGATCTGGATGGCCAATGAGTTGCCCCCCATAATCATTTCCCAATGGTGTTCAATACTAGAGAACTGGGTAATGCAATTCCCCTTGAGATAATCGGCATCAAAACATAGTTATGGTCTTTCACCAACATTGTTGCATTCACGTTCATGTGCCCAAGGTGGCCGGACAATCCATCAAGCGCCATCTCGGCGAGGGCTTCGTCAACAGTGCCGTGTTCCCGGTCAATGATCCTTCGGCAGGTAACAATGGCACTCATCTTACTGCGGCTGAGATGCGCGCCAATGACGCTGACGGGCTTTGGGCGAGTTATTTCTCCTTTGCCTTTGTGCGCAATCCTTGGGACCGGATGGTCTCCGAGTTTCTTTGGCGCAAACGATTGGAGCCTAAACGGGTGTCGTTTCCCGACTTTGAGATGTTCCTCGATGCCGTCGAACACGGCTGGGATTTCGAGGATGATGATTTTCGCCACACTCTGCCGCAGAAGAAATTTGTCGCCGATTCGGACGGGCTGCTGCTGGTGGATTTTTTAGGACGCTATGAGACTTTGCATGCGGATTTTTCACATGTGTGTGCCAAGCTCAGAGTGGTAGATCAGCCATTACCACGTGTGAACCACCAGATAGTGCGCGATCACTATTCACGCTATTACACCCCGGCGACTCGCGACCATGTGGCGCGTCTGTTTCAGGAGGATGTTGAGTTATTCGGTTACCAATTCGAAGGACCGCATCTTGACCAACCCTGAGCCAGAACCTCAGTCTGGCCAAAAGCTAGCGTTCAGGTTTTCAAGGCGCGCGATCATGTTGCCTCCCGATTCTCGGATTCTTTCGATGATCCTCCTGGCGATCGAAGCAAAGGGCTCTTTTCCTGTGAGCATCCTTAGCAGCCTGCCGAACATCAAGTGCGGCATGTCTCCGGATTACCTGGTTCCGAACCCGCCTGAGCAATGGCGCGATCAAAGGACAAATTAACAAGATCCAAAGCCTGGAGAAATGCGTCTACGGAATCCTAAACAAGGAACGCCTTAAGACCGCGATTTGCTTCCATTGCGGCGGCCTGGATATCTACTGTGAGGTGAGAGTGACAGCCTCACAAAATCCCACCGCTATATCCGGACGATCCTCTACGGAAATGCGCCACCAGTGGCTTCGCACCGGTCTAAGGCGAGGCTCAAGCCGGCTTTACCGCTCAAACCGGAATCCAAAGTGGGCGATGTCTCTGCTAAAAATTCGAGAGACTTGCTCCCTGCTCTCCGCATCATAATATTCGGCGTAAGGCTTTTTGTTGCTAGCATTTGTCCGGTGTAGTGGGTCGGCGTTGATTCCGAATTTTCCGCAGATATCGACAAAGTCCGTAGCTAGATTTTCGTATCGCCCAATTTCCTGCACTAGGCAGGTCCCGTCATCTTCGAAAATGCTCTGTGCCGGAACGGTTCCGGCTAGGGCGGAAAAAGATTTTAGCCATCCTTTGAAGTTTATTGCCGAATTGTCAGTGGCATTTAAGCGCAGATACAGTGAGATCATCTGATCCCACGGGTTTCGGACAACCGAAAATCGGGAATAGGACCTGAATTCCTCTGGAAACTGTTTTTTGATTGCCATGGCGGTATCGTGCAGGTGATGGCCGCGATAGTCCAGTTTGTAGGGCGTGTTTCTGCCCCTGTGAAGATTATTGTCCCACAGGGTTGTTTTATGTCCTTGCCGGTCAAGAAGCACGATGCCGCCGAGTGCTAGTTCAATGGAATTCCCGCCAGTTCGTCGAAGATGAACGAAAATACATTTGTGATGATGGCTGATCATAATCTTTTCGCTTGCAGGTTTTCCTAGGTTCCATTGCGCGGCCGAGAATGAAGTCAACGCTTGACTGGTGAAAGTGCGGAATAAATCATGCTGAAATGGACTTTCAACTTTGGGTCACTAGTTTGGCTAAAACTTGGCAGTCATTCCGTGTTGTCACACCGAAAACTGCTGAATTACTGACAGGAAACTGGATATAGGCGACTATGGGGATGGCGGGGTTTCCATCGCGAATGGCGGATGAAAGCGTAGGGAAAGTAGCTCCTGGCCGTCACGTTTGGTTTTCTGGGGCCCAAAGCTCGTTGATTAATCGTATACCCCGGCAGAAAACGCCCGATTCCAAGCGATTTAGGGGTTGTTTGCAGTCGCGCACGGCTGGGATTTCGAGGATGACGATTTTCGCCACACTCTGCCGCAGAAAAGGGTTGTCACAGATTCGGACGGACGACTACTGGTGGATTTTTTAGGACGCTATGAGACTCTGCATGCGGATTTTTCACGTGTGTGTGCCAAGCTCGGAGTGGCAGATCTGCCATTACCACGGGTGAACCACCAAAGGGGGCGTGATCACTATTCGCGCTATTACACCTCGGCGACACGCGATCATGTGGCGCGCTTGTTTCAGGAGGATGTCGAGTTGTTCGGTTACCAATTCGAAGAACCGTTACTTGACCAAACCTGAGCCAGAACCTCACTCCGGCCAAAAGCGGGGATTCATCTTTTCCAAGCGTGCGATCATGTTGCCTCCCGATTCACGAATTCTTTCGATGATCCTCCTACCGATCGAAGCAAAAGGCTCTTTTCCTGTCAGTATTCTTTGCAGCCTGCCAAACATGAGGCGTGGCATGTCACCCGATTCAACGTAATATAGCCGCATCCCTTCCCAAGTGGGTGCAGGAACATCGAGCAACAGCTTCTTCAAGCGTTCGTCATCCACCTCCGGATCGCGGGCCATGAATCGTTCGGTCTCGGCCAGCACAGTCATGTTGACCAGGATCACAAGACATAGCGCTGTGGCCCTCTCTTCCCTAGTTCCGTGATCGGCATAAGAATCGCAGATGGACTTCATCCAGCGCGTGCTTAAGTGCTGCAATAGCAGATCACGGAAATCCTTGGTTTCCATGAGGTGGCGGAGGGTCCCCCAGTGCCCCCCTACATTTCTTCCCCTTCGGATGGCGATGATGGAACGGGCGCAGATCCAACATATCTCTGGGCCTCCGGCAAAGGATGCTTTCATCTTGCGCAGTTGATCTTTCATCGCGCTTTCCCTGCCGTGTGCTTTGTCCCGGTTCGGAGTTCCCGCCAATCGGTTACCCGCCGCGCGGCGCAGGCGCATCGCAAACGACTGTGGTGGCAACAGCGCCAGTGTCGCTGCTACTTCTGCGTCGCCATTGGTGAATGGTTCATCGGTTTCAAGAGGTTCAATTTCTTGACTCGCAGCGGCTAGGCGGGATGCCCGCTGTGTTCGCTTTCCGACAAGTTCTGGGAAGATCTTCTCAATCCATTCGAGTTTGACCTGATCCGGTTGCACTTCTCCGGCGCGGACCTTCAAGTTCATGTTGCCTAGAAGTTGGGCGTAGGTTGCTGAGGCCTCCGGAAACAATTTCTCGAATTGTTCAAATGTCTCTGCGCCAAAATCCGGCTGATGAAACTTGCTGGCTTCGAATGTCACTCCCCTTCGCGGTTCTCCCAATGTGGTATTTGCAGCCAGAAAATCTCGCAACTGGGCCTCTTGTGTGTCGTCAAATGGCATCTGGATGACACACCAGTTGGCACGGTCTTTCTCCATCTGCTTCAGGACCTGTTGGTGGTAGCCCACGTAAGCATCGAACACGGCCAGTGGCTGCTCATATACCAGCGGATCGGTTCCCCTTCTCAGAAGTGAATCTATGATTTCCAGCGGGTGGCGCACCACCAAAATTTTCGCTGCGTTGGGAAAAACTTCTGCCCACATGTCCAGGAAAAGCATGCTTCTGGGATCCTTCCAGCCCCAGGATTTTCGGATGTCGAGCGAGAGAACCAGTTCCTTTGCTTCCACAGCCATTGAAGTCCAGTCGTGGCCGTAGTTTGGCAGAAAAATGCAGCGATCTCCGCCCCATCGTCGCATGAAGTCACCGTGAAGGCTCATTAGGGCATTGCAGTGAAAATCGAGGAATAATAAATCCTCGCCATGGCCGTCCGGGTTGCCTGCGCGGCCATCAAATTGTTGCCCGGATGGAATCATCTCCACCTCCTCCGCAGCAAGCCAGTGTGCGAGGAATGACGTGCCGCTGCGATGAAATCCCAGCAGCATGACCGGCGGCTCTGGCAGGCTGCGAGCGGTCGGGGCGGTCTTGCCGGACAGTCGCGCTTCCAAGGTGTCTACATATCGCTTATAGGAAAAACGGCGAGCCACGTAACCCGGCCCCACTTCCCGCACTCGCGCCCTCAGTTCCTGATCAGCCAGCACATCGTCCACGGCCCTGGCGGCGATCTTCTCATCCAGATACGGCACGACCACGCCGAAACCCGTCTCTTTGATCAAGTCCGCACAACCCTGGCAGCGATCAAAGCCGATGACCGGCACACCGTTGGCCCAGGCCTCCAGCACTACGCTGGGGAATGGATCAATTCTGGAACAAAGCACGAAAACATCCGCCAGTTGAAAGGCGGCGCGGCAGTCGGACAAGTCGTTGAGGTGATGAAAATTCCCGATTACCCCGGACTCGCGCAACTCGTGCTTGAAATGGAAATACAAGTCTTCGTCCGCAATCCCCCCGGCCCAGATAAAATGCGTGGTTACCCCATGAGGTGAGCTGCGCACGTAGGTGCGTATCAGCGCGCCAAACCAGTCAAACCCCTTTCTCGAGTCCATCGTCCCGCAGGAGAAAACCACCCGATCTTCCGGGCCAATGTAGAACTCCTCCCGGTATCGGGCCCTCAGCGCCTCCACCTCTGCCGGGTCGGGCGGCCCCTGTTCCAGTATGTAACATCCTTGTGGCAGCAGGGTAACCCTTGCCGTCGGGCGCGACGATGACGCGCGCGGCAGCTGCCCCTGTCTGCGAAACGCAATCTCCACATCTTTGCATGGAAAGATCAGTTCGGTGGACGAGGAGAACTGTTTCTTAATATGCTCCGGCGTGAAGGCGAAGGGATATTCGTGAATGAGGGAGATGACTTCAAAGCCTGACTTCTGTAGCACCACGGCAAGCTTCATTGAGCAAATCGTGTTCACCAAAGCTTGTGACGTGGCGGAGAGGGTGCGCAATAGCGCAAGCAGCGCCGCACTCTCTTCCGGCGCGGAGTTCAGCGCGCTCTCCATTCCGTCGATCACCACCTCGCAATGCTCTTGGAAGGCGTCCGCGAGTTGACCGCCAGTCTTCATTGAGAGCAAGACGATCCTGGCGGCATGGCGCGCTTTCATCTGGCGAGTGATCTCCAGCAGGATAAGCGGCGCACCGGTTCGAGTCATATCATGCGTGACCATCACGATCACGCCCTGGGGCAGGGATTTCTTCAGCCTCGATACCTCGTCCTTCATTCGCGCCTGGGCCGACCTTGCCGTCTCCCCGCTGATGTTGAACGTGCGCAGCAGTTTGCGCTGACTGAGTGTTCTCGGCTCACGCGGGAAGAGATCGCCCGTCTCAATGACTTTGAACTGGATGTTCCTTTCCGCCACCGCTTCATGAAGCCAGGTGATGGGAATGGGAAACTCAAAACCATGACCGGCGGGGATATCCTTGTCGTGGTTTGCCCGGTCAGCCCTGGCGACCAGCAGGACCTCCCCGGAGGCATCCAAGAGACCTACATTGAAGACGCGCTCCGGTTCACCGGGCGCGAACACCGCCCCTGTTAAATAATGATCCTGAATGCCGAAATAACGGCGCATCAGCGCGCCGCGAACCTTGGTTGCCGCGCGGGAGAAGTTGAAGAACTTGGAGAATCTCATCTGCTTACACGCACCTCTAGGGAGCAAAAGTGATCACGCAAATACGATTGCCATGTTTTGATGGTGATTTGGCGAATGCTCAAATTCTTGAGCATGAGAGGCGCCCCAGCTTGATACGTAAGAGCATGACAAGCTGGACGTCCCGCTGGCTCCCTGATAGTTTTATAGAGATATCGTATATCACTATCCCTCAAACGCATGAATCCCAAACGCATCCTCATCGCCCTCATCGTTGCATTCGTCGCCATCAGCGCGACGGACTTTCTCATTCACGAAGTCTTGCTCAAGAGCACCTACGCCTTGGATGCCGGAAAACTCTGGCGAGCTGAGGCTGATATGGAGTCTCACAGGTCGGGCATGCTCGTCGGCCAGTTTTTGGTCGCCATTGCATTCACGATGCTCTGGGCGCGCATCGCGCTGGGTGGGGCGGGCATCCAGTGTGCCATCGCGCTCGGCGTTTTGATGGGACTGGCCTACAGCGGCAGCGCTGTTATTCAGTGGGCGGTGTATCCACTTCCCGACGGTCTCATTTTCAAGTGGATCGTCAGCGGCATCGCGCAGTCGATACTCGTCGGCGTGGTTCTGTTCTTCGTCTACAAGCCGTCGAAACCATGCCCCAACATCAGCGGGAAATAAGTCCGGAAGCCGGCGTCCATTGCAAGACCCGCCTCAAGGACGGACAATCTCAGGATCGCCGGGGCGGTGGAAGGCGCGGAATTTGTGGTCGTTGAAAGTGTGGAGGCTTGCGGCCTTCACTTTGGGGGCGGTGACGAGATGCAGGTAGTCATGGATGGCTCCGCCGCGCATGCCGCGATCCTCGCTGTTTTCCTCGGCATCTTTATCACCGGCTTCTTCATCCATCATGTCTGGCTGAAATCCAATTACATGGCCACCGCCAGTATCTGGCGTCCGGAGGCTGAAATGGATTTTCTATGGCTTGTCGGCGGGCAGTTCGTCATTGCCGCCGCCTTCACCATGATCTGGTTGCGCATCGCCATCGGCGGTGCAGCAATGATTTGCGCCGTGGTTTGTTTTTTTGTGGGCCTGCTCTGCGCTGGTAACTTACTTATCGTTTATGCAGTGCAGCCTATCGAGCACCACGTGATCATGAAATGGATCATCGCCGGAATCGTGCAGGGCATGGTTTTTGGCATCATCGCTTTCTCTGCTTGCAAGCCGTCCAAGCCCTTGTCCTGACGGGTGGGGGTGGCGGTCAAATTCGGCAACGTTCATTGCGGGCACAGGCAGTTGATAGAACGGAGCCGGTGGTGCCGTTCCCAGTGCATGACTCCATCCAGCTTCTCCACACTTTTCGGGGTGTTTTTTGCACTCGTCTTGCCACTTCAATCCGCGAACCGACCGGAGGTTTTTCGCGCGGGAGTCGCGGTTGTGGACATTACACCGCTACAGTTTCCTGTCCGTGTGAACGGCTCGTTCTACGAGTACATGGCCAACCGGGCTGTGGACCGGCTTCAGGCGCGCACCCTCGCGCTCGATGACGGAACAATGAAAATCATCCTGTGTGTGGTGGACACATGCATGATGCCTCGGGAGTTGATTGACGAGGCCAAGAAGATCGCGACCAGGGAGTCGGGCGTGAGTATGGAGCGCATGATGATCTCGGCTACCCATACACACACCGGGGTCTCGGCGATGGGTTGTCTTGGGGCCCGGCCTGATCCTGCCTATGTTGTCTGGCTGCCCGCGAAACTAGCCGAATCCATCGTGGCTGCCGTGAAGAATTTGCAGCCTGCGCGAGTTGGCTGGACTTCCGTGAATGACTGGGAGCACACGCACAATCGCCGTTGGATTCACAGGGCCGACAAGGTGGACATGGATCCCTTCGGCGTCACGAGCGTTCGTGCGAACATGCACCCTGGTCATGAAAGCTCCAAAGTCATCGGACCATCGGGCCCGGTGGACCCGGGCTTGAGTGTGCTTGCTGTTCAGACGAGTGAAGGGAGGCCACTCGCGCTCCTGGCGAACTACTCGCAGCACTACTTCGGTTCTAGCCCGCTGTCGGCCGATTACTATGGCGCGTTCTCGCGGCATATCGCGAAGTTGCTCGGACAGGAATCAAGCGAGGGCACTTTCGTTGCCATGATGTCGCAAGGCACCAGTGGAGATCTCCAATGGAGGGATTACGGCGCACCAGAAAAGAAACTGACGCTCGACAATTATTCTGAGGCTGTTGCGGGAAGTGCATTTGATGCCTACAAGAAAATTACGTGGCACAGTCATGTGCCGCTAGGCGTGGTGCAGAAGACATTGCCGATGGCATATCGAGTGCCGGATGCCGAACGACTTGCGTGGGCAAGAGAAAAAGTGGAGGCGCTTAAGGGTGAATTGCCGAAAAAACTACCAGACGTCTATGCGCTGGAGGCAATATTCTTACACGAGAAACAGAAGACCGAACTCGTGCTGCAAGCCATTCGCATCGGTGATCTCACCATCAGCACGCTGCCAAACGAAGTCTATGCCATCACCGGATTGAAACTTAAGGCACAGTCGCCGCTGGGGGCTCATTTTAACATCGGACTCGCCAATGGTGCCGAAGGCTACATTCCGCCGCCTGAGCAGCACACGCTCGGCGGCTACACCACGTGGCCTGCGCGCACCGCAGGGCTCGAGGTTCAGGCGGAACCGCGGATCGTGGAGACGTTGTTGGGCGCGCTCGAAGAAGTTTCCGGAAAAAAGCGAACACCGCTCAAAGACGAACACGGTGCGTATGCCGAGGCCGTATTCAAAGCCAGACCCTTATCCTTTTGGCGCTTGAATGACATCGCGGGCAACAAGGCGCGCAATGCTATCGTGAATGCCCCCGACGCTACTATCATGGATGGATATGCACTATATCTCCCGGGCGCGGGCAGTGGATCTGGCTGCGGAACACAGGAGCAGCTCAAATCCTCTAATTTATCCGGCCCGAATCAGATCAATCGCGCCATTCATTTCGCGGGCGGACATCTTGCAGTCGAAGTGCCCAAGCTTGGTGATCACTCCACCGTGGCACTCTGGTTCTGGCTCGGTGAACGCAGTGGGGCCAGCAAACGTGGCGGTTCATTGATAATCCTTCCTACAGGTGATGTGCTCCAGGTCAGGCAAAGTGCTGATCACACGGCCAAACTCTCGCTAATATTAGCGGATGGCAAGAGCACGGAAGTTGCCGGCCCGACCAGCTTCATGGCTGATGACTGGCATTTCGTCGCATTAGTTAGTGATGGTTCGCAGCTTAAGGTTTTCATGGATGGTTCGACGATGGCAGAAGTCGAATCTGAATCAGCATCGAAATCAAAGGGCTCAATGATACACTTCGCCGAAGGTCTGCAGGGTAAGCTGGATGAGATTGCGGTGTTTGATCGTCCAGTTTCAGCCAATGAATTGAAGCAGCTTTTCACCGCATCCGGCCAGCGTGTGCGCAAACTGCAAACAGATGCAGCACCTTGACCGGCGACATCCCGGAAGCAGAAATTTTTAGCACAGGCTTTTTCTTAAAAGACGCAGCCGCACTCGTGAGAGCGCGGGAAGAAAACACACCTGCCGACCAATCATCCAAAACTTCCCGCGTTCTCACGAACGCGGCTACGATATTCATTAAGGTGTTCTTGGTGACCCGACATTCCAATGTCGTGTCATCGTTGATTGCCCCAGCGTATGGCAGTATCAGGGGGCGCTCGTCTCGACATTGGAATGTCGAACTACCAACGGCCCGCGCGCCTCACACGATCAGTTCCTTGATCACTTTCGCCGGGTTGATGCCGGTGAGCTTGCCGTCGAGTCCCTGGTATTTGAACGAGAAACGGTCAAAGTGGAAGCCGAGCAATTTGAGCACGGTGGCGTGGAAGTCGCTGATGTGGATCGGATCCTTCACGATGTTGTAGCTGAAGTCATCGGTCTCGCCATAGATGGTGCCGCCCTTGGTGCCGCCGCCGGCCATCCACATGGTGAAGCAGCGCGGATGGTGGTCGCGACCGTAGTTTTCCTTTGTCAGTCCACCCTGGGAATAAATCGTGCGCCCGAATTCACCGCCCCAGATGATGAGCGTGTCCTCAAACATACCGCGCGATTTCAGGTCGTTGATGAGGCCGTAGATGGGCCGGTCCACGTCCCGGCACTGGCTGGGCAGGCGACCGGCGACGTTGGCGTGGTTGTCCCAGTTGTTGTGATAGATTTGCACAAAGCGCACGCCGCGCTCGGTGAGCCGGCGCGCCATGAGGACCGTGTTGGCGAAGCTTCCGGGCTTCTTGGCTTCGTCGCCATAGAGCTTCCATGTGGCGTCGGTTTCCTTACTGAGATCAGTCAGCTCTGGCACGCTGGCTTGCATGCGGAAGGCCATTTCGTATTGCTGGATGCGAGTGTGGGTTTCTGGATCGCCAATGGCTTTGTAGTTGATTTCATTGAGCGCGTTGAGACCTTCGATGGTGCGCTTCCGGATGCTGTCGGGGACGCCGGGCGGGTTGTTGATAAAGAGGATCGGATCGCCGCTGCTGCGGAAGGAAACGCCGGCGTGTTCGCCTGGCAGATAGCCACTGGACCACAGGCGCGCGGAGATGGCCTGCTCCTGTTCGCGGTTCGTCGGTGTAGCCACCAGCACGACGAAGGTGGGCAGATTCTCGTTCGAGGAACCGAGTCCGTAGGACGCCCAGGAGCCGAGGCAGGGACGGCCGGTGATCTGGTTGCCGGTCTGCATGGCGCAGATGGCCGGCTCGTGATTGATTGCCTCCGTGTGCAGCGAGCGCATCCAGCAGATGTCGTCCGCTACTTCGCCGAGGTTCGGGAGCAGATCCTTGTTCATCCACATGCCGCACTGGCCGCGCTGCTCGAAATTGTATTTCGAAGGGGCGATGGGAAACCGCGTCTGCCCCGAGGTCATGGTGGTGAGTCTCTGGCCCTGCCGCACGCTGTCGGGCAGATCCTTGTCATACCATTTCATCATTTCCGGCTTGTAGTCGAACAGGTCCATCTGCGAAGGCCCGCCGACCATGTGCAGATAAATGACGCGCTTGGCCTTGGGCGGAAACTGCGGGCCGGGAGTTCTGCCAGTGGCTGAAGCGAGTGCTTGTTGGGCGAAGCCATCTCCGATGAGCGATGCCAGCGCGGCGCCTCCAAGTAAATTCTTTCCACGGGTGAAGAAATGGCGGCGGGATTCCAGAAGCTGGAATTCGTTCAATGGGTTCATGGCGTTTTGGAATTGTGTTATTTACTCAGCACTTCATCGAGATTCATAATCTGGTTGCAGACCATCGTCCAGGCGGCGAGCTGGGCGGCGTCGAGTTTTGGATCGGCTTTGGAATTACCGACAGTGAGAAGCTTTTTCGCGTCCTCGACATTCTTCTGGTAGTAGCCGGAGAGGTCTTTGAGGCTGGACTGCAGGATGGTCTTCTCCGTATCCGTCAACGGACGGCTCAAGACGCGGCGGGCGATGTAGTCGTTAATTTTTGTCTCATCATTTTCAGAAGCCAGCAGCGCCCTCTGGGCAAGACTGCGCGCGGCTTCCACGAACTGCGGGTCGTTCATGGTCACCAGCGCTTGCAGCGGTGTGTTGGTGCGATCACGCCTCACGCAGCTCGCCTCTCGTGCGGGTGCATTGAAAATGTCCATGTTTGGCGGAGGAGCCATGCGCTTCCAATAGCTATAGACGGTGCGGCGATAGAGATTTTCACCCTCATCCTGCTTATATTCACGAGTGTTGCTTTCGCGAAGGCCGACCTGATCCCAGATGTGCTCCGGCTGGTAGGGCTTGGTGCCGGGGCCGCCCATTTTAACTGAGAGCGTGCCGCTGACGGCCAACGCGTAGTCGCGGATCATTTCCGCATCCATGCGGAAGCGCGGACCGCGGCTCAGCAGTTTGTTGTGCGGATCTTTTTCCAGTTTCTCGGGCGTGTTGATTGCCGCCTGGCGATAGGTTGAACTGGTGACGAGCAGCTTGAATAATTTCTTCACGTCCCAGCCGTTTTCGCGAAATTCGACCGCGAGCCAGTCGAGCAACTCGGGATGTGACGGTGGAGTGCCCATGATGCCGAGGTCTTCGCTGGATTTCACGATGCCGGTGCCAAACAGTTCCTGCCAGAAGCGGTTGACCGTGGCGCGCGCGGTGAGCGGGTTCTCCGGGCTCATGGTCCATTGTGCGAGGCCGAGGCGGTTGCGCGGCGTGCCTTCTGGCATGGGATTGAGGAACGCGGGCACGTTGGCTTCGACTTGCTCACCTTTTTTATCATACTGGCCGCGCAGTAAAATATTAGCCATCGGCCTGGTTCCCTTCACCTCCTCTTGGATGTGCGTCTTGGGACTGCGTTCCCTGATCGCCTTGCGCTCCGCTTCCAGTGCATCGATTTTTTTACCAAACTCAATGAACTTGTCGTCGCGCGTGGCGAGGTAATGCTCAAAGAGTGTGGCCTGTTGCTGCGGCGTGCGTTTCACCGCGGCGAGCATGGCACGAAGGGGGGCGATGTTCGCGATCTTCTTCACTTCGTCGGCTTCCAGCATGCGGGAATAGAGCCGCACGTCTTGAATGGAGCCGTCGTCAAATATCTGCGTGTCACTGCGCTGGCCGATGCGCAGAGGGCTTGGCGTGCGGATGCTGGACTTGTCGCCCAGAGTGTTGCTGGCCGCCTTGAGTTTTTGCGCCACGCCATTGAGGTAGAGTTTCACACCGCCGGGCTTGCCTGATCCGTTATAGGTTACGAAGACGTGCTGCCATGTTCCGGTTGTGAGAACTGGTTTCTCTGTTTCCATTTTGAGCGCGCTATCGGGCCATTTGTCCACTAGGTGCACGGCGAGCGATGTGTCCGATTGAAACAAATCCCAGCCGCGGTAGCCGTTCTTTTCATCCATGCGGGCGATGATGCCACCGAAGACTCCGTTGCGCCCGGCCTTGATCCAGGCGCCATAGCTGAACTTCTGGGTTTTCTCGTAGTCGCCCAGGTCGCCCAGCTCGAAGGTGCTTCCCGCTTTCATGACGGGCGCGGGACCGAACTTGCCATCAAGCTTCCATGTCACATCACCCGTGGCTTTGAATTTTTTTGGGGATTCACAGGCACCGCTGACCTCGTTGCCCGAGCCTTCATCAAGCGGGACATGGGCGACGAGCCCATCACACGGGAGGTCTTGGTTGAGAGTCTCCGGCTTGGCTGAAGCCAGCCATTGGGCGAATTCATCGCGCGCCTTTTCCTTGCGCTGGATGCGGGCGTCGTTCGTCGCCGCTATTTCCTTGGGCACGGCAGTCCAGCGCGCGCGGTCGTTTGCCGTGGGAATGACGAGAACCGGCCCGCTGTCCTTCACATTGTCGTCCTTCGGGCCCTGGGTGGTGTTGCGAAAGAATGCGGCCATCGAATAGAAATCGCGCTGGGTAAACGGATCGAACTTGTGATCGTGACACTGGGCGCAGTTGGATGTCAGGCCCATGAATACCCAGCCCATCGTTTGAACGCGGTCCGTCGCGTAGAGCATGAGGTTTTCTTCATCGATGGTGCCGCCTTCGTTGGTCGTGATGTTGCAGCGCTGGAAGCCGGTGGCGATCAATTGAGATTCAGTCGGACTGGGCAGGAGATCGCCCGCGATCTGCTCGATGGAGAACTGATCGAACGGCTGGTTGCGGTTGAACGCGCTGATGACCCAGTCGCGATAGGGCCACATCTCCCGGTAGTTGTCGTAGTGCATCCCGTGGGTGTCCCCATAGCGCGCAGCGTCCAGCCAGTAGCGCGCACGGTGCTCACCCCAGCGTTCGGAATTCAGAAACTGGTCCACGAGCTTGTCATACGCATCCGGTGTCTTGTCGTTCACAAAAGCCTCCACCGCTTCCGGACTCGGTGGCAGTCCCGTGAGATCGAGTGCCAGCCGGCGCGCCAGCGCGGGGCGGTCCGCTTCCACTGTGGGCGCAAGGCCATTTTGCTCCAGCTTCGCAAATACGAATCGGTCGATGGGATTCCTGACTTCTGACTTCTGATTTCTGACTTCTGGCAATGCAGCGCGCTCCGGTTTCATGAACGACCAGTGAGGCTGCCAGAGTGCTCCCTGCTCGATCCAGGCCTTGATCAATGCGATCTGCGCGGGCTTCAGATCCTTGTGCTCCTTCTTCGGCGGCATGATGTCGTCTTCATCCGTTGTGATGAGGCGCTGGTAGAGCGGGCTTTGGTCCGGCTGCCCGCGGACGATGGTGGGTGGTTCCTCCTTGCCGTCCTTGCCGACGCGTGGGGCAAAAAAACCAGCCTCGGTGTCGAGCCGGAGCCCCGCCTTGCGCGTGCCGGAATCGGGACCGTGGCAATGATAGCAGGTGTCCGCAATGATCGGGCGGATGTCACGGTTGTACTGCACCGTGGTTGCCGCCAAAACCTGGCAGGCAAGCCCGCTGGAAAGCAGCAGGATATGAATGCAAGAGCGTCGCATGGGATATGGGGAAGGCATTTCGTGAACTGACATTATATAGATACGAGCAAGCCAACTAATTTTTTCGGGCAAATGGAAATTTTTTACGGGGTAGCTTCGGACTTTCTGCACCTGCCCATATCTCATGGACAGCCGCGATAATACATGCAATAAAGACACCGATCATTCCGCTTCGGCATCAAACCATGAATTTCCGACCATTCCTCATCGCAACGCTCGTGCTTGGCGCGGGATTCTTCTTCACTTCCAATGCTGCCGACACCCCGCCGCTCAAGGTGCTCCTCGTCACCGGCGGCTGCTGCCATGACTACGAAAAGCAGCGCTTCATCCTCGCCGAGGGCATCAGCGCCCGGGCCAATGTCGAGGTGACTTTCGAGCACAGCGCAGACAAAACCGTCAAGGCCACGTTCGAAGCCTACAAGAACAAGGACTGGGCCAAGCCTTATGATGTCGTGATCCACGATGAGTGTTCCGCGAACATCACCGACCCTGAGTATGTGGGCAACATCATCGCCGCACACAGCAACGGCACACCGGCGGTGAACTTGCATTGTGCGATGCATTCTTATCGCTGGGGTAACTTCAAGGAGCCGGTGAAGCCCGGTGCGGATAATGCCCACTGGTATGAGATGATCGGCCTGCAATCCTACAGTCACGGCCCGCAACTGCCGATCACGCTCACCTTAGTGGACAAAACATCGCCCATCCTTCTCGGCATGGCTGAGTGGACAACCGGCAATGAAGAGCTTTACAACAACGTTCAGATCCTCACCGCGCATCCCTTGATCAAAGGGAAGCAGACTCAGTTGAATGAGAAAACTGGCGAAAAGAAAGAGACCGAGACCGTGGTCGCTTGGACGAATGAATACGGCCCCCAAAAAACGAAGATCTTCAGCACCACCCTTGGCCACAACAATGAGACCGTGTCCGATGCGCGCTATCTCGATCTCGTGACCCGTGGTCTGCTCTGGGCAGTCGACAAACTGGGCGAAGACGGCAAGCCAGTCGCGGGATACGAAGCGAAGCAGAAGTAGCCGGTGCGGTAGAGGTCGGAATTCGGAATTCGGAAATGTAGCCCGCGAGTCCCATCGCGGTCGGGTATTTCAGAGTCAGAAGTCGGATAACAACCTCAAAACTAGTATGCAATTACGCACAGACGCACTGATTCACTGATTCACTGATTTACTGATTTACTGATTTACTGATTTACTGATTTACTGATTTACCCGGTCATCCTATGAAAGCTGCTTTGCTATTTTTGACTTCAGTCGTGTTCGCGCTTTTCGCCAAGGCCGCAGATCCCGCTCCGCTCCGCGTGCTCATGGTCACCGGCGGCTGCTGCCACGATTACGAGCAGCAGAAGCTCATCCTGGCCGAAGGGATCAGTGCGCGCGCCAATGTGGAATTCACCACGGTGCATGAGGAGGGGCCTGAGGGAAAGAAGGACAAGAGCCACAAAATCTCCATCTACGAGAAAGCGGATTGGGCGAGTGGCTACGACGTGGTGCTCCACAACGAATGCTTCGGTGCCGTGGATGATGTGGCGTTTGTCGATCGCATCGCCAAAGCGCACTTCGATGGTGTGCCGGCCGTGATGCTGCATTGTTCCACGCACAGCTATCGAATGGCGGGCACCGATGAATGGCGAAAATGTGTCGGCCAGAAGAGCATGAGCCACGAGAAGGCCCGTGATCTCCATGTGATCAACTTGAAGCCTGAGCATCCCGTGATGAAGGGCTTCCCGATGGAGTGGCTCGACAAGATGGATGAACTTTACAAGAACGAAGTCCTCTATGACAACTTCGTGCCATTGGCCAAGGCCTATGGTGAGGAAACCAAGAAAGACCACAACGTCATCTGGTTGAACACCTACGGCAAAGCGAAGGTTTTCGGCACCACGATGGGCCACGCCAATGCGACCATGTGCGACCCGGTCTATCTCGACCTCGTGACGCGCGGTCTGCTCTGGGCCACGGGCAAACTTGGCGAAGACGGCAAGCCGGTCGCGGGATTCGAAGCGAAGCAGAAGTGAACGCAGCACTTGTGTTCGATCTTCATTAAGGGAGCGCAGGCGTCCCGCCCGTGCTTTCCCGGTCATACGCGAGCAGGATGCCTGCGCTCTCTTCACAAATTATCCAAGGGGCTGCGCGTCCCGGTGCCGCCACCCGCCATGACGTGAGTGTAGATCTGTGTCGTCTCCACGCTTTTGTGGCCCAGCAGGTCCTGCACCGTGCGGATATCCGTGCCATCCTCCAGCAGATGTGTGGCGAAGGAATGTCTCAGCGTGTGACAGCCGGTCTTCTTGGTGATGCCGGATTTCTCCCTCGCCACCTTTAGGGCAGAACTCAGCGCATTCTCATGCAGGTGGTGCCGCCGTTCGATCCCGCTCTCTGGATCGATCCCGATTTGTTTGGAGGGAAAGAGCCACTGCCAGGCCAATTCTTTGCCGGCATTTGGGTACTTCACCCCCAGTGCCTCCGGCAGCCACACGCCGGACAGGTTTGCCGCCCGGTCCGCCTCCCACAGCGTCCGCAGCCGCTGGACATGCTCTGAAACTTCCGCGTTTAGGGCACTTGGCAACATCACTTGCCGGTCTTTACCCCCTTTGCCATCCCGCACCATCAGCACCTTGCGATCCAAGTCCACATCCTTCACGCGCAATCGCAAGCACTCCATCTGCCTCAGGCCCGTGCCGTAGAGCAGCTTGAGGATCAGCCCCGTCGTCCCCTCCATCACCGCAAAAAGACGCCGCACCTCCTCCCGGCTCAGCACCACCGGCAGGTGGTGTGACCTCTTCGCCCTGACCCCGTCCACTCCCTCCACAGGCGTCTCCATCACCTCACTGGTCAAAAAAAGCACCGCGCTAAACGCCTGATTTTGTGTTCCCGCACTCACCTTCCGCTCGACCGCCAGCCAAGTGATAAAACCCTCCACCGCTGCCTTGCTGGCAGGTTCCAGTCCTTTGTCCGCCACCCAGCTCAAAAAACGCCGCTGCCAGCCTAGATATGTCTCCACCGTCCGCAGAGCCAGGCGCCGCACTTTCATCGTTTGAGATGATTTGTTCAACCAACCCTCCTCACTCATTTCCCGCTCTCCCAGGGATCTATTTTCCAAGTCTGCGCCGCTCCTCGTCTCCGCGTCTTCACCCGCACCTCGCGTCTTCACCCGGAATCCCACCTCCACCCGCCCCTGCGCATCCGGCGCAGTGATGTGCCAGTTCTCCGTCCCCTTTTGGAAGCACCTCAGCGCCTCCCGCGCCTGCGCGAGCTGCCATTCCTGCGGCGGCGGCACGCTGCTCTTTAAATAACGTCCGTAGCCCTCCATGGCTGGGCGCAGGTCCGTCCCTTCCGGAAGGCTTTTGCAGAACTTCAAAAATCGCGCCATCTCTACGCCCCACCAGCCCAGCCGCTTCTCCCCATCTGCATTGACTGGCATGAAAACACCCGCCGCCTCGACGACTCGCCGCACCCAGGGCTTGACTTCCGGCGACTTCTTCGCTTCCATCGGTTCATTCATAAATCATCCGTTTTTCGTTGAACGCCCCCTTTTTACCTCAATCCACCCCGGTTAATCCACAAAAAACTGTGGACGAATCAGATTCGCCCACAATTTATTGTGGCTAAACAACGTTCGCTGGAAAATGAAGAAAACACTTATCAGCGTATTCGTAATCTTCTGCGCTATTGTTCTAATCTTGGTTGGAGCCGTGGCACTACGCGAAGTTGAAGGACGTTCGGACACCGACCCTAGCGGAAGGTATCGTGCCGTGGTGACGTTCCGGAACTACGAATCGTGGCTGGGGAGGGCGCCGGGCGATAGCAGTGGGAAGCCCGGATTCATCACGATCTATGGCCAGGGTGGCGAGTCCTACGGCAAGATCCCAGTGGATATGATAGCCCAGCTTTCAGATTTGAATTGGACTGACAAGGGGGCTCGCATTCCTGCATACTGCGAGTGGGACTTTGACCGCCGCACATACAGTTACTGGAACGCCTCCCAAACCCACGAAACAATCAAAAATTCAAGATAGCGAACAAGGCGAGGCACAGCAACCCCCACTAGCCGCCCTGTTATCAACGTCACCCGTAATATGAACCTCCACCCCGCGTTCAATGCCCGCCCCCGCTAGTGGGGTTGCGTGCTCTTGGACGTTCGCCTAACCCTCATGAACGACGCCATCGCTCTCGCCATCTATTCAGGCTCGGCGTTGATTCCGATGAGCTATCTGACCTGCACCGGTTTCCGAGGACCGCGCCGTCGTTCGATGCTCGTAGCCCTTGGGTTTCATGCGCTGATCACCATCCTCATCATTGCCTACACTCTGTGGTGTCGGAGTGCAGGCTATCGCGAGTGGTATTGGAACACTGCCTTGCACATCCCCACCAACTTTGTCTTCCTCTGCATCTATCTATCGAGGTTGTTTTCTGCTCTCCCCTCCTCGGAAGCCCATTCCCGAGACGCACCGCACTCAGAAATGGGGTCAGGGTTCAAAACTTGACTAAATGCGCTTTCAGTGTCTCTTCTGACTCATGCCGCGCAGTCTTCGCCTTGAGTTTCCGGGTGCCTTCTACCACGTCATGGCTCGCGGTAACCGGCGCGAGGTTATCTATACGGATGACGAGGACCGGCGCTTCTTTCTGCACACCTTGGGTCAGACTTGCGAGCGCACGGGCTGGCGCGTCCATGCCTGGACACTCATGAGCAATCACTATCACTTGTTCATCGAGACGCCCGAGGCCAATCTTGTTTCGGGCATGACCTGGTTGCAAAATACCTACACGAGGCGCTTCAATGTGCGTCACCGCCAGTGGGGGCGTCTTTTTGGAGACCGCTACAAAGCAGTTATCGTGGACGGCGCGGAGTCGGACTACTACCGCACGCTGCTGGACTATATCCACCTTAACTGCGTGCGGGCCGGCATCATCCGCCCTAAGCGCAAGCAGAGCGTGCTGGACTATGTCTGGAGCAGTGTGGCGGGCGGCTACGCGCTGGCGGCGCGTAAACGTGCCGCATGGCTGGCGACTGCGGACGGTCTGGCTGTGATGCAGTGCGCCGACACTGCGGCTGGTCGCCGGACGTTTGTGCAGCGGCTTGACCGTCGTGCGGTGCTGGAGGAAATGGCGAAGTGCGGTGTGCCGGAGATGCCGGAGGAAGTGGACGCACGGTGCAGTCACCTGCGGCGCGGGTGGTATTGGGGGCGGGAGAGCTTTGCGGAGGGACTGCACGAGATCGCGGCGCGAGCGATCAAGCGCGTGAGCAGTCGCAAATATCGCAGCAGCAGGGAGCGGCTGGCGCACGACGAGCATCAGGCTGAAAAACTCCTGGCCGAGGGGCTGACAGCGGCAGGGCTGAGACCGGAAGAACTGACCCGCCTGCCGGGTTCGGATGCGCGCAAAGTGGCATTGGCCCGCTGTTTGGAATCGGGCACGACGGTCTCGCAAAGCTGGCTGGCGGAGCGGCTCCAGATGCGCAGCGCCGCCAATGTGAGCCAGCAGCTCCGGCGGGCAGACGACACGGCTCCGCTGCCTCCGCGACTGAGTAAATTCTTGAAATCTGTCAAGTTTTGAACCCTGACCCCTTTTTCCTGACCCCTTTTTCCTGACCCCTTTTTCCCTGGTATTGTCCGAGGGCTACTCGGGTTCAGGGATCCCGGAACATCCTGAGAGATACTTGTCCTATTGCCGCAAGAACGGCACGTTCCGATCAACCCCGATCACGGTTCCTTCCCGTTCTCAGGCACGTGCTGATGCCGATGCGCTGAGACTTTCATCTCAGTGGCGAGCGATCAAGTGGACAGACAGAGGGCCTGGGAGCACATACACTATGGACGAGACGCATTGCTGGCAGTTCATTCAAGCACAGGCTGATGAAACACCACAGACCAAATGAGGGCGAACAAACATGGTTATCATTGCGCGAAGCCGCAATGATAACGGTTGTTGAACGATTCGCGGTCGAGCGGCCTTAAAACTTACTCCTTGGGGAAAGCTTTTCCCCGCTTCGGTCTCGACGTTTGCTGGTCAATGCATAGGGACAGGTAAAATAAGCGGTATATGCGAAAAAGAAGTAAGTGTTTTTGCAGAACGTCGGGATGCGGAATTAAAAGGGAGCGCGGGCACTCTTGCCTGCATTTTCTGAAATGGCGGCGAGCCGCGTAGATGAATGAAGCGGACAAGAGTGTCCGCGCACCCTTCATTTCTCGGCAAAATAATTGAGCCTCTTCACGTCGGCTGCTACCATACCGGAATGACCGCCAATACCCGACTGAAGGTAGGCATCGCGCTGGCGGTGGGTGGGAACGTCTTGTTTTTCACCAGCGCATGGATTGCCTGGATGCCGTGGTCGGCGGGGACCAAGGCGCTGCTCTGGGGCGTTTTGTTTTTTGCTCCCGAAGCCGGAACGCTGCTTGGCGCGGCGATCATGGGGAAGGAAAACTACGAACGATTCAAGAATGCTGTATCCAGATGTCTTGGCCGCATCAAGCCGGCGGGCGGGATCGGAGTCTGGCGGCATCGAATTGGCCTGGTGATGTTCCTGATTCCCTTGATCCCTGCTTACATCCAGGCTTATCAACCATCATGGCTGCCCGACAGTTCTGCATGGCGCTGGATCGTGAAGATCATCGCGGATGTGATTTTCATTGCCAGTCTCTTCGTTCTGGGCGGCGACTTTTGGGACAAGTTGCATGCGTTGTTTGTCAGGGAAGCGCGCGCGATTTTCCCCAAGCGTTCCGCCGATGAGACTGCGTCGGGCGAACAAGATCCGCAGGGGCCCCATGCTTGAAGCAGCGCTCTGCTGTTTGCGCTCGTGTCGCGTAGCCGCACCCGTGAGGGTGCGGGAAGAATTGCGTTGGGCGAGCAGGCATCGAATTCCCCGCGTTCTTACAAACGCGGCTACGATATTTTGCCTTAATCGCTCGGGATGTGCTCGCCCCGGATTAAATCATCGAGTGTCTGCCGTTCGCGCACGACATGGGCTTTCGTTCCGTCCACGAGGATTTCAGCAGGCATGGGCCGCGTGTTGTAGTTGGAGGCCATGGTGAAACCATAGGCTCCGGCGCTGAGCACTGCCAAAGTGTCGCCTTCGTGAACGGGTGGAAGTTCGCGATCCTGCGCGAGGAAGTCGCCGGTTTCACAGATGGGGCCGACGACATCCACTTTTTCCAGTGTGTTGGTCGCGGGCTTGTTCAAGGGCGCGATTTGGTGCCAGCCTTCGTAGAGCGTGGGGCGGATGAGGTCGTTCATGCCGGCATCCACGATGACGAATTTTTTTGCGCCGCCTTGTTTGAGATGGAGAACTTTGGTGAGCAACGCGCCGGCATTGCCGACCATGAAACGGCCGGGCTCCAGAAGGATGCGCAGCTTGAGCGGAGCCAGGAGCGGCACCAAGGCGCTGGCATAGGCTCCGATGGTGAGCGGACGGTCAGACTCGGGTTTGTCACCCCACCAGGACGGGTCGCCGCTGTCGAGGCTCTCTCGATAGACGATGCCGATGCCGCCGCCGATGCTGAAAAATTGCAGCTGATGTTTTTCTTTAAGTTGCTCGACCAGGGGCGCGACTTTTTGCACGGCCTGCACGAAGGGATCAATGCTGGTGAGCTGGGAGCCGATGTGCATCTGCACACCGCGGATTTCCAGATGCGGACAATCCTGGGCCACGGCAGCGTAGGCGTCGATGACGCGCTCGAACTCCACGCCGAATTTGTTTTCTTTTTTTCCAGTGGTGATTTTTGCATGGGTGCCGGCATCGACATTCGGATTCACCCGCAGGGCGACGGGCGCTTTCTTGCCGAGATCACCCGCGATTTGATTGAGGTGGCGCAGTTCGGATTCGGACTCGGCATTGAACGAGTAGATGCCTTCGTGCAGGGCGAATTCGATTTCGCCTCGTGTCTTGCCCACGCCGGCAAAGGTGCACTTGGAGGCACTGCCGCCAGCTTTGAGAACGCGGAAGAGTTCGCCGCCGCTGACGATGTCGAATCCGCCGCCGAGCTTCGCGATAGTGTGGAGCACAGCGAGGTTGGAGTTGGCCTTGACGGCGTAGCAGATGAGGTGATCGACTTCGTTCAGTGCGCCATCGAGTCTGGTGAAGTGGCTGGTGATGGTCTCCTTCGAGTAAACGTAGAGAGGAGTGCCGTGTTTTTGCGCCAGTGATTCGAGATCGGTGCTTTCACAATGGAGGCGGTTTTGGATGTAGCGGAAGCTGTGCATGGTTAGGGGAGATGAAATGGGATGGCCGATCAAGTCGGGATTAACAAAAAGCCGCGCAAGGGACAGACCCGGGCGCGGCTTTCAGAAAGGGGAGGCGTAGTCGTTGCCGGGTGCTCAGGCTGCGGCTGCTGCCGGAGTTTTTCTTTTGCAGCGCGGCGCATTGATCACGCCGGCCTTCACGAGCGTGCGGAAGGCACCGTTCTTGTTGATGGTCTTGAGCGCGCGGGCAGAGATGCGGACTTTGACGAATTTGTTCAGCTCAGGAACCCAGACATTTTTGTCGAGGATGTTCGGATAGAACCGGCGCTTGACGCGCTTGGTAAGGTGTCGGCCGATGCCGCCTTCTTTCTTGGCTTTACCGCTGCGGTGATTGCGGGAACCGAAGGTGACTTTTGCGCCGGTGATCTGACAAATTCTGGACATGACGGGGAAGGGGGTGGTTTGCGGGGCGGAAAGAGTAGCGGAGAGGGAGGGGGTGTCAAGTCCGACGGGGATTTTTCGGAGGTCGGAAGTCGGAAGTCGGAAGTCGGAGGTCGGAAGTCAGAGTGATATTTCTGACACGCTTATCCGGCGATGGCTTTGAACGCATGCCCTTCGTTCATGTCGATGCGCTCGGGGCGGCCGTGGTGATTGAAGGTGAGCTGGGTGTGGTCCACTCCCAGCAGATGGAGGATGGTGGCGTGCAGGTCATGGACGTGAAGTTTGTCTTTAACCGCCCGGAGACCTAGCTCATCGGTCTCGCCGATGACAGTTCCCCCCTTTACACCGCCGCCGGCCATCATCATGCTGAAGCCGGTGGGATTGTGGTCGCGGCCATCGCCTTTTTCAGACATCGGGGTGCGGCCGAATTCACCGCCCCAGATGACGAGTGTGCTGTCGAGCAAGCCGCGCTGTTTGAGATCTTGTAGCAGGCCCGCGATGGGCTTGTCGGTGGCGCCGCAGTTCCGGCCATGGTTGTCCTCGATGTTCTGATGTGCATCCCACTTGCTGCCGGAGCCATGATAGAGTTGGATGAAGCGCACGCCGCGCTCCACGAGTCGGCGGGACATGAGGCACATGCGGCCGAAGGTCTCTGTGCGCTTGCTATCCATGCCGTAAAGTTTGCGTGTGGCCTCCGTTTCGCGCGCGAGATCGACCGCGCCGGGTGCCTCCGCCTGCATGCGGAAGGCGAGTTCGTAACTTTTGATGCGAGCGTCGAGTTCGCTGTTGTCTTCGCGGCCTTTGTAATGGGCTTGATTGAGCTGGTTGAGAAAGGCCAACTTGCCGCTCTGCCGCGCGCTGGAAATATTGCGGGGTGTTTGCAAGTTGGCGATGGGAGATGGGCCTTCGTCAAACATGACGCCCTGGTAGGTGGCGGGCATGAATCCGCCGCCCCAGTTACGCACGCCATTGACGACGTCGGAGTCGTTGTCCTTCATGACGACGAAGGCGGGGAGATTTTGATTGTCCGTGCCCAGGCCGTAGGTGACCCAGCTTCCGAGCGAGGGGCGACCACCGAAGATGGAGCCGGTGTTCATCATGCAGACGCCGCCGGCGTGGTTGATGCCGTCGGAGACGCAGGAGCGGATCACGCAGAGATCATCCGCGTGCTCTGCGGTGTGCGGCATCCAGTTGGAAAACTCCAGCCCGCTGTTGCCGTATTGCCGCCAGGTGCGTTTGGAGGCCATGAGCGGCGCGCGAGATTCGCCCATCGCCGTGATGACGGAGCCAAAGCTGTCGGGCAGCTTCTGGCCGGCCAACTTGTTGAGCAGCGGTTTGCGATCGCAGATATCGAGATGGCTGGGGCCGCCCTCCATGAAAAGGAAGATGACGCTCTTTGCCTGTCCGGCCGTGTGGGTCAGTTTGCCGGGCACGGGTGTGCCGGGCCGGCCTTGGGGATCGCCGAGTGCCGCAAGCAATTTCGAATCACCCAGCAGCGAGGCCAGTGCCAGCGCGCCGAATCCAGCGCCGCCGCGGCGGAGAAAGTCGCGGCGGTCAGTGAGGAGTTCGTGGTGGGGGGGCATGGTGCTGAAGAAAAAAGTTAAAGGTTAGGAGTTAGGAGTTAGGAGTTAGGAGTTAGGATAAAATATCGAATAACCCATAACTCGTAACCTTGTCTTCAATGCAGATAGAGAAATTCATTGGAGTTTATGAGCGCATGACAGAAGTCGGTGACGGCATCGAGCTGGGCCGAGGGGGTGACGGATTTTGTGGCGGATTTTTCCCAGATGAAGAGGGGTTCACGGGTGCTCTTGATGGATTCTGCCTGGGCATCGAAGAGGCAATCCCCGCCGCCCTGCGGTTTGGTCACGAGCAGGTCGTCCTCCGATAGCGTGCCGCGGGTGACCGTCACCCGGCTGACGACACCGTCCCACAAACTGCGCGGATCACGGTCGCAGCCGCCGATGTAAAGCTGGTGCTCGCGGTTCACATGACCGCTGGCCACAGGATGGGGGATGACGGCCGTGTCGAGAGCGGCTTGCGGTTCGGCGAGATTCTTAAAATAGAACGTGACGGTGCCGCCGGAGTCGCGGTCGCCCGCGGGTTGGTTGGATACGACAGCGGCGACATAGCAGGGGGTCTTGAGCGGGATGCGGATGTTGGAGGCCACGACCTCGTAGGTGTTGTCAGCCTGGGCATCATCGCCAATGAGCTGCATGATGAGATTGTTCGGCTGGAATTTGGATGTCGCGCTGGTCACGCCGAAGGCCCATCCCTTGCTTGCTTTCGCGTTGTTCCAGCGCGAGGCGATGGTGCGCACTGATGAGTCGGGATAGATCGAGTCCAGATAGATGACAGCCTCGACGGTGAAGCTCTCGCCTTCCATGTCCCCGGTCTGCACGCGGAGTTTTTCAAAAGTGCCGCCGGGCCGGAAGGCCACCGCTTTCAATCCGCTGAGCGGATGTTTGCCAAAGAACGGCATGGCATCCACCAGCGGATCCATGGTGAACGGAACGGGTTTGGCGGATTTCTGATTGCTGTCCATGGTCCCGAGTTGGGCGCGGAGGAAGGCGGCGGCCGTATCGACTTCGTGCTTCTGCGGCGCACGGGAATACGCGAGTTCGAATGCAAGAGGCACCAGTTGTTCCGGCATGGGGCCGGCATCTTGCAGGAGTCGCGCGGCCATGGCGCGTGCGCGCTGGAGTGGCCAGTCACCGCCGATCATGAGCAGGCTTTGCAGCGCGGTGTTCGTGGCATCGCGCTTCGCGGTGCTTTGAAAACCGTTGGGCGCGTCGAACATGCGGAGAAATTCATCCTGTGAATTGCGGATTTTGCGGGTGTGGAGCGCGCGCACCGGTTGGTGCGATTCCACGCCCGGGGAGTTGGAGGTGGGGGTGAGTTCGCCGCTGATCGCCAGCAGCGCGTCGCGCGCCTGTTCGGCGTCGAGCCGGCGCGGACTCATGCGCCAGAGCCAGCGGTTGTCGGGATCAATTTTCAAAGCCATTTCGGAGTGCGGCGGACGGGTGGACTGAAGATACGTGGCCGAATTCATGATGGTTCGGTGGAGCCACTTCAGGCTCCAGCCCTTGTTGACGAATTCATGCGCGAGCCAGTCCAGCAGTTCCGGATGGCTTGGCTTTTCCCCCAACTGGCCGAAGTCGCTGCCGGTCGCCACCAATCCGCGGCCGCAATGATGCTGCCACACCCTGTTCACGATGACGCGTGCGGCGAGCGGATTATCGGTCTTTGTGATCCAATTCGCCAGCGCGGTGCGGCGGCCGGTGCTCTCCAGATTCTCCGGTGGAGTGATTGCTGCATCGGCGGCATCCAGGATCGAAATGAATCCGGGCTCGACGGTCTGCTCGCCGTTCTTGCGTGTTTTCATCTTCGTGGGCGGCGAGTCGCGGCCGACGTCGGTTACCGCGAATGCCAGCGGCAGGGGCTTGGGTTTGAGTGAATCGTATGGCTTCAACTGTGAACGGGCCAGTTCTCCCGCTGCACGGTCTGCGCCCTTTAATTTGGAGACGGTGAGCATGGCTTGATCTTCGAGGCCCTGCCGGCGGACGTAGTAGGTGATTTGTTTTTCGTAGGCGGATTTTCCTTCATCCGGTTTGTTGACCATGGCCTGGATTTCCTCGGGGAATTTTTTCACCGCGTCCTGCATCAGCTTCTCGAGCCTGGGCCGGAGTGCTTCGGCCAGACGTTTTCTCGGCTCGGCGGCAGCAGTTTCCCAGGCCAGCAGTTTTTCTTCATGCACACATTTTTCCTCCGCAGTGGCCAGGAGTAGATCGTCGCGCCAGATCAGCGGTGAGAAGAAGGCCTGAAGGCGGTAGTAGTCCTTCTGCAGGATGGGATCGAACTTGTGGTCGTGGCAGCGCGCGCAGGCGAAGCTCAGGCCGAGAAAAAGTTCACCGACGGTATCGGTGAGTTCGTTGAGGATCGTGATGCGTTGGCCCTCGGCGTCCCGCTGGTTGTATTCGTATGCCGTGTGGCGCAGCAGTGCCGTGGCGATGAGCGCGTCCGGATTGTCGCGGTCGATTTCATCGCCAGCCAACTGTTCGCGCACGAAACGATCGTAGGGCTTGTCATCGTTGAGCGAACGGACGACATATTCACGATAGCGCCAGGCGTCGGGGCGATACGCATCTTCGCGGTAGCCGTCGGATTCGCCATAGCGCGCGAGGTCGAGCCAGTGCTGCGCCCAGCGTTCGCCATAACGCGGGTTATCCAGAAGTTTGTTGATCAGGCGCTCGACGGCATCAGGCGCCTTGTCCTGGATGAAAGTCTGGAGTTCTTCCGGCGTCGGCGGCAGTCCGTGGAGGTTGAAGTAAATGCGCCGGGCCAGTTCGTGCTGCGTGGCTTCAGGCGACTGCGGCAGTCTCTCCTGCTGCAGCTTCACGGAGACAAAGCGGTCGATGGGATTGACGATCTTGTAAGCCGGGCTGTCCACCACCGGGAGTGCGACGACATGCACCGGCTGAAAAGCCCACCACGCGCGGTCGGCCTCGCTGAACTCTCCGGGCTTGCGGTTGGCGGCCTGCGTCACCTCTTTTTCCGGCCAGGGCGCACCGAGTTCAATCCATTTTTTCAGATCGGCGATTTGTTGCGGCTCCAGCTTGTTGTCGGGCGGCATCTGGAGGTCGGCGTCCTCGTAGTTGACCGCTTTCATGAGCAAGGATTGCCCGGCATCGTTGGGAACGACGGTCGGGCCGCTGTCGCCGCCTTCCAGAATGTAGTGCAGGTTGTCGAGCCGGAGTGAGGCCTTCTGCTTTTTCTCGCCGTGACACTTGAAGCATTGGTCAGCCAGCAGAGGGCGGATATTGGTTTCAAAAAACTTTAACGCAGCAGCATGGTCTTCAATGGCGCGCGCCGTGGCCGGAACGAACAAGGCCGCCAGCGCGAACGCGGCGGGAACGATGATGGATGAAAAGTTGAGGGCGTAACGAGGGGTCATTTTCCCAAGTGCGCGATGGAGCTGTCGGCACAATGATTCCGGGTGGGTTATTGGCAACTGACTAGGAGCGGTGGTCCAAGAGGCTAACGTTGCTCATCTGCTGTTTTTCGCAAGGATGTTCAGGGCTGTTCTTGCGGGTGCAATTTAGTGGGTAACACGGGCTTCAGGCTGGTGGGTGTCAGTGTCACAAACTCCGGTGGTTGCAATCAGCGTCTTAAGCCCGTTCCACCACCACCTTGCCGCCGCTGATGGACACGACGCGCACGGACGTCTGCGGCGGGAGGTAGTCGCCTTCAACCATGGCTTCCATGTGCAGGCCGCTGAAGTTCACGTTTCCATAGGGCCGCAGGGCGCTGATGGTGTTGCCGGTGTCGCCGGCTTTGATCTTGGCCGCGAGCGACTGGGCTTCGCCTTCGATCGAAGCTTGTGCGCCGCCAACGCGGGTGTGCAGCACCAGCAGATTGAACGGTCCCACGTTGGGCAGGAAGCGCATGGCCATGATCACGATCGCGATGGCGCCGATGAAGGCGATGCCGATGTTCCGCACGGGCGCAGAATAGTCAGCAAAGTCTGCCGGGAACGTTCCTCCCGCAGGCACGGTCGTGTCCCAGCCGGCCATCGTGTAGAGCAGCGATCCCAGAACCATGACCAACCCCACCAGTCCCGGTATGATATGCCCGGGGAAAATGAAAAACTCCACGATCAAAAGCAGCAGGCCGATGACAAAGATCACGATGGTTTCGTAGCCCGCCAGGCTGCCCGCCACGAAGTGGCCAAAGAAAAACAGGCTGAACGCGACGGCGGCGATGATGCCCGGAATCATCAGGCCCGGGTGTTGCAGCTCAATATAGCCGGCGGCCAGTCCGATGAGGATGAGAATGGAGGCGTATTGCGCGATGAGCAGGGCGATCTTTTCAAACCCGCGCGGCTCCGCAGTGATGACCTCGCCTTTGAATCCCTCCCGCTGCCGCAGTTCCGCGAGGTCTTTCACAATGCCCTTGGCCAGCAGCGGTTTGCCATCATATTCCTTCGTGGCCTGCTTCTGGTCGAGCGTGAGGATGCTGCCTTTCTTGCAGATGACCTCGCTGCCAATCTTCAGGCCCACGTCCTTGTCGATCATCGCCTCCACCACGGCGGAGTTGTGGCCCTTGGCGCTGGCCACGCTGCGCGCCATACCCATGAAGGCGGAGTTGTTTTTAGCCCGTTCGTCCTTGCCCATATCTTTCATGTCCGAGTTCACCGGCGTGGCCGCGCCGATGCTGCTGACCGGGCTCATGTAAATCGCATCGGTCGCCACAGCGATGAGCGCGCCGGCGGAGATCGCGCGCGGATTCACGAAGGCCACACTGCGGCAGGCGAGCTTTTGCAAATCCTGCATCATCAGCGTGATCGTGTCCCAGGCCAGGCCGCCCGGTGTGTCGATGTCGAACACCACCGCCTCCGCGCCTTCATCGGTGGCGCGCTTCAGGGTGCGGGACATGAATTCGAACCGCGCCGGATTGATGAGATCTTCCTGGCCCACCGGGATGACGACAACTTTATTGGTAAAATCGCCCTGCTTTGAAGGCGGAAGATTTTTTAAGGGCTTGGTTAAAATTGCCGGAGCATCGGGTGCCGTCGGAGTTGCGGGCGATGCTTCTGAGGGTGATGTCACTGGCTGTGCGAAGGCGAGTGAGGCCTGAAGCAGGAGAAAGGAGAGCGTGGTTTTCATGATGAAGATCATCTGCCGGATAGCTTGACTCCTTGTGCGGGAAACTCAAGCTTATCCGCGAGTCATCGAGCTGGTTCCTATGATTGACATGAGCCTGACGACGGGTTGTATGGGGTATATGAATTGGGAACAAAAATACCAGGCGGGCGAGGTCTTCTGGGATCGCGGCGGACCATCACTGCCGATGAAGCAGTATTTGGAACGTCACGCGGTGCGCGGTCGCGCACTGGTGCCGGGATGCGGTCGCGGACATGAGGTGGCGCTGGCGGTGGAGCAGGGGTTGGATGCGACAGGGCTGGACATCGCGCCGACAGGAGTGGCGGAGGCACGCGCGCAATATCCGCAACTGGCGGAGCGCTTCGTGACCGGGGATTTTTTTGATCCGCCGGATGAGATGCGCGGTGCTTATGATGTGGTGTTGGAGCACACATGCATGAGTGCGCTGCCTCCTGAGTTACGTGCTGACTATCGGCGCGGCATTGATCTGACGCTGCGGCCTGGTGGCTTGCTGATCGGGGTGTGGTTTATCGATCCCGCGCTGGATCCGGGCCATGAAGGACCGCCTTATCCCTTCAGTGTGGCTGATCTGACGGCGCTCTTTGCGGAAGGTTACGAAATCGTGGATGACTACGTGCCGGATGTGGCCTTCGAAGGGCGCGAGGACCGGGAGCGGGTGCGGGTGTTGCGTCGTGCGTCCTGAAAGGCGGGGGCGTTTTTTTTGCGAGTGGCGGGAGGAAACGCTTGCCCGCGAATCATGTTCAAGCAAAATAGGGTTATGCAAGCTGCGAAGATCACCGTGAATCGCTTCGAAACCGAGGCATTGCTCAACCAGTTTACCTTGGGGATCGTCATGGGCGGAGGCGCGGGATCTCGGCTCTTCCCGCTGACGAAAGACCGGGCCAAGCCAGCCGTGCCGCTCGCGGGAAAATACCGGCTGGTGGACATCCCCATCAGCAACTGCATCAACAGCGGCGTGCGCCAGGTCTATGTGCTCACGCAATACAACAGCACCTCGCTCAACCGCCACATCAGCCGCGCTTACAAGTTCGACCTCTTCAGCCACGGCTTCGTGGAAATCCTCGCGGCGCAGCAGACATCAGGCGATCTGAACTGGTATCAGGGCACCGCCGACGCTGTGCGGCAGAACTTGCGCACCTTCACGCAGGGGAAGTCTAAGTATTTTCTCATTCTCAGCGGCGATCAACTTTACCGCATGGACTTCCGCAAAGTGCTGGGAAGACACATCGAAAGCGGCGCCGACATCACCCTGGCCACCATCCCCGTGGACGGCGAGCGCGCGCAGAGCTTTGGCATCATGCAGACGGACGCCAGCGGGCGCATCCGCAACTTTGTGGAGAAACCGAAGGAACCCAGCGTTCTCGGAGCACTGGCCATGCCTGCAGAGACAGTAAAGGAACTCAGCCTCTCCGAAACCGAGCCCAGCTTTGAAGCCAGCATGGGCATCTATGTTTTTAATCGCGATGTGCTGATTGAGGCGCTCGACAACGAACTGGCGGATTTCGGCAGGGACATCATCCCCGCTGCGATCAAGAATTACAAAGTTCAAAGCTATCCTTTCCAGGGCTACTGGGAGGATATCGGGACCATCAGCAGTTTCTTCGAGGCCAATCTCGACCTTTGTTCCGTGGTGCCGGAGTTCGACTTCTTCGACTCCCAGGCACCGATTTACACGCACGCGCGTTTTCTTCCGGCCACCAAGATCAACGGCGGCAGCATCCGTCATGCGTTACTCTCCGATGGCTGCATTCTGACCGAAGCGGAAATTGAGATGAGCATCCTGGGCATCCGCACCGTGGTGGAGGAAAAAACCACGCTCCGGCAGTGCATCGTCATGGGCGCGGACTACTATGCGGGCGCGGCAAATTTTTCCGCAAACCGTCCGGCACCCGGCATCGGAAAGAACTGCAAGATTGAGCGCGCCATCATCGATAAAAATGTCCACATCGGCGACGGGGTGGTTATTACACCGAAGGGCAAAGATATGAACCTCGACGGGCCCGACGGGCTTTACTTCATTCGTGACGGCATCGTCGTAATTCCGAAGGACGCGGTCATTCCTGCGGGGATGTGGATTTAGAGCGGGTTAATTAAAGACGTAGCCGTGCTTCGTAAGAATGCGGGGAGATTGGAAGTTTTGTGTCCAGGCGATTTTGTCCCGCACTCTCACGAGATGCGGCTACGTCTATTTTAAAAATGCTCCAGCAGGATCGAACGAAGACGCCCGGTCTTTCTTGCTAGAGCGGCTTAAATAATTTCGTAGCCGCGTTTGTGTTGCGTTGCCGCGAAACGAAAACGCGGGAAATAGGCATGCTTCGTTGGCCGCCGTGGCTTCTTCCCGCACTCTTACGAGATGCGGCTACGTTTTTTTAAAATGCTCCGGGCGGGGCGGAAACCTTCTGGGCATCCTGAATGAATGCAGCGATCCCGTGATCAGGGCAAGACGGAACCGCAGCTCCTCAGTTTAGCTTTTGCAATTCACGTGGCAGGAACTTGCCATTCTTCCGAATGAGCCTGCCGTCGAACCAGATTTCACCGCCGCCGTAGTCAGGGCGCTGGATGTTGACGAGATCCCAGTGAACCTGGCTGCGGTTGCCGTTGTCAGTAATGCCCTCGTAGGCCTGGCCGGGCGTGAAGTGGAAAGAACCACCGATCTTTTCGTCGAACAAGATGTCGCGCATCGGCTCGCGGATCTCCTTGTTCACGGCGATGGCGAACTCGCCGATGTAGCGGGCGCCCTCGTCGCTGTCGAGGATGCGGTTGATGGCCTTGGTGTTGTTGGCGGTGGCCTTGACGATTTTACCCTTGCTGAACTCCAGCCGGACATTGTCGAAGGCAATGCCCTGGTAGATGGAGGGAGTGTTGTAGGTGATGTGGCCTTCCACGCTGTCGCGCACCGGTGCCGAGAAGACTTCGCCGTCCGGGATATTGTGGTCCCCGCCGCAGGGGATGGCCTTGAGGCCCTTGAGGCTGAAGCGGAGGTCGGTGCCGGGGCCCTTGATGTGGACTTTGTTCGCCTTGTCCATCAGCTCCTTGAGCGCCTTCATCGCGGGCATGAGTGATTTGTAGTCGAGCAGGCAGACGCGGAAGTAGAAATCTTCAAAGGCCTCGGTGCTCATGCTGGCCTGTTGCGCCATTGCGGAGGTTGGCCAGCGCAGCACGCACCAGCGGGTGTGGTTGACGCGGTGGTTGATGACTGCGCGCATTTTTTCCGCCACGAGTTTCATTTTGTCGGCGGGCACGTCGCTGGTCTCGGTGATGTTGTGGCTGCCGCGCACGGCGATGTAACAGTCCATCTCCTTCATGAGATCGAGATTATTTTTTGCCAGCATCGCGTAGCTCTCCGCCTCCGCATGTTTCATGAGTTCGCGAGTGACGATGGTGTCGTGCAGTTTCACTACCGGCATGGCTTTGGCCTTCACCACCTCGCGGATGAGAGCGATGGCGATGGAGTTTGGTGCGTCATAGAGATCCAGCATCACCCGGTCGCCCTTGCGGACTTGGGTCGAGTAACGAATGAGTTGCCGGGCAAGTTGGTCGATGCGGGAATCGTGCATGGGACTTTGTTAGTTGGTAATGCGGCGATCGGCAAGTAGAAGCCGGGTTGGCAAACCTGGCAATCGAAGTGGCACAGGCTTCTAGAGCCTGTGTGTTGTCCGGTCATTCTGACCGGACAACCCTTGCCAGAGCCGACCAGAATGGTCGGCATACACACAGGTTGCAAACCTGTGCCACTGCCAGCCGGCGACTTCATTTCCAGGGCATGGCAGCATGAATGCAGAAATCGCGTGCAAAATGGCAACGGCTGATATATGTTCAATTGAACACTTATATCACATCGCATTTAGAATTCAAAATTCCGCATTCCCAATTTCCTTTTTTCCATGTCTCTCCGCGCGCTCATGGTGGATTTTAACAGCTACTTCGCTTCCGTGGAGCAACTGCTGGAGCCGCACTTGCGCGGTCGTCCCGTCGGCGTGGTGCCGGTGAAAGATACGGACAGCACCTGCTGCATTGCTGCCAGCAAGGAGGCGAAACTTTTTGGCGTGAAGACCGGCACCGGAGTGCGCGAGGCCAGGCAGCTTTGTGCCGGCATCCAGATTGTGGAGTCGCGTCCCGTGGAATACATCCGCCTGCATCATCTGCTGGTCGCCGCCGTGGAGTCGTGCACGCATGTGGAGGAAGTGATGTCCATTGACGAGATGTGGTGTCAGCTCACCGGCAGACAGTGTCAGCGCGGGAATGCCGAAAGTCTCGCGCGCGAAATCAATGGCGCCATTGCCCGCGTGGCCGAAAAAGAATCTCCGCGCACCCGGCATCATCTCAGCGCTGCAGCCACGTTCACCGGCTCCATCGGCATCGCGCCGAATCCGTATCTCGCGAAGCTGGCGTCTGACATGCAAAAGCCGGATGGCTTGGTCGTGATCGAGCTGCACGATCTGCCGCACAAGCTGCATGCGCTGGAGTTGCGCGACTTCTGCGGCATCGGTCCCAATATGGAGCGTCGCTTGCGCGAGTGCGGCATCCGCACGGTGGAGCGGCTCTGCAGCGCCACGGAAAAAGAATTGCGCCACGCGTGGCACAGCATTGAAGGCGCGCGGATGTGGCGGCTGCTGCGCGGCGAGGATGTGCCGCGGCCTCCGGTGCACAAGCGCGTCATCGGCCACTCCCATGTGTTGCCGCCGGAGTTGCGCAGTGACGAAGGCGCGCGCGCCGTCTGCCACCGGCTGATCCAGAAGGCCGCGATGCGCCTGCGCAAGGCGGGCTTCTGCGCGGGCGGTCTCCAGCTTGGCGTGCGGCATCAGGAGGGACACTGGAGCGACGATATTATTTTTACTGAAACGCAGGACACGCTGGAACTCTTGCGCGCGTTGGACACACTCTGGGAGCGCCGGGAGCGCGGGTCGGCGCCGAAGAAGGTGGGCGTGACTTTTTTTCGGCTCAATCTGCGGCAGACCAGCACGCCGATGTTCACTCTGCTGCGGCGCGATCATGCCGCGCTCTGCGCCGCCGTGGACAAGGTGAACATCGGCTTCGGCAGCAACAAGGTTTACTTCGGCGGCGCGCACAACGCCCTGACTTACACGCCGATGCGGATCGCCTTTACGCGCATCCCGGATCCGGAGACGGAGGGGTGAGGGGGGGGAGTTGGAATGATGAATGATGAATGCAGAATGCAGAATGCAGAATGCAGAGTTCAGAGTTCAGAGTTCGATGTTCGATGTTCCAGTATTCCATTCCTCCACTCTTCCGTCTTGAATCTTGCTGTCACTTCCCCGAGGCACCTCGCACGAATTTCGCCAGATCGGCCTTCTGCTTTTTCAGGTCGGGCAGGTTCAGATACATCATGTGACCGGCGGCGTAATCGTCCATCACCAGGTTTTTCCTTAGTGCCGCAGGGAGATTCATGTGCTCGAACGTGTAGCGCGCCGCGAAATAGGGCGTGGCCAGATCGCTGTAGCCGCAGGAGATGTGGACTTTCAGGAAGGGATTGCGCGTCATGCTTTGGGCAAGCGTCTCTGCCACGTTCAGGGATTTGTTGTCCGAGTCCCAGTTCCACGGGACGACGTTTCCGAGGATATCATAAGGCTTGTCCTCATCGAATTTCAGTTCGGTGCGCAGATAGTGATTGAAAGTGGAGGCGAAGACGCTGAAGACCGCATCCGCGCTGGGATCAGCCTCCGTTGTTTCTGTCAGACGGTCACGCACGAAGCTTGTGTAGCGGCTGTCATAGCGCCCAACCTGGAGATCCCTGTCCCGCAGCAGTTCCACGCCAAAGCGCGACAGCGACGGTCTCAAATTCGCCCGGTCGAGATAGTTCACACTGAGCCCGGTGAAGCGGGCCATCTGCTTCAGGATGGCGTCACGCGCTTGCTTCTCCAATGCCGCGCCACGCATCAGCGCGTGGTTGTAGTCACCGGCGGCAAACACCTCGGCGAGCTTCAGCACTTCAGGCAAGGATTTGACCTGCAAGTCTGCGGGCAGTTTCTGGTGATGCCATGCTGCGGCGGTGAAGCTCGGCAGATAAAGCACATGAGGCAGGTCGTTGCCCTCGCCGCCCCAGATGGTCTGAAAGTTCAGCACGGTGCTCACCAGCATGATGCCGTTCAAGTTCATGTGGTGCCGATCCATGAGCTCACCGCTCAATGCCGCCGCGCGCGTGGTGCCGTAGCTTTCACCGATGAGGAACTTCGGCGATGCCCAGCGCGTGTTCTTCGTGACGTAGAGCCGGATGAATTCCGCCACGCTCTTCACATCCTCTTTCACGCCATAAAACTTCTTCGCCTCCTCCGGCTTGGTCGCGCGGCTGAAACCCGCGCCCACGGGATCGATGAAGACGAGGTCAGTCTCATCAAGCAGCGAATATTTGTTCTCCACCAGTTCATACGGTGGAGGCAGCGCACCGCCGTCGTCTTGCAGCTTCACGCGCTTCGGACCGAGCAATCCCATGTGCATCCACACCGAGGACGAGCCGGGGCCGCCGTTGAAGGAAAAGGTCACGGGGCGCCGCGCCAGATCGCTCACGCCGTCCTTGGTGTAAGCGATAAAAAAAATGTCCGCCGTCGGCTTGCCCTCCGCATTCTTCAGTTGAAGCGTGCCCGCCGTGGCCGTGTAGTCGATTTTCACACCGTTAAGCACGATGGAATGCTTCGTCTCGGAGAGCTTGGGCTTGTCCCTGGCCTCGTCATTTTCCGGCTTCTTTTTATCGGTATTATCGCCTTTTACCTTATCTTCTACCTTCGTGGATTCGGGCTTGTTCGGTGGTGTGTCCGAGGGTTTTGGCTCGGACATGGCCAAGCTGGCTAAGAGAACTACGATGGCAGAGATCGATCCGGCTGCCGGGAAATAGTTTCTGCTTCCGGCGCACTGCCAGCGCCCAAGACGCCCGGCTGAGACGAAGTGGGGAAGGGTATGCCGGCAAATTTTTCCGCCTGCTAAATCGAACGGACAAGTGCACTGTTCTTCAGGTGTGTCTTCCATGGGATTGTTAGTTTAATTTCTCTTGTCTTTGAATGATCTGCCCGGCGATCGGGCCAAAAAGGCAAAGGCCAAATATCGCCCGGTGTGTTACGGTCACGTTCTGGCCTTTGGCAATGACATCGCTGGCGACACTAATCCGCATATTCATTAATACCCAGGTTGAACATCATGTTCCATGAGACCGAATGCTTCAACCTATGTGAGTGAATCCCTCGTGGCAATTGCAATGTGTGAGCTGATTTGCAGCCTGACGAACATGTGATTACTGATAGCCGACAGCCTCAAAATCATGCACTCGCGCTCTGTTCTGCAGCAGAGCTATCAGGGCGGTTTAAATAATTTCGTAGCCGCGTTCGTAAGAACGCGGGAAATAGGTATGCTTCGTTGGCTGCCGTGGCTTCTTCTGAGCTTTACCCACAAATTAGATAATATAAATTGTTCACTGGCTGTAGTGGCCATCTTCAGGCGGGTGATCACACCTCCTCATCCTTCGGCTTCTCTCCCTTTGGCTTCAGCCTTCCCTGATAACTTCCAAACCAATGCCCAATG
>VFKE01000106.1 GCA_009885695.1 Verrucomicrobiota bacterium | reverse complement strand
GTATTGTCTCTGGCCTCCGCCCAGGGTAACGGTGCGCTAACCAACGCCATCCAGAAGGCGCGCAACCTTTATCAAGCGGGCAAACCTTTGCGGGAAAATCGACCTGTGGCACCCTGAGCGGAAGTCGGAGGGTCAAAGGCCTGGCTTGCGTATAGTTTTTGACCGGTGCAGGCAGCGGACATAGCCTTACCGCTCATGACTTGCAATGAAGACAGCCTGATCAAACAACCTAGCTGGGTTGCAATTTACTGGCAGAGGACACTGCCCTTGTTCCTGATTGGGCTGGCGGGTCTGCTGGTGTATGCCAACAGCTTTCAGGGGCCCTTTGTTTTTGATGATGAGCCTGCCATCAGGGACAACCCCACGATCCGGCATCTGTCCGACTTGGGACGAGTTCTGTTCCCGGAGAAAGGAGCTTTGGTTCGGGGCACAACCGTGGAAGGCCGGCCCTTGCTGAACCTGAGTTTTGCTCTCAACCATGCCGTGGGCGGGTTCGAGTTGTGGGGTTATCATGCAGTGAATCTTCTGGTGCATGTGCTCGCGGGGCTGACCCTTTATGGGATCGTGCGCCGGACGATGCTCCGGGTTGAATCCTCGGGGCGCTTGGGTTCCGGGTCCGCGCCGTGGCTGGCGCTGGTGGTGGCGCTGCTCTGGGTGGTGCATCCGTTGCAGACGGAATCGGTGACCTACATGGTGCAGCGCGCGGAGTCGCTGGTGGGCTTGATCTACCTGCTCACGCTGTATTGTTTCATTCGTGGAGTGGACGGGTCGCGCTGGTGGCGGGCGGGGGCGGTGGTGCTGTGCGCGCTGGGGATGACGGCCAAGGAAGTCATGGTGAGTGCTCCGATCACGGTCTTGTTTTACGACTGGGTTTTTGTGGCCGGTTCCATCCAGCAGGCCTGGCGGGAGCGACGTGGTTTTTATCTGGCGATGTTCTCCACTTGGGCGGTGCTGGCGGCGTTGCTGCTGGGAACGGGCGGTTCGAACCTGGACATCTTGAAGATGATGTTTTCGCCGGCGGACGCGAAGGGGCCTGTTGCGGAGATCGTTAGTGGGATGAGTTGGCTGGATTACGTGCTGACGCAGTTTGGAACGGTGGTGCATTACTTGCGCCTGTGTGTCTGGCCGCATCCGCTGATTTTAGATTACGGCTCGGAAGTGGCGCAGGGTTTCTGGGAGATTGTGCCGGCGGCGCTGATTGTGGCGCTGTTGCTCGCCGCCACGATGGTGGGTGTGTGGCGGCGGCACTGGGCTGGATTTGCCGGGGTGTGGTTCTTTTTGATTCTT
>VFKE01000177.1 GCA_009885695.1 Verrucomicrobiota bacterium | reverse complement strand
ACGCGGACTGCCCAACTTCCAAAACTTCCGCATCCGAATCCTCTTCTATTGCGGAAAACTCGACATGCTGCCAGCTTGAAACGAATCACACCCAAATTCCCACAGAGCCCTTTTTTGATTGTATTCGTGTCATTATGAAAAACCCCCGTCATCTATTATTTCTCGCCGCCAGTTTGGCCGGCGCCGCCTTCGCCGAGTCCCCGCCTCCACTCGGCATGGTGCTCATTCCGGGCGGCACTTTTGCCATGGGCAGCGCGCTTCCCGGCAGCCGGCAGGATGAACAGCCAGTGGTGCACGTAACCCTTGATAGTTTCTGGATGGATACTTGCGACGTGACCAATGCCCAGTTCCGGAAGTTCGTCGAAGCCGCAGGCTACAAGACCATCGCGGAACGTCCGATCGATTGGGAGGAGATCAAAAAAACCGTCCCAGCCGGAACGCCGAAACCTTCTGACGAACTTTTACAACCCGGGTCCGTGACCTTTTCGTCGCCGCCGGGACCGATCGATCCACGAGCCGGGGAAACCTGGTGGGACTGGACGCGCGGGGCGAGTTGGCAGCATCCCGAGGGACCGGCCAGCGATCTCAAGGGTCGCGAGGCTCACCCAGTCGTGATGATCGCCTGGGATGACGCGGTCGCCTACGCGAAATGGGCCGACAAACGACTCCCCACTGAAGCCGAGTGGGAATACGCGGCGCGCGGCGGGCTCGCGGGCAAACGTTTCGCCTGGGGCGATGAGTTCAAACCCGGCGGGAAATTTATGGTCAACATCTGGACCGGCACGTTCCCCAGCAAGAACACGGCCGAGGACGGCTTCGCCGGCACTTCGCCCGTCAAATCATATCCCGCCAACGGCTACGGACTCTACGACATGGGCGGCAACGTCTGGAACTGGTGCAGTGACTGGTATCGCGTGGACACGCTGGCCCGCGCCAAACTCGCCGGTGTTTGCGTCAATCCGACTGGACCCGCTTCATGTTATTCGCCGGGTCATCCCGACCAGCAGGAGCGCATAATTCGAGGCGGATCCTTTCTCTGCGATGCTTCTTACAGCGAAGGCTATCGTCCCAGCGCCCGGCGCGGTTCCCCAATCGACACCGGCATGAGCCATATCGGATTCCGCTGCGCCAAGGGTGTCGTTAAAACTGAAGTATCTGCACCCGCCACCACCGACACAACAAGCAAGCAACAAAACAAATGACGATGTAAACGACCAATCCAACAACCACCGTCCTTGCCGCCGCCGCCAGCAATGCGGTCGGAACCGCACAACGTGCCGCCGAGGCAAAATCAGCTTTCAAGGAAGCCAAAACCGGATATAAGACTGCAAGCTGGACAGCGTCACGACCGACTCCAGGCCAAAGTCGTCAAGGCTGAGGCAAAAAAACAGTCGCGGACCAAGGCAGCCATCATTCCGGGTCCGAATGCTTAATCTTGAAGACAGAATTAAATCGCCGAAAAAACGAAAGAAGGAAAACAGGATGGAGATTCAAAGGGAAGGACCACGGAGAATGCTCCTTATCATGTTTTGATTTTTCGATATTTTTCGTTTCTTTCGGCCAATTCCCAATGCTTTTTTTTAGCTTATTTGAATCTGATCAAGACCATGAAAACCAAACTCACCCGATTCCTCATTCTTGCCGCCGCCATCTGCGCGTTCATGCCATGCTGCACGACAAATGGCCCGGTATCCCGCGCCAATGCGGCCCATGCCAGCGCCTCGCAAATAGCACACGATTCGCGCGCCGCCCTCTCATCACTTTACGCTCAGAATCCCAATGCCAGGACGCTGGCCAAAGAAATGAAAGGCGTGTTCGTTTTCCCATCCATCACCCGTGCTGGATTCATTTATGGAGGCCAGGCCGGGAATGGCGTGATGTTCCGGAACGATGGAAGCATCGTCGGTTACTATCAAACAACCTCCGCCTCATACGGACTGCAGGCGGGAGTCCAGAAGTATAGCTACGCGCTCTTCCTTATGAATGATGAGTCGCTCCAGAAAGTCAACCGCAGCGGAGGCTGGGATATTGGCAGCAGCCCGACCTTGGTCATCGCCAACCGGGGAATGGCGACATCACTGAACACGACCACCATCAAAAAAGGCGTCCATGCCTTTTTCTTCAATCAGCAGGGGCTGATGGCGGGCTTGGGCCTTCAAGGCACCAAAATCACACCGATCACCCCGCGTAAATAATCCTAATAAGGAATGTCGGTGGCTGATCGCTGATAGTTATTGAGTCTCGCACAATAGCATGACGAAATGTGTTGGGGGCTGCCAGTCCCCATGAAACGGGGCCAAGCTGGCCCCGACATCCAGTCAGCAAACCGTCATCGTATTACGGGAGACTCAATAATAGACTGAAAATGAAGCGCTTGGGTGTCCCAGAAGGTGACAAATGGCATTCCATTCACTCAGCTCAGTATCAGGCTATTAGCTATCGACTATTCACTAGTGTTCTGTCGCCGAAATAACTATTCTTTTAAGCCGCCTTGCGCCGCTTCCTGCTCGTGCAACCCGGACTGATT
>VFKE01000036.1 GCA_009885695.1 Verrucomicrobiota bacterium | reverse complement strand
GAGGTTTGGTTTGCGGAGCTGGGCATGGTGGAAAAGAGCCGCCCGGTTCTTGTGCTCGCTTTTCCCCAGGCGAGCGATGCACGTGCGCTGGCGGTCGTGGCTCCGCTGACGTCGCAGATTCGCGGCCTGAGAGGCGAAGTGTTCCTGGGAAAGCCGCGCTGGCTGCCCAAGATTTCGGCGGTGAACGTTCAAGGACTGGCGAGCTTTGATCCGGGAAAGCTTTCGCGGAAGATGGGATTGCTGACTGCGGATCAATATGCGGCGGTGAAAGCTGCGCTGCGTGATTGGCTCCGATTGTAGGTATTGATTGTTGCCGCGCACGTGGCGAAATGCCTCATTTGGAGTTTCGTAGCCAATGGACTGATAATTTGCACTATATACGGCGCATTCGTAATTGTGTTGCAGGGCTTCAGCCTGCTCCTGAAGCAGGCTGAAGCCCTGCAACACTCTGCTCCACTATCGGAGTCCTCACATTGTCTGAAGCTTCAGCGGAGAATGATGAATGCCGATGCACCATCACCCGGGAACGCCAATCTCCCGATTGGCAGTGTATGCAATAACGCCATTCAGGAGAATGGCGTTCCCAGCAGCTTTCCCAGCCGCGTTCCCATCTGGCACTGTCACGAATATGTATGGAGACCCGTGGGCGTTTAAACAATCAGCCCACGCTGGCCGTGAGTTCCGCCATCGAGTGCTTCATATCAGGCGGACCGAAGCTCGACGTGCCGCAGACGAAAAGATTGGCGCCGTGTTTACGGGCGATGGGGGCGGTATTGGTGTAGATGCCGCCGTCCACTTCTAGGTGGTATTGTAAGCCGTGGGCGTCGCGCCAGTCGCGGGCTTCTGCGAGCTTGGGCATGGTTTCCTTTTCCATGAAGGGCTGACCGCCGAAGCCGGGGACGACAGTCATGATGAGGAAGAGGTCGATCAATGGAAGAAAAGGTTTTGCAGCTTCGAAAGGTGTGGCCGGATTGATGACGAGGCCCGCGCTTTTGCCTGCGGCCTTGATGCGTTTCAAGGTGGCATCCACGCTGGTGTCGTAGTCTGCTTCGACATGGATGCTGATGTTGTCGGCGCCGGCTTTGAGGAATCGTTCCAGATAATGATCCGCGCGATGGATCATGAGATGGACATCGAGGAACATCTTCGTGTGCTTCCGGACGGCGGCGATCAGGGCGGGGCCGAAGGAGATGTTGTCCACGAAGTTGCCGTCCATGACATCGAGATGGAGCCACTCCGCACCTGCGGCTTCTGCGCGTTTCACTTCGGCTTCGATGTTGGCGAAGTCGGCGGCGAGGAGCGAGGGGATGATGAGCGGGCGGCGGAAATCCATGCCTTTCAATTGGCAGTTTTCTGCGCTGACGCAAGGGGCAACGCTCTTGACGCGGACACGCTTTGCCGCGAGCCTGACAGTCCGTTCAACCGAATCATGATCGTCATGCGCCTGCTGAATTCTATTTTGATCCCTGCGTTCTGGGCGGTTGGGCTTGTTGTTGCCGCGCAGGGGCAGGAGGTGCGGCGCGCGGTGTCGCTGGACGACATCCCGATTCCCCGGACGGTCCCGATGGAGCCGGTGAAACCCGCACCGCGCAAGCTGGACTTGGATGCGGTGCCGTTGTCGAAGAAGCCGAAGCCGTTGCCGGCAATGGCTCCTGAGGCGGCACCGGTGAAAGCGGAACTCAAGGCGGGATGGAAAACGGAAAAGGAAGCGCGCACGTTTACGCTGAGCGTGCCTGCGCCGCGTGGTCAGATCACGGATCGTCATGGCGTGGCGCTCGCCCAGTGCCGGGTGGTGCAATATCTGGCGCTGAACTTTCCGTTTTTCGGCGAGAACCCACCGGATGCAAAGATTCTGGAGTATGCCGCGCAGCGCGTCTCTGAAGCGAACCGCCTGCTCCATAAATCGTGGAACCTGACCCAGGATCGCGTGCTCCAGCATTACAAAAACCGGCGCTGGCTGCCGCTGGTGTTTTCCATCACCGACGGCATCAACGAGGAACTTACGTCCGAGCAGCAGCTCCGGCTGGCGCCTCTCTTGCAGCCGGGCAGCGGCTTGATGTTGCAGGCGGCTTATCTGCGGATTTATCCGAAGGGCGCATTCGCCTCGCACATCATCGGTTACACGCGCAAGTCGCGGCCGCTGCCGCTCGGTCCCATTCAAGATGGGGACGTTGTGTTCGAGGAGCAGGAAGGCTCAGATGGACTGGAGAAAAGCTTCGACCGCGACCTGCAGGGCAGGCCGGGCTTGATCAATGTGCTCTTCAATCCTGATGGCACCAAGGTGAGGGAAGAGGTGCTGCGCCGTCCGATGCCTGGCAATAACATCGTCACCACGCTGGACTGTGATTTTCAAAAGTATGCCGAGGAGGCGCTGGCCAAACACACCACGGGAGGCGCGATGGTCATTCTGAACATCCGCACCGGCGAAATCCTGGCGATGGCTTCATACCCGCTTTTTGATCCGAACTTGTTCATCCCCTCTCCAACGGCGAAGGCTTATCAGCGCCTTTTGAAAGACAAGACCCTGCCGTTGTTTCCCCGGGCGTTTCAAGGTGAATACCCACCCGCCTCGACCTTCAAGATGGTGGTGGCGATGGCAGGACTGGAGAGCGGCACCATCACGCCGCGCACGGCCTTTGACTGCGTCAACGCGTATCAGGTGGGCGACCGCGTGTTTCACAACTGGAATAAAGATGGCGAGGGCGAAATGAACGTGGTCACTGCCATCAAGCGCTCGTGCAACACCTGGTTCTATCAAGTCGGACTGGCGACCGGCGGGCGGGCGATCACCGATATGGCGGTGCGCATGGGCTTTGGTGAACGCACCGGCGTGCCTCTGGTGGAGCGCCCGGGCTTTGTCCCGACGGATGCCTGGATGCAGCAGCATCTCGGTCATAGGAACCTCGGTGGTGACGTGGCCAATCTCTCCATCGGCCAGGGCCGCACTTTGGTGACGCCGCTTCAGGCTGCGCAGTGCATGGCGGCGATCGCGGACGGCACCATCATGCCGCAAATGCGCCTGGTGATGCAGATTCAGGATTTTAACGACCATGTGCTCCAGGCCTTCACTCCCGCAGTGCGGCGTCGCGTGGAATTCAAATCCATCGCGCGCGACCCCGTGGTCAAAGGCATGATCGCCGTCGTCAATGGTGACTCCGGCACTGGCCAGGCAGCGGCGCTCGACGACAAATACAACTGCCAGCTCGCAGGCAAGACCGGCACCGCGCAATGGAAGCCGAACGAAGAGCGCCGGCTGGCCTGGTTCACAGGATTTCTCCCGGCGAATGATCCGCTTTATGCCTATGCCGTGGTCTATGAGGGCCAGCCCGGCGAGGAGATCAGCGGAGGAAAAAAAGCCGCGCCCATCGTGAACGAGGTCTTCACCAACATCCTGAAAGTTGGATCGACCGAGGAGCCGCTGGTGCTGCTGGCGCAGAACAAAGATGCGCCCAAGGCCCTCGTTGTGACCGAGGAAGACGAGCTGTCCGATGGAAGCGGCAGGACCGAGCCAGAGTCCGGCGGTCAGGAAGCGCCGCCCCTTCCACCGCAGCAAACGGAGGACAAACGCGGAGTTGCAGGATTCTTCCGCAAATTGTTCGGCAAGTGAACCTGAAAATTGTCTGGTAATAACCGGAGAGCGCGGTAAGGAAATGAGAGTTCCGCGGTCGTGAACTGACAGTACCTCATGCAGCTTCTCCTCGCCACTCTTTGCGATTCCGCCGCCGACTACCAGGGCAAGCTGTGCGTGCTCGGCGCTTTCGACACCCTTTGCGCGCCGCAGTTTCCCGTGGTGCATCCCCAGTGCTCGCTGGCGCTCCGGCTGCTCTTTGATCCCGAAGACCGGGGCCGGCATGAGCTGAACATCAAGCTGCAGGACGAGAACATGCAGGAGGTCATGCCCGCCTTTACACCGGTGATGGAGGTTGCGTTTTCTCAGGGGCAGGTTCCATTCGTCACGCGGAATCTCGTGCTCAATCTTCAGCGGCTGCGTTTTGAAAAACCCGGGGTCTATCGGTTCAATATCTCAATGGATGGCAGCGCCGTGGTGAGCGTACCGCTTCGGGTGACGCGAATCGAAGAGATGCGCGGCGCGCTGGGGCCGGCGGGGTAGGGGCGGTGAGTCAGTGAGTCAGTGAGTCAGTGAGTCAGTGAGTCGGAAGTCGGAAGTCGGAAGTCGGTTTTTCATTTGTATATTTGGCACATAATGAGCAATCATTTACGCACAACACACTGACGCACTGGAATACTGATTTACTGATTTACTGATTTAAAATGCCCGCAGGAACTGAAAAACCACCCGAAGCTTTTGGCACCACTCGGGCGAAATCACCCGTGCGGCAGCTCTCAGTTTTTCTACACAACCGCGTCGGCGCGTTGCTCGGGCTGGTGAAGCTGCTCAATGATCATCATATCGAAGTGCTGGGTCTCAGTGTGCAAGATTCCGTGGAACTTACTCTGGTGCGGCTCGTCGTGTCTGACCCAGAGACTGCGGAATGCGTCTTTGCGGAGCAGGGGCTGTCTTGTGCCGCCCGGGTCATCGTCGTGGTCGAATTGCGCGAGGGCGTGCATGACCTTGGTCACGCCTTGAGCGGACTGCTGGCGGCGGAGATCAACATCCATCACAGCTATCCGCTGCTCATCAGGCCCGGCGGGAAACCGTTGCTGGCGCTTTACGTCGATGACGCAGAGGTCGGCGCGGAAGCCTTGGGGAAGATAGGTTTCAAGGTGCTGTCCCAGGGTGATTTGAGCCGCTGAGTGGCGGAACCGTCACAGCCCAGAGCAATCGCTCACAGGCTGGTCTGCATCATCCCATGCGCCCGCTCAGATAGCGCTCCGTCTCTGGTTTCTCAGGCGCGGTGAAGAGCTTCATGGTGTCATTGAACTCCATGAGCTTGCCGAGATAGAAGAACGCCGTCCGGTCGCTGACACGGACCGCCTGCTCCATGTTATGGGTCACGATCACGATCGTGTATTGCTTTTTGAGCTGCACAATAAGTTCCTCGATTCTCGCTGTGGCAATGGGATCCAGCGCTGCGCACGGTTCGTCCATCAGCACCACTTCGGGCTTCACTGAGAGCGTCCGGGCGATGCAGAGGCGCTGCTGCTGGCCACCAGACAGTCCGAGGGCGCTCTCATGGAGCCGATCCTTCACTTCATCCCAAAGCGTGGCCGCCCGGAGACTCTCCTCGACCACTTCCGTGATCCGTTTCTTGTCCTTCTCGCCAGCAACTTCAAGACCATAGGCCACGTTCTCAAAGATGCTGCGCGGGAAGGGGTTGTATTTCTGGAACACCATCCCGACCTTCCGGCGCAGGGCGATGACATCGAGATCCCGGTGGTTGATGTCCACGCCTCCGAGAGTGATTCTGCCTTTGGTGATGGCCGCATTTTCGATCAGGTCGTTGATCCGGTTGATGCAGCGCAGGAGCGTGGACTTGCCGCAGCCGCTGGGACCGATGAATGCCGTGATCTCGCGTGCCGCGATGTCCATGGTGACATCGAACAGGACCTGGCGGGCACCGTAGGCGAAATCCACCCCGTCAATTTTCACCGTCAGGTGGGTGGGGGGCTTGGAGCCGTTGATGGCGGCGGGTTTTTCCAGTGTGGCGGGCATGGGACGGGAAAGGGGTTCAGATGCGAGCATCAGCTGAAAATGCCGCGGATGTATTCCTCGGTCTTCTTTTGTTGGGGCGCACCGAAGATGGTCGTGGTATCGGCAAACTCGATGAGCTGGCCCATGAACATGAAGGCGGTGAGATCCGCCACGCGCCGGGCCTGTTGCATGTTGTGGGTCACGATCACCACGGTGAACTCCTTCGTGAGCTGCGTGATGAGTTCTTCAACCTTGAGCGTGGCGATGGGATCGAGCGCGCTGCAGGGCTCATCCATGAGCAGCACGTCCGGCCGTACCGCGACCGCCCGGGCGATGCAGAGGCGTTGCATCTGCCCTCCCGAGAGTCCGAATGCATTTGCCTTGAGGCGGTCCTTGGTCTCATCCCAGAGTGCCGCCACCTTGAGGGCGTGCTCGCAGGCTTCATCCAACACGGGTTTCTTTTTCACCCCGGCGATGCGGAGGGCATAGACGACGTTCTCGTAAATGCTCTTGGGGAAGGGGTTGTATTTCTGGAAGACCATGCCGACTTGGCGGCGCAACTGCGTGGTGTCCACGTCGTCATCGTAGATGTTCTTCCCCTTAATGACCACCTGGCCTTTGCTGATGTGGGCGCCGGCGATGCGGTCATTGATGCGGTTGAAGCAGCGCAACAGGGTGGACTTGCCGCAGCCGCTGGGCCCGATGAGGGCCGTGACCTTGCGCGCCGGGATCTCCAGATTCACATCGAAGAGCGCCTGCTTTGTCCCGTAGTGGAAATCCAGGCCACGCACGGAAATGACGCCCTCCGCCGTCGGGGTGGCGGGCGTCACGGCGGATGGTTCGTGGTGGGCGGGCTTGCTCACGGGTTTCTTGGGGGCTGGAGGGGCTGCTACCATTGGTATTTGGCGCGGAGTTTGCGCCGGAGCAAGACGCTAGTGATGGCAAACATCAGCACCAGCACCAGAAAGACGAACACGGAACCATACTGGGCGCGCTCAGAGTATTCGCTCTGCGGGATGCGCGCGGCGATGGTATAAATGTGATAGGGCAGCGCCTGCACAGACTGGGTGAAGATACCGAAAAAACCGGAATCCCCCTGCCAGGGGAGCTTGTCCTTGAAGGCGAGCGCCGCTGTGAACATGATCGGTGCCGTCTCCCCGGCAGCACGGGCGATCCCGAGAATGCTCGAGGTCAGAATGCCCGGCATGGCAAAAGGGAGCACGGTGCGCCAGATCGTCTGCCAGCGCGTGGCACCGAGGGCGAGGGACGTTTCCCGAAAGCCCTGAGGCACGGCACGGAGGCACTCTTCGCTCGCCGTGATGATCACGGGAAGAATGACGAAGGCCAGGGTGAAGGCGCCGCTGAGCACGCAGGTGTCCCATCCTTGGAAACTCATATACGTGAAGCCCAGCGGGATGGAGAAAAGGGAGCGCTCATGCGGGGTGTCCGTGAGCACCGGCGCACTGAGCACGAAGATGCCCAGACCGAAAAGGCCGAACACAACCGAGGGCACGCCCGCCAGGTTCAAGATCGCTAGGCGCACCCCTTCGATGAATTTGCCGTGGCTGGCATACTCGCTCAAGTAGATCGCGGAGGCGATGCCGAGGAACAATGCCACCACCATGCAAACGAGCACGAGCAGCGCCGTGCCCACGATGGGACCGAGGATGCCGCCCCCGGAGTAGGAGATGGTCTTCTCCGAGCGCATGTTCCCGCCAAGTTCCTTCTTGATGACATCCGAGCCTTGAGGGCTTGTCTCGTAGATTTTGCCCTGCTTGTCCTCGATGACGTGGAGGGTTTCCGGCAGTTTCGTCAGGAAGTTCGTGTTGATGAACGGAGCCTTAGTAGTGAACACCACGGGCACGCCCTTGATGATGATGTGGGCGAAGATCAACCCCACGGCGAGCAGCACTGAGTAGGTGCCGGCGCGAAGCACCTGTCGGATCAGGAACTCGTAGGTCTCGCGATGCGTCTTCGGCTTCGCGAACGGGTGCGGGGCGGCGCCGCCAGGGGAGGGATCAACAGGCGCGTGCATGATTTAGATCTTGGGAAGCTGAAATTTCCTTACCACCAGGCGCGACGCCCAGTTGATGAACAGGGAGATGGCAAAAAGCACGATGCCGACCATGAAAAGGGCCTGCCAGTGCGGACTGCCGCGGGAGACTTCACCGAGTTCCTGCGCGATGATGCCGGTGAGAGTGTGGGCGGGTTGGAAGACGGTGCCGATGCCATCCGAGAAATCAGGAATGGCGATGCGGTTCCCTGCAACGAGCAGCACCACCATGGTCTCGCCGATGATGCGCCCGAGACCGAGCAGCATGGCCGCCAGAATGCCGGAGGTCGCGGCAGGAACGATGACCTTGAACACGGTCTGGATTTTTGTCGCCCCGAGCGCCTCGCTGGCTTCGCTGAAGGCACGCGGAACATTGTTGATGGCATCCTCGGCGAGCGAGAACATCGTCGGGATGGCCATCAGCGCGAGCAGGCAGCCGGCATTGAACATGTTCAGGCGCTCCGCCACCGGGAATCCGGGAATCCATTGGAGCCACGCCACATCGCTGGTGGACTTGATGAGATCCCCCACCACCGAGATGCCGATGAAGCCGAGGACGACCGAGGGGATGGCCTGGATGAACTCGATGAGCGGCTTGATGATTTCCTGTTCCCGCAGCGTTGCGAACTGGTTGACGTAAATGGCGGCCGCGATGCTGAAGGGCAGGGCGATGAGCAGCGCGGTGAGGGAAATCACGAGGGAACCGGTGAGCAGCGGCACCATGCCGTAGAAGTCCTGCCAGGAGCTGTTCGTGATCCAGTCACCGCCGAAGAGGAAGGCGCTGAGCGACTGCATCAGGGGGATGGGCTTGTCCCATTTCCAGCCGCTCATGTGGTGCAGGGATGCCTCCACGGTCTTGATGTGCTCGGGCAGATCCTTCCGGGCTTTCGCCAGCAGCGTGCGGGCTTCGCCCGTCAGCGGTTTCGACGGCATGTCAGCCATCACTTTTTTCACCGTGGCAAGGTAGGCCGGGATGAGCTTTTCGTAGTCCGCGCGCTTCGCGAGGAGGGGCTCTATCCGTCCCTTGAAGTCGATGGCTGTGGTGTCGGTCTGGGCGGCATCCTTCTCAAAGGCGGCCTTCTCTTCCGGTGTCTTGGCGATGGCAGCAGCGGCCAGGAGCTGGGCTACGGCATCTTCCGACATGTGCTGCTGGACGGCCAGCTCCTTGGTGGCCAGCGCCAGCTCTTTCATCGCGTCGTGGACCTCGATGATGGGATCCGCCGCGACTTCAAACTCATCCACGGCGGTGACGAAGGCCGCGAACTTCTCGCGTGCGAGACCGTCCTGCTTGGCGGACTCGGCCATCAGTTCCTGGATGAAGGGAGGAAAGTCCTCCTGATCCGGCTGGAGTCCGCGCAAGTCTTCCTGGAGCTTCTGTTTTTCAGCATCCGTGAAAAGCGGAGGCAGGACCTCTGCCGCCACCTTTCTCGCCGTGGCTTCGCGGACAGCCTTGCGCAGCTCTTCTATTTTCTCCGGAGGCGTGGCCGGCCCGGTCTTGTCCAATGCCTCCTGCAATGCTTCACGCTGGAGAGCGGCGCGTTCCTCGACGTGTGTTTTTGCCAGAATGGCGGCATCCCTGCGGTCGCGGGAGACCTTGGATACGGTGTTGAGCTCGGCACCCACAGCACGCTTCAACCTGCTGAAAATGGTTTCATGCTCCGTGAGGGGTTTCTTGACGTGATCGCAGAATTCAAGACCCGCCTTGCGATAGACTCCGAGTTCCCAGCGATAGGTGTCGAGGAACCCGCCCTTCAGCGTCGGCACGGGCAGGAAGCCTAATTTTTTCTGCAAGCGGAACGGCCCCTCGGTCACCAAGGTCCACATGATCAGGAACAGGGTGACGATGGTCACCGCAGCGCTCACGCTGAAGAACGCCCGGATGACTTGCTGGCGATCAATGCGCAGCCCCATGAACCGGGGCGGCTTGATGAGATCGCTCGCGCCTGGGTCGCTGCTGGCTTTGGGCTCGTTGGGCATGCTTCGGTGCGGCCTAATTCAAGGTCGTGACAAAAAACCGGCGGCGACGTGTTGTCCACCGTCTCCGCCGGTTTGCAAATCAAAATTCTCCTGAGAGCAACGAGAGGTTACTTGACCTTGGACATCGGCACGAAATGGACCACTTCCACGATCTTGTCACCAGCGGGGCTGAGGCAGAAATCAAGGAACTCCTTCACTTTGTCTTTGGGCTCGCCGTTTGTATAAAGGTAGCAGGGGCGGGAATAGGGATAGGACTTCACGTTGGCATAGACGGGCTCCTTGCCGTCAACGGTGATGACTTTGATGCCCTTGGCGTTGATGTAGGCGAGGCCCACATAGCCGATGCCGTTCTTGTTGCTGCCGGTTTCCTGGGCGATCTGCTCATTGCCCGCCATCTTCTGGCTGTTGCTGCCGTAATCCTTGCCACCCATGGCCAGCGTCTGCCAGTCCTTGTAAGTGCCGGAGGAGGTGTTGCGGGTGTAGACAGAAATCGGGCCGGGGGTGCCGCCGACTTCGCTCCAGTCCTTGATGGCACCGGTGAATATGCCGGAGACCTGCTTCTTGGTCAGGCTCTGGACGGGATTGCTTTTGTTCACGATGACGGCCATCATGTCCCAGCACACGTTGTATTCCTTGAGGAAGACACCCTTGGTTTTGCAGAAGGTGCGCTCGTCGTCCTTGACCTTGCGGGAGGACATGCCGATCTCGGCGGTGCCGGCGGCAAGATTGGTGAAAGCGGTTGAGGAGCCTTCAGCAGCGATGTCGAAGCTGACGCCGCCGCCCTGCTTCTTGAAGCCTTCCGCCCACTGGGGAACGAGTTTGGCCCCGAGCGTGTCGGATCCGCGAATGCGCAGTGTGTTTTGCGCGCTGAGGCTGGCGGTGAACGCCACGGCCAGGAGTGAAGTAATGATGGTTGATTTCATATTTGTTGTTTTGAGGGTGTTGAATAATCACATGCCGGAATGCCCGGCAAATCTATTTATGCGGGATTTCAGGTCCGGAGCAAACGGGCTTGAGTGAACAAAACGTCACAATTGGCCGGATGACCTGGCCCTGCAAGCCTCGGTAAGCCGCATAAAACCGAGGGATCTCTGAGTCTGGACCCAAAACACGCCCCCTTCGCAAGTCTTGACTCCGGGAACAATGTGGATACTCTGGCTTTCGTTTCAACTGTGACGAAAATGTTTCAACTGTGACGGAAATGTCACATTCGCCGCCTCGACGTCTCCTGCCATCACGCTAACCTCGCTTGGCTGGCAGTATCTGTCGGCACCCACAGAAGGGAAAACACTCCCACACACAGAAAAAACACCAACACCTACATGAAACTCAAAACCGCACTACTCCTGCTGACGTCGGTCATGCTCTCCAGCCTCCAGGCCGGTGAGATCGCCACCTCCTCCGGCAAGAACCTCGGGGCTGCCGTGCAGCCCGCCGACACCCGCTCCATCTACGACAAAATCTGGGGGGCTGCTACGCTCTATAAGAGCGACGACAATCCGGTCCTCCAAGAGTTCGCCCTCCAAGGCCGCCTCCATCTTCAGTATGCTGATGGAGATGGCTTTTCCTCTGGCGACCGTCCTGAAGAAGTCCTCTGGGGTGACATGGAAGTCCGCCGCTTTCGTCTTGGCTTCAAGTCGAAGTGGTTCCGCCAGTTCAAGCTCGAAGGCCAGATCGACGTCAATCCGAACTTTGACCCGCAGTTCTACTCGCAAATCTACGATCTGAATGTCACTTGGGCACCCAATGACAGATTCAACATCGGCATCGGCAAATACAAGGCGAACTTCTTCTCCGTCGAACAGTTCACCTCCTCCAAGGAAATCCTCACCTTCGAGCGCTCGCTGCTCTCCAACACCCTCTTTACGTCGGAGTTGACGGGCATTCGCGCCAATGGCAAAATCAACAACTGGATCTACACGGTAGGCGGCTACGCAGGTGACGATCAAGATGAGTTCACTGATTTTTCCGCGGGTGCGGTCATCCAGGCCGGCATCGGCTATGATCTGACCAGCCTCACCGGCATGGACAAAGGCATCGTCAAGTTCGACTGGCAGCACAGCACCGACTCCAAGAATGCCGGCGGCGGCGCTTTGTTCACCAACGCCTTCTCGTTAAACAGCACTTGGGAAAAAGGTCGCTTCGGCCTCTACACCGATGTGCTCGGCGGCCTTGGTCGCGATAGCCAGAGTGATGTGTGGGGCTTCCATGTCATCCCCTCCTTCTACATTCTGGACGGCCTCCAGTTCGTCACGCGCTACCAGTTCGGCAGCGGCTCCAACGACGGCCTCCCCCTCCAGTCCCGCTATGAGCGTCTCTCGCCCCATGTCACCGACGGTGGCCGCGGTGATCAGTATCAGGCGGTTTATCTCGGACTGAACTATTACCTCTATGGCCACAAGCTCAAGCTCATGGCCGGCACGGAGTTCTGGGACATGAACGGCGGCGGCGATGGCGGCGACTACAGCGGCTGGACTACGCTGGTCGGTCTGCGCATGTTCTTCTAAAACAATCTTACTGGGATGAGTTGTTCCAGATAAACGAGTAATGGGTTGAGCCCGCCGGATGAACTCCGGCGGGTTTTTTTCGTGTCTCCATTTTCTATCGTCCCCGGCCCCCATCGTTAACGTGACCCACAACATACAGCAGGCGCGACGCCTCGCGGATGACACGGCGTATCTCCTGCTGGGGAAGCTCATCGAACGTGCGCTCACCTGCGACATCTTCATCAATCCGCAGCGCCCGGAAACGGAGCGCGATATTTCCGGACAAATGGGGTGAGAGTAAAATGAGTTATGAGTTACCGGTTGTATGCTGCTGGCTTTGAGTTAGCCATTGTTCACTTTTCACACCCAACTTCTCACTTTCAAACCTTGACCACAAAGCTCCATGCAAGAAAAATCCCACATCCTATCGAGCTTCGACAAGGCGCTTGAGAAACTTAACGACAGCATCCGCCGGATGGCCGTCATCACTCAGGAAAGTCTGGGCGATTCCGCGCGCGCGCTGGCCCGGCGCGACGAGGCGCTCTGCAACCGGATCATCGCGGATGACGAAGCAGTCGATGCCCTGGAGATGGAGATCGACCGCGAAGGCGTGAACATACTCACGCGCTTCCAGCCGCTGGCGCACGACTTCCGCCGTGTCTTCGCGACGATCAAGGTGGCGACCGATCTGGAGCGCATCAGCGACCAGGCGGTCAACATCGCGCGCCGTTCAAAAAGGCTGCTGCAATCGCCCGAGCTTCCGGAAACGCGCATGCTGGAGCCGATTCACGCGCAAGCCGCCTCCCTTCTTCAGGACAGCTTGCGCGCGTTTAATGAGGAGGACATCGAACTGGCCATGGGCCTTAAGGCGCGCGACCGGGAACTCGACAAGGCGCACAAGGAACTGATCGATCGGCTCACCCGGCGCATGGAGGAGGATGCCCCGCGACTGCCGGACTACCTCAATCTCATTTTCATAGCGCGCTATTTGGAACGAGCGGGCGATCACGCAGTGAACATCGGCGAGGACGCCGTCTATGCGCGGAATGCGCGCGACATCCGTCACGATCGGACCGAGGGCTGACGCAGGCCGTCGAGCCGACCCGCGGCATATGCTTCAAAGACGCGGCGGATTTCATCGCGCACCCGGCGGAACACGGCCAGCTTTTCTTCGTCGCTGCCCGTGGCGTGGGCGGGATCGTCGAAGCCCCAGTGATGTCGGTTGACCTGACCCGGAAACATCGGGCAGGCCTGGTCGGCGTTGCCGCAGACCGTGATGACCGTCTCCACGTTTTGATTGAGGAACTCGTCAAGATGCTTGGAGTGATGCTGCGAAATATCGATGCCAATCTCCGCCATCACTGTGATGGCCAGGGGATGAACATAACCCGCGGGCTTTGAGCCAGCGCTGGCCGCGCAAAGTTCTCCGTGCAGCGCCGCGCGCAGGATGCCTTCCGCAAGATGGGAGCGGCAGGAGTTGCCGGTGCAGAGAACGAGGATGAGCGGTGGATTCATAAAACCAGAGAGGGTCAGCAACAGGCACTCGTGGAGCAGGACTCTTCCGGTTCACAGCATGAGTCCGGAGTGCACTTCTCCTTGGCCAGACAGTCGGTGTGCTTCAGACCCAGCTGAAACTTAATGGAGTCTTCCGTCACAGTTGCGGCGGTCACCGGAAACTGGGATATGTGCAAAGCCTCATATTCGATCTCCACCGGCAGGTCGTCATCAGGCAGCAGGTCGCGGGCATGGTCAAAAATAGCGGCCAGTTTGCCGGCCGTGAGCCGGTGGCTGGTGTCGCCAGCCACCCATGCCTGCAGCAGACAGGTTTCCAGGGTCCTTCTCTTGCCGCCACAATCGACAAAATTCCTGATCACATGACCGGCCTCGGTGATGTGGAAATGAGGAGGGATGACCGTGCCGTCCGGCAGCACGAATGAGAGCGCTTTGTCTGTTCCGGCGGCGAGGCTGGCTTTGAAATCGTGGAGGTTCATAGTCTGGACATTTACGTGCCTGGCAGCGGAGCGGACTAGCAGCATGGTGACTCGCGCACGCAGATGCACGCGGGTATCGCCAGCAGCGCTCCGATGACCGGCGCGGCCAGATACAGCCAGAGATGCTCCAGATGACCGCTCACCAGCGCCGGTGCCAGCGAGCGCGCGGGATTCATCGAAGCTCCGCAGATGGGCCCGGCGAACATGGCTTCCAGTCCGATGACCGCCCCTATGGCGATGCCCGCAGTAAGGCTCTTTTCTTTGGCACCATGCGTGACGCTCAGGATGGTCAGCATCAAGATAAAGGTCAGAATGATTTCCAAAATGAAACTCCGCGACCAGGGGCCGGCCGGCAGCGTGGCCCCCAATGTGGCGTCAGCGGGAAAGAGAAATCTCAGAATTCCACTGGCGGTAAGCGCACCAGCGAGTTGTGCGAGAACGTAGCCCGGCACCGACTTCCAGGCGAAGCGTCGGGCGAAGGCAAAACCAATTGTCACTGCGGGGTTCAGGTGCGCTCCGCTGACGTCGCCGAAAGTGTGGATCATCGCCATCACGACGAGACCGAAAGTCAAGGCGATGCCAGCGTGACCGATGGCGCCGCCCGAGGCGTGGTCGATCACGATGGCACCCGTGCCCGCGAAGACGAGCGTGAAGGTGCCAAGAAACTCGGCAGACAAGGCTTTCATTCTGCAACATGAACATGATCGTGGGGCGTGCAACCAGTCCGTTGCGAAGTTGATGCCACACGGCGGGTGATTATTGTAGCAGTCGACTGATGACCTCAATGGGCCGGGTGCTTCATGTTCTGTCTGACGGAGAAGGGGAGCAATCCTCCAAATCAGCCAAGTCACCAACTGGAGAGCCGGATGCGGGAGATCCGCCAGTCCGGTTCGGAGGGGGGAACGGCACAGCTCAATGTGCCGTTCCTGCCTCTATCGAGAGTGGCAACTCATTTTCGCCGCAGCACTGCCATGTGTTTATCCACGAACTTGCCGGGCTTGCGAAGCTTCCGCGCCAGGAGATTATGCTTGGTCTCGATCAATTCCGCGCCGAGATCTTTCAAAGCGTCGAGGGCCAGCCGGTGTTCCTTGTCGTAGTAACTGGTGATGACCAGCAACCCGTCGTCCCCAGTTCTCTCCAAACCCTGCTCGAAAATTTTCTTCCATAACTCCGGGCCGTGCCAGAAATTTTGATGGCGCAACAGCACCATGTTAAAGCCGTCGCCGATCTGCTTGTGCGCATCCAGTCTCGTGGCGTCTTCCAAAAGAAATTCCGCAGGCAGCTTCGCGTGCTGCTCGCGCGCCTGGAGAATTTCCCGGATGCGAATGTCGGCACCGATCAACTGCACCTCGCCCGGTGTCTCCTCCTGCGCAAACTTGACCAGCGTTTCCGCCTCATCGCACTGGCCGCAGGCGAGATTCAGGATGCGCATGTCGCGCAAAGCTTTCTCGCGCAGATGCGGCGCCACGTTTTCGCGCAAGAGCGAGTCCAACACACGCATGTCCTTGGCGATGGGGTTATCAGATGACATGAATCAGCGATTCGATTCAGAATTTCAGTTCCTCACCAAATACATGACGTGACGCCGACGCCACATCCTTGTCTCCACGGCCACTGAGGTTCACTAGGATGATTTGATCACTCTTCATCTGCGGCGCGATCTTCGTGACATGCGCCAGCGCGTGTGCGCTTTCCAGCGCGGGGATGATCCCCTCGTAGTGCGACAAATCCTGAAAAGCCTGAAGCGCTTCTTCGTCGGTGGCGAAGAGATAATCCACCCGGCCGGCGTCGTGCAGATTGGCGTGTTCAGGACCGATGGCAGGATAGTCCAGACCCGCACTCACCGAGTGCGTTAGCTCTATCTGGCCATCGTCGTTGGCCAGCAGCCAGGTCTTTGTGCCTTGCAGCACCCCGAGTCGTCCGCCTTGGAATCGCGCGGCGTGCCGGCCCGGTTTGATGCCTTCGCCGCCGGCTTCGACACCGACCATTCGCACTGACTTGTCTTCCAAGAACGGATGAAACAATCCAATGCTGTTGCTGCCGCCGCCGACACACGCCACCAGCAGATCCGGCAAGCGTCCCTCGCGTTCCATGATCTGCCGCCGGGATTCAACGCCGATGATCCGGTGAAAATCGCGCACCATCATCGGGAACGGATGCGAACCCAGTGCACTGCCTAGAATGTAATGCGTCGTGCGCACATTCGTCACCCAGTCGCGCATCGCCTCGTTCACCGCTTCTTTCAGCGTGGCCTGTCCTGCGGTCACGGACACGACCTTGGCACCGAGAAATCTCATTCGCGCCACATTGAGCGCCTGCCGCTCCATGTCCACCTGACCCATGTAAATGATGCACTCCAGCCCGAAGCGCGCGCAAACCGTCGCGGTTGCGACCCCGTGCTGGCCAGCGCCGGTTTCCGCGATGATGCGCTTCTTGCCCAACCGCAGCGCGAGCAACGCCTGACCGAGCGCGTTGTTAATCTTGTGCGCGCCAGTGTGCAGTAGATCTTCGCGCTTCAGATAAATCTTGGCGCCCCCGAGTCGTTTCGTCCAGCGCTCCGCCAGATAGAGCGGCGTGGGCCGGCCGACATATTCCGCCAGCAGGCGGTCGAGTTCGTGTTGGAAGGCGGGATCTTTCTTCGCGCGTTCGTATTCCGCCGTCAGTTCCTGGAGCGCCGCCATCAGCGTCTCCGGCACGAACATGCCGCCATAGGGGCCGAAATGGCCATGGGTGTCGGGAAGAGCGGTGAGGGGCGGGGGTGCGGACATGGACGGTCAATGAAACACAATATCTCTACGTCTCAACACCGTCCATGTATTCTCCGTGCGCCGGGAATATGGTTTTTCGGCGATTTTTCCTCACTTCACAGTCGCGAGTTGCCGCGGTGACTTGCCCAGCCGAGAAGATTCCCATCGCATGGTCTTGCAAATTTGTTACGATTAATGGCTAGCAGCCCTCGATGAAGTGCGACGACTTCTTTAGATACATTCGGAATATTCGGGGTCAGCCTGGCGCGATTAATAGTGCTATACGATAATCTTTATGAAAGACGTTAAAGCCAAAAGGGTCTTAATACCTGCAGACCGTGAAGAACTACTCAGTGCTTTGGGGGCACGGTTTAAGAAAAATACGCAACGCCATCAAGGTCTTGAATAGGCTGCGTTACACACGAAACTGGAAGCCAATGCTGATAAACTGTGGTCGCTGAATGAAATGGAAAGAACGGGCGGTGAGCCGGATGTGGTTGGATGCGATCAAAAAACGGGCAAATACATTTTTTTTGATTGCTCAGCGGAAAGTCCAAAGGGCCGGGTAGCTGTTTGTTATGATCGTAAAGGGCTGGATTCGAGGAAAGAACACAAACCCGCGAACAACGCGATGGATATGGCCACAGCCATGGGTATCGAACTTTTGACGGAAGAACAATATCATGAGCTACAGAAGCTTGGGAATTTCGATATGCAGACTTCGAGCTGGGTGAAAACACCTGATGAAATCAGAGAACTAGGCGGTGCGCTCCATGGTGAGCGCCGCTACGGCCGCGTGTTCGTGGGGCACAACGGTGCGCAGTCCTACTTTAGTGCCAGGGCGTTCCGTGGCTTGCTCAGGGTTTAAGTGTGTGCCTTGAATCAATGCAGCCCGGAGTCCTGACTGCCAGGAAATCCCTTTCACGGGTGCCGGGCCGGAGTGGCCCGGGGCGTGCATCGGAGACGGATGGGGCATGTCACTTTTTGATCATGGACATCAACGAAATTGAGTGGCGGCTAACCCAAGTTCCGCAGTTCCGCCCCCTGTTTTTGCCACCATCGTAGGGGAGGGCAGCCGTCGCCCCTGGTTTTTCTGCACTACATTTTTCACGTTGGGCCGGTCGTCGCGGCTCCGGCGGGCATCTCCCCGAAGATGCGGTTGCGGGTGGGCAGTTCCATATCCAGCCGCGTGAGCAGCTCGGCCACGCGGCGATCGGGGCGGGCGACGGCGCGCACGGTCAGCTCGGCGTGGAGGATGTATTGCTCTTCTCCCTTGCCGTCAGGATACGCGAGGAGCCGGGCTTCGAGACCGTCCTGCACGTCGCTCCAGCCGTCGTGAACGAGGAGTTGTTTTTCAAACTCTCGCAGTTGTGACTTCGGCGTGCCGACGAGGTAACGAGCTTTGCGCTCGCGCAGGAAGGCGATGTTCTTTTCGCTGACCATCCCTCGGTCCATGACCCACACGCGCTGGGCCTGACCGTATTTGTCCTCCATGCGCCGGACGATGTCTTCGACGGTGGTGACATCGGCGCGGTTGCCGGCGAAGACTTCAAAGGAAAGCGGCAGGCCCTCCGGCGAGCACACCAGGCCGATGCACACCTGCTTGCAATCGCTTCTTTGATCGCGGCTGTAACCGCGCGCGGCCTTCGTGTTGCCCATCGCCTGACCTTCGAAGAACGTGCTCGTCACATCGTAGATCAAAAACTCGAACTGGATGCCGAACCAGTCGCGGTAACGCTCCATGAAATGGGCGCAAAGCTTGTCTTTATACTCGGCGAGAACGTCGAGTCCGCAGTAGAGGCGGTCGTCATTGATCTTGCTCAAAGGAATGCCGGTGATGTCCTCGAGCGCGGTGCGTTCATACCAGTGCTCGGCTATTGCCAGCTCGCTGCGTTGCGCGCAAAACCGCGCGGTGGTCAGCACAGCGGCCACATCGGCCCAAGGGATGTCCTCCTTGCCCGGCTCGATGATCTCGGCGAGCAGCTTGTGCAGACACCGAGCCGGTGCCACAGGGCGAGCCCCAGCCACGCCTCGCCAAAATCGCGCACCCGCTCCACGCGCAGCGCCGCCACATCCGCGACCTCCCAGCGTGGCGTGTGCGGAGTCGGCGACGATGAGGGTGACGACGACGCGGATGCTCCGGCGAGTTTTTCGCCCAAGCGCAACTGCCTGGCCACCGGCCGGCCTTCGAGCAGATGCTTCATCTCATCCCAAGCGGCCTCGGGGCGAGCCTCGGCATCGGAGAGCTTGCCCAGCGTGGCGACGACGCGCTGGCGCGGCCCAGCGGCGGTGCGCACCGACTCGCACAACGACCAGTAGTCGTAGCTGATGTCGTAGCTGGTCTTGCGATGGCGGCGGAGGAACACGCAACAAAATCGCCGCAGGCCGGGCGGCGGCAATGATGCGTTCTTCACTACATCGCACTTTGGCCAGAGCTGCGTAGGAGAAGGCTGTCTCCAAGAATGAGCCGCCCTGGGGAAATTATTTTCACGCGGGCGCGATCTGCGGAACTTGGGCTAATCGTAATTGCACGGGTCTCAGTAATGCGCCGTCCCTACCTCAATCTCTTTGTTCAGCGTTTCCCTAGTTCTTTCAGCACCTTCAGCACATCCGCAGCCTGATCCGCGGTCGACGCCTTTTTGTCGCGCCAGACCACGTTTCCGTCCTTGATCAAATAGGCCTGACGCGAGGCAAACCCGAGGAAGCTTCCGACGCCGAAAGCCTCAACCACTTTCCCATCTGGATCCGCCAGCAATGTGAAAGGTATTTTGTTCTTCTCCTGAAACTTCTTCTGTGACTCCGCCTTATCCATGCTTACGCCAATCACATGCACGCCCTGTTTCGTGAGTTCCTCGTAACTGTCGCGCAAGCTGCAAGCCTGTTTGGTGCAGCCCGGAGTATCGGCCTTGGGATAGAAATAAACCAACGTAAGGCCATTCATATAATAGTCTTCCAGTTTTACTGCCTTGCCATCCTGGTCGACGGCCTCGACCCGCGGGGCCGGATAGGGTATTACACGTTCACCTTCGCCAGCTTGAGAGAAGAGTGCTGCGAAGAGGCTCATGAGGATGATGGGCAAGTGTTTCATGCGGACAGTAAGTATTCGCGCGTGACGCCTGTGCGGATTCAAAAGAAAATCGGATGTCGCGTGAAGAAGCATCCAGCTGGAATCAACCCAAGCAGAACTCAGACTACTTTAGCAAGGCAATCGACGCCTTCACTTAATCGGCTTGCGTGTCAGTCGCAGCCTTGGGATCGTGCCAGACGACCTTGCCGTTCTTGTCAGCAATCAGCGTGAAGGGAAGCTTGAACTTGTCGCTGAACGCCTTCTGCTCCGCGATTGTGTCATAGCTTACGTCAACCACCTTCACGTCGAGCTCGGTCATATACCCGTCCGCATCGTTAGACAGAAACACTTTATGAAATCCGCCGATCCGTTATGAATTGTTGAACAACAGCTCTTGCCTGTTCAAAGCCCAAGTGGGCGAGATCGCCGGATGGGTCGGCATAAACGCGCACCTCCGCGCCGCGTGGTGCCCAGACAGCGGGATCGGTGGGACCAAAGAAGATCAGGCAGGGCAGGCCACAAGCCGCGGCTAGATGGGAGATGCCGCTGTCATGACCGACGAAGGCCTGACACGAGGCCAACTTGGACGCGAGTTCCACCAGGGGGAGTTGATCCCAATGGTGAAAAGGGATGGCTTTCCAGGCTTCGACGACCTCTCGGGTGAGTCCTCGTTCTGCTTCAGCCTCGCCTGTGATGAGAGCTATTTCGCGTTCAGGAAAAGTCGCGGCCAGATCCATCCCGAGTTTGATCCAATTTTCCACTGGCCAGTTTTTCTTGAGCGAACCACTGCCGGGATGCAGAGCGATGAGCGGTTTATTTCCACTGGCCGTCGCAGCAACAGCGATGCGCGGCGCGGGGTCATCAAGAAACATCGCGAGCCGTTGCAGTGGCCTTGCCAGTTGTTCAGTCGCATGCCCTCCATCTGACGTGACTTGGTGCGAGGCTTCGAGATACGTCTTCACGCCGATCATCTCCATGTTGCTACGCAAGATTCCATCGGGATCAAAAAGATAGCTGACGACCAGGTTGAACGAACGGAAGTAGTCGCGCAATGCAGCATCAATGACCGCTTCCGGCACAAACAGTCGCGCCATCGCCGCGTGCTCCAGGCTTCGGGTCGAGTGCGCGATGCTGGCGGCGACGGCCAGTTCGATGATCGGCTTGTAGCCGAGGATTTCGATGTGCGCGTTTGGGATGTTATCGCGCAGCAGGCGGATGGCCGGCAGCGTCAGAATGAAATCGCCGATGGCTCCGCCGCGGATGACCAGCACGCGCGGGCGCCTTGCTCCCTGTTTCATGTGCGTTTTTCCGCTCAATAATTCACCAAAGCCAGCACGATCATGGCCGCGCCATAGGCGGCACCGCCGAACGCGGCCATCTTCCATCGCGCCGGATTATGAGTGAGCCAGGTGATCCAGTCACGCAACAGGTAGGGCATGCCGACAAAGAACATGCCGGCAATGATCCAGGCATAAGCGAGAATGGGCAGCAGGATGCGGCTGATCTGCGGCTGGAGGAACGCGGCATGCAAAACCGGTGCCGAAGCCAGCAGAAGCACCACGCCCAGCGCGCGCACCGCGAGAAACTCAGTGACGTAAACCACCACCAAGATGAACGTCACTGGCACGATGATGAGGATGCGCTGACGCCAAGTAAAGAATTCGCCCATGTCCATGTGCTTTACCAGAAAGAGGCTCCAGACGGTGGCGACCACCAGCAACGCGATCCCCCAGGAGCGGTTCCTCGGGAAGGTCCTGGCTGCAGTCATCAGTTTGTCCGCCGCCGCCCACGCCACGAGGTGACCAGTGAGCAGCACAACACCCAGCGCCAGGCCGGCGGTTTTGAGTGTCAGGCCGGATCCATCAGCGTTCTGATGGAAGATCCAGTCATAGAGAGATTGCAGGTTCATGGCGGGGGCGGACTTAGTTCGCCAGAACCGGGTCCCCGTAAAGCCTGAAGTTTTAAAAGTCGCTCATTGCGCTCGCTTCTTCACCGCTGATCCGTCTTTCACCGTGTCCGGCGGATGCAGGAGTACTTTCATCCCGGCATCAATGCCGCCGAGCACCTCGGTCATGCGACCGTCCGAATGACCCGCCTGTAGCGTTCGCTTGCGGGCCGCGTGTCCTTCAAACACAAACGTCTTCCACTCGCTGCCTTCTCGAAACAACGCACCCGCCGGCACCAGCAGCACGTCATCGCCATGCCACACGGCGACACGCACTTCAACCCGGTAGCGGTCGCCGAGCTTCTGAGCTTCCACTGGCGGATTCAACAGATCGCTCAGGACAATAACTCGTTGCTCCTCGACGCCGAGCGCGCTGATTTTAGTGAAGGCCGCCGGCTCCAGTAGACGCACCCGGCCATTGAGCGGCTTCTCGCCGCCCCACTGTTCAATGCTAACGGTCGCTCCGGGTTTGATGGCGACTGCATCACGCGAAAGTATTTCAGCTTCGATCTCGATGTCCGACTTGTCTCCAACCTCCAGAATTTGCACGCCCGGTGTGACGATGGTCGCGCTCTCCTGCATGACCCGCAGCACAGATCCGCTCACGGGCGAGCGCACTTCGACCGTGGTGCTGTTCCCGGGTGTTTCAATCTGCATCAGTGCGGCCCTGGCCTGCGCGAGTTCGAATTCGGCAATCTTCAGCGCGAACTCTGCGGCGCGGGTTTCCCGGGCGCGCATTTCGTAATCGCGTTCGGTATTGTCGCGGTCGGTGTCGGAGATGCTTTTGGTCTGTACGAGTTTTTTTGCGCGCTCCCAGTTCTGCAGCGCGAACTTCTCCGAAGTGTGAGCCAGGTCGAGTGCTTGAGCCGCCTTGAGTTTGCCGGCATCCATGGCCTGGAGCCGGGCTTCGGCCTCGGCTTTGGCGCGGGGATCGAGCAACGGAGAAATCGCGGGCTCGATCCGCGCGATGATCGTTTCACCCGCTTTCACGATATCGCCGTTCTTCAGGGGCACGCGTCGCATCTGACCGGCGACGGGTGCGGAGACAACGTAGCGGTTGCGGATGCGGGTCTTGCCTTCCTCCACGACATGCACGGTGAGCGGACCGCGCGCGACCGTGCCAATCTCCGCCTCGATCGGCCGGGGTCTCAGCCCGTAACCAATAAATCCGAGCAGCGCGAGCCCCAGTGCCCAAGTGAACACGCGCCGCAGCAGTCCCAGCGCGCTGCGATTGCGCCGGCCCTCCCAGGGTGGATTGGATGTTTCACGCGCAGGCTCTGACATGAGAGGCAAAGATAAGCATAAATCCCGATGGCTGCTGAACCAATTCAATCCCTTGCCTTGAGCACACCCACCAGATCCAGCTTGCGCAACATCCGGCTGACCACGGCAAACGAGGCGACGGCGGCGCTGAGCACGACGGTCAATGCGACGGAGTAGGTGACCAATTCGATCCGCACCGGCATCCGGACGGCTTCGGTGCTGACCGCGGAGAGAATGTAGCCTACCAGGCCGCGACCGAAGAGCAGCCCGAAGGGCAGGGCCGCGAGCACCAGAACCGTCAATTCTCCGAGAAGCACAGCGGCGACTTCGCGCTGGCTAAAGCCGACGACGCGCAGCGTAGCCAGGTCGCGATTGCGTTCGGAGAGGGCGATGCGGGCGCTGTTGTAAACTACACCGAAAGCCACGATCACGGCCAGCACAAAGTAGAACGCGCGGAGCGTGTTTACCATCTGGCCCGTGGTTTTGCGGAAGGCGGCGAGTTGCTCTTTCTTGATGAGGACGATGGACGCGCGTGGTGTGTCCTTAATCTTGCGCATGAAATTGGACCACTGTGCATTGTCCACGGTGAGATAGGCGCCGTTGATCGTGGAGTCTTCCCGGAGGAGTCGTCGGATCGCCCGCAGGTCCATGTAAGCGGCGATGCCGGCGAAATCCTCGATGAGGCCGCTGATGGGCGCGGTGCGTTTCGCTCGCTGGCCCTCGAGAACTTCAATTTGCACTTCATCACCAAGTTTCGCGCCGAGCACCTCGGCAAGCTTCGCGGACATGACGATGCCCTCGTCGGGCGGCACGATGGGATTTCCTTTCAAATCGAGCAGACGGTTTAATTCGCCGCCGCGTGGCGTGCCGGTAATCGGAATCTTGCGTGTCTGCGAACCGAAGCGAATGCGGGCTTGCACACTGCGCACGGGTTCGGCGGTGACGACGCCGGGGAGATGTTCCAGATCGTGGAACGCCTTGCCTGAGCCGGGTTCAGTGAGAAACACCACCACATCCTGCCGCTGGGCCAGGTTCCACTGGTGGGTCAGCAGGTAGTCAATGCTGTTGCTCATCGCCCCCGGCAGCACCATAAGACCGGTGGCCAGCGCCAGTCCCGCAATGGTGAACACTGCCTGCCAGGGACGGCGCTCGATGTTGCGCAGTGCCATGCGGAACTGCGGGCTGAACCAGCGGGTCAATCCCGCGCGCTCCAGCCAGGAAGGTTTGAAATCTGCCGGTGGTTCAGGACGCATGGCCTCAGCGGGCGGAAGTTTCACCGCCTGTCGCACCACGCCCACGACGCCCACGGTGGCGGCGGCGGCGCTGACCAGGAGCGCCAGGCCCAGCGCGCTCCAGTCCATCCGAAAATCGAGGTTCGGGAAACGGAAGAAGATCGTGTAAAGATTCACGAACCATTCGCCCATAAAGCGCCCTGCGATGCTGCCGACGATGGTCCCGATGACCACGATCACGAGGGCAAACTTCAGGTAATGCCAGCCCACGTCGCGCGATGAATATCCGAGCGCCTTGAGCTGGGCGATCTGCTCGCGCTGCAAACGGACGAGCCGCGCGAGGACGGCGTTGACCATGAAGGCGGCGACACTGAGGAAGATGACCGGGTAGGCGACGGACAGTGCGTAAAGCACGCGCAGTTCATCGTTGAGCCGCGCGGCGGACGGGTGGTCTTTGCGGGTGTAGGCGCCGGCCGCGCCATAGCGCGCGAGCAATCGGTCGGCTTCCTCGATCACGGTCGCCGCATCCGCGCCCGGCGCGAGGTCGAGGCAGAAATCATTGAAGGCGCCGTCGAGATTGTAGGCGATGGCCACGGCGTGGTAGTTCATCCAGATCACGCCGAAGCGTTTGTTGTCCGGCAGCGTCTCTCCAGCGCGAGCTTCGAAGACGAACTCCGGTGACAGCCCGATGCCCACGATACGCAAGGTGTCACGGTGGCCGTTGATCACCGCGATGAGTGTGTCGCCGGGCCGGAGATGATTGGCTTCGGCGAAGGATTCGCTGATGACGACCTCGCGCCGCTCGCCGATCTGCGGCATCCGGCCGCTGCGAAGGAAAATCAGATGCAGCGTCTGTGGTCTTTCCTCGGGCAGGGAAACAATGTGCCCCGTGGCCGGTTCTTCCATGCCCGGAAGGTCGAGCGTGACATCGACCACCACCCGCGGCTCGACTGCGGCCACTCCCGGAATCTCCGCCAGACGGTCCGCTGCCGCGAGCGGCGCGCGTTTAACGTAGCCGAACACATCGGCCATGCGATGCGTCTGATAATAGGACTCGCGCGTGCCTTCGAGCGTGCGGATGAGCGAGCGGGTGGTGGTCATCATCATGAGTCCGCAAGCCATGACCAGGCTGACCGCGATCGTCTGCCCTTTCATGCGGCCGATGTCGCGGAGGAGTTTGCGGTCGAGGGCGGAGAGCATCAGAGGTTATCTGGTTCCTCGTTCTTGGTTCTTGGTTGTTCGCCCTTGTGGGGGGAGGGTGGACGATTGGCTGATGAGGGTTTTGGGGAACTGATGAGATATCGGATCAAACCTCCGATGGCCTTGTGAACCCGGCCAGCATGAGAATAGAGATCGTCGAATTCAGTTTGTGTGACGTATTGCTGATCGAGCGCGGCATAGAGCTGGCTTTTCAACTCGGTGCTTGATCGCTGGGCAATGCGCAGAAATCGGGCAAACTCGGGGTTGGTTCCGGCATCGAATCCTTCCGCGCAATTGTGCATGGATGATCCCGCAGCATCACGAATCTGCCCGCGAAGCTCAAAGTCCTTTGCGAGCAATCCCTTGCCGCTGATCGTGTAAATTTTCCGGGTCAAATCACGGGCCAGTTGCCAGCATTCAAGGTCTTCGAAGCGTCTGATGGTCATATTTTTCAGGTGGAATTTGAGTTGTCTGATCGAAGAAACCAAGAACAAGGAACGAAGAACCAAAAAACCATTTGTATTACCACTGCAAATTCCGCGCCGGCATTCGTGTCTCGTTCGTCCGCGTCTTCACGATGTGACCATCAGACAAGTGCAACACGCGGTCGGCCATCTCCGCCATGGCGGCATTGTGGGTGATGATGACCGCCAGCGTGCCCAGCTCACGATTGATTTGCTCGATGGCTTCCAGAACTGTGATCCCCGTGGTGACATCGAGCGCGCCAGTGGGTTCGTCGCATAAAAGAACCTCGGGCCGTTTGGCGATGGCGCGGGCGATGGCCACGCGCTGTTGTTCGCCGCCGGAGAGTTGGGAGGGGAAGTGATCCATGCGCGGACCCAGCCCGACCAGATCCAGCGCCTCCTCGGGTTTCATGGGATCGCGCGAGATGTCGGTGATGAGCGCGACGTTTTCGCGCGCGGTGAGGCTGGGGATGAGATTGTAAAACTGAAAGACAAAGCCCACGCAAGAGCGGCGGAAGTTCGTGAGGGTTTTCTCGTCCGCGTGAGTCAGAGGCCAGCCTTTGTAGTGCAGCGTTCCCGAGGTCGGCACGTCGAGGCCGCCCATGATGTTCAGCAGAGTGGACTTCCCGCTGCCGGACGGGCCGAGGAGCACGACCAGCTCGCCCGCGTGAAATTCAACATCTACGCCGCTGAGTGCCACCACGTCCACCTCGCCGGTGTGATAAACTTTGCGCAGGCCGCTGGCTACGAAGACAGGAGATGACATGCCTATCAGTAGCAGCCGGGGTGACGAGGCTCAATCTCAACCGCATTATTTACGTGGGTAGCTGTCGATGATGTTTGAGCCTTTTCGCATCGGCTGCTACATTGAAATATTGTGGCACCTGATATCGACGCCTTTCTTCTTCATCTCGCGACTGAGCGCGGGCTGTCGGATAACTATCAAATCCTAGTGCGTCGGGTGCTGGAGACGTTTGCCGCCTGGTGCCAGCTCATGCGCGAAAAATTGAGCGTGGCCGATGTGGTCACGCGGGACATCTCCGACTATCTGGCGCACCGCAAGGGCGATGGCATCGCCGCATCGTCACTTCGCATCGAGGTGATTGCGCTGAAGATATTCTTCCGCTGGCTGTCGGCTCGCGGATTCTGCAGCGGCGATCCGGCGGACGCCGTGTTGCCGCCGCGGGCGGAGCAGTGGCTGCCGGATACGCTGAACGAAGCGGAGATCCGTAAACTGCTCGATGGTGTCAGCGGCACCGGTCCGCTCGATGTGCGCGACAGGGCGCTGCTGGAACTTTTTTACGCCAGCGGACTGCGCGTCAGTGAAGCCACGACCACCCGACTGGAGAACCTCAGCCTTGAGGAGGGCTGGATTCGCGTCACCGGCAAAGGACGGAAGACCCGGCTGGTGCCAGTCGGCGGCGCGGCGCGCGATGCGATCGAGGCCTACCTCAGTTCCGCACGCCCAAAACTTGTGAAGAAGAAAACCCAGAGCCACATTTTTCTCAATCGCAACGGGGGCCCGCTCACCACCGCGCGGGTCTGGCAGATCGTGAAGGAACGCACGAAGCTCGCCGGGCTTGATCCGCAGCGGGTGCATCCGCATCTGCTGCGGCACAGTTTCGCCACGCACCTGCTGGCGAATGGCGCGGACCTGCGTGTGATTCAGGAAATGCTGGGTCATGCGGATATCGCGACCACCCAGATATACACTCACGTGGATCAGAAGGGCCTGAAGGAGGCGCATCGCAAGTTTCATCCGCGGGCTTGACGGAGACTCCTTTTGACAGAACGGGCTTCTTCTTGCGACACCTGCGGTGGCCTTTGTCGGTGCCGGACTACAAGGCATTTTATCCGGTGGAGAGCACACCGCGCACCGAAACCGACCCCGCCAAACTATGGCGTTGGTATATCCAGCTTACGCAGGACGAGGCAGCGTTCCGCACCGCCAAAAGCGACCTCAAGCTACGCCCCATCGACGACCTGCCCGGCGTGAAGAATGTAGTGCAGAAAAACCAGGGGCCGCGAACACCCGCTCCTACGACGGCAGCAAAAACAGAGGGCGGAACTGCGGAACTTGGGCTAGCCCCATAAGGCGCGTTACTTAAACATGGGGTCCTCCTTGTTTCCCTTGCTCAGGAGATAGGCCAAGAGGTCGAGGATGTCGTTATCCTTCAGAGTGTTCAGGAGGCCTGGGGGCATCATGCTGACCTTGCTCTGCCCCATGCTCTTGATGATCTTCCGGTCAATGGTCTGCTGCGCGTTGGGGTCCATCATGTTGATGTTCAGGATGACGCTGTCGCCCTTGAGGTTCATAATTCGGCCAAATACCTTGCTGCCATCGTTGAGCGTGACCTCAAGCTGCCCGTATTGGTCGCTGATTTCCTTGTTGGGGTCGATGATGTGAGTGAGCAAATCACGCGGACTGTATTTGCCGGCGACACTGGTGAGGTCAGGACCGATGGCGCCGCCTTCGTTGCCGAAGCGATGGCACGCGAAGCAGGTGGCGGCACCGAAAAGGTTGCGGGCGTTGGCGAAATTTCGCCCGCCTTCCAAGCCTGCACCGAGCAGGCCTTCGAGATCAGCCATCTTCCAGTCCCTCACAAAGTTTCGCGGCGTGAAGGTGAACTGCGGTGCTTTCACATCCGGCTTCGCATCGAGGATAGGTTTGAGTGCAACTTTCTCCGGATCGGTCAGGCCGGCCTCAGCATCGCGGCGGATGTCCTTCAAGTAGAGCTGGAAGTTTGCGCCGCCTGTGTAAGTCGGCGCACGAAGACAGACCCATTTAAAATAGCGCTCGCGCAGTTCAGGTGTCCAGCCAGTCCTGGCGAATCGGAGTGACTTCGCATGGGCGATCTGCTCTTCCTGCGTCGGTGCGGCCTCCAGGATTGCGATGGCTTTCGGCAGGAAGGCGGCGTCACCGAGGAACGCAAGCACTTCGCACAAGTCCACGTCAAGCCACGATTCACCCGTGGGGAACAACGGTGAGAGCTTCGCGATTAGCTTCTGCCGCAATGCATTGTCTGGTTCACCGAAGCGGCAGAGTGCGAGGTAGTAATCGCGAATATATGTTTCGCGATCGAGGCCTTGGAGTTTGCTGAAGTCGATGCGATCCAGCGCGTCAATGACTTTCGGCAGCAGCGTCTTGTCGCTCATGCCTGCGCGGCACAATGCCATCAGTGCGGTGAGCGCAGCGCGTGGATTTTTCTCGTTCAAGGCTTTGTCCAGCCAGCTTGGGAGCGGTTGATGCTCGATGGCGGTGCGCGCCGCAAAGCGGATGGCGCGGTCTTCGTGGCCGAGATAAGGCCAGGCGAACTCCACAGCTTTCGGGTCTTGCTTGCCGTGGAATGCTTCGAGTTGGTGCCGGGTCTTAGTGAGGGCATTCAGCCCCCGCCCTTGGACGGCCGAGGGCTGAGTGCCCTCGCTGCCGCTATAGGTCACCCGATAAAGCCCGCTCTGCACGCGGCGTCCGCCGATGGTGACATACATCGCGCCGTCCATGGGTGAAATGAGCACGTCAGTGAGCGGCAGCGGCTGCGCGCTCATGAACTCTTCGACGTCTGCCCCGCAGATCGCGCCGTTCGGTTTGAGATGCACGGCATACATTTTGCCGTAACTCCAGTCGCAGATGAACATGGCCTCCTGATATTTAGCGGGGAACTTCGATCCGTAGCCAAAGCACATGCCGGTCGGCGAGCCTGGGCCGATGTCCACGACAGGCGGCACGCTGTCCTCCCAGCGCACGGGCCACTTCTTTGAGAGCGAGCGCCAGCCAAATTCCGCACCGCTCACCACCTGGCAAACTCGCGTGGGGCGATACCACGGCACGCTGAAATCCCACTCCATGTCCGCATCGTAGGTGAAGAGTTCGCCCTCGCGATTGAATGCAGCGTCGTAGGTGTTGCGGCAGCCGGTGGCGACAAGTTCCCAGGTTTTGCCTTCGGGATCAGTCTTCGCGATCCATGCTCCCGGGGCCATGACCTCACGCATGAAGCCGCGACCGATGAGCGGTGGCAACAGATTGTCTTCATCCCAATGTGGCGGCACGCGCGTGCTGTCCATTTTGGGGACGGCAGTTTGGTTGCCCGAGACGATGTAGAGCGATTTTTTGTCGGGGCCCAGGATGACCGCGTGGGGGCCGTGCTCGCCGCCTTTGTTCTCGAAGGCGCGGAGCTGCTCGACCTTGTCGAGGACATCATCTCCGTTTGTGTCGCTGATGCGCCACAGGCCACGCGGATACTTGTCGGAGTTCGTGATCGCATAGAGCGCGCCGAAGGCGTGGAGCAGCCCCTGGGCCTCGCCGAAGTCCACTGGGATTTCCTCCACCTTCGTTTCCGATGGGCTGCCACCGAGTGGCGGCGGGGTGACGCGGTAGAGTTTGCCGTATTGGTCGCTCTCGATGAGTCGGCCCTTGTCATCGAAGCAACTCGCCACCCAAGATCCCTGCTTTTTCATCGGCACGCTGTAAAGCAATTCGGCCTTGAAGCCTTCCTTGAGCTTGATGTCCTTGATCGGTGTTGCCTCTGGCTCCTTAAGTTTCGAGGCGGCGGCAAAAGTTTTTTCCGTAATCTTGGCCCACGCGCCTTCACCCAGCTTCGCGACGACGACTGCATTCTGCCAATTGGAGTCGTCGGTCGTCGCATCCATCAGGCCTGGCTCCTCTTTGTCACTCACTTTCCAAGTGGCATCGCTCACGATCTCGGTCTTGCGATTGCGGGATTCGATGTCGAGCCGCACGATTAGACCCGCCTTGCTGCCCGTGTGATTCGTGCCTTTGACCACCAGGACGTTGCGCCCCTTCACGAGGAGATCATCAACTTCCTTGACCTGCATTTTGTCCCAGCCCTGGCCAATGAGTACGGGTTTGCCGTTCAGGGACACGACAAGCTCATCATCGCAGGTGGCATAGATCCGCGCGATGTCGGCCTGTTTGACATCGAAGGCTTTTCGAAAAAACACAATCTGCTCCGGCTGCGCCACCGCTTCGGACCAGATCCACTCCGGGGTGGCCGCGTGTGCACTCAAGGCGACTGCTCCTAGTGCGACTAGAAGAGGGACCTGAGAAAAGGAGATGCTGCTCATGACTGCAGGAAATTGCCTTCGCGCCCGCCGGACTGTGGACGGGCGGAGCACGGAGCGGCGGTGAGGAGCGATGGGGTTCCGATCCGCTAAGCGAGATCGCCGCGCTTTTCAAAGGAAATCCGCTCCGATGACGCGCGGCGTCGCATCCCAAAACAGCCACCCCTGGCGCCCGCTTGCTAACGAGTATCCGCGACGGATGTCATGGGTGGTCAGAGTAAGAGGCAGTAAAAAAAGGATAAAAGTAAATAAATCCTAAAAGGAAAGTCGATGGCTGATAGCTGATAGTTAATTAGACTGAAAATGAAGCGCTTGGGTGTCCCAGAAGTGCTCACCCAGAAGATGACAAATCGCACGCCATTCACTCAGTCAGCATCAGGCTATTAGAGCATTTTTATAAAATACGTAGCCGCGCTTCGTGTTGCGCAGCCGCGAAGCGAAAACGAGGGAAAATTGGATGTTACGTAGCCGGGTGATTTTATCCCGCACTCTTACGAAGCGCGGCTACGATATTTTTTAAAATGCTCTAGTCGCGAACCTCAATGACGCAACGGAACCGTGGCACAGGCTGCCAATTACATCTTTTCCGGCAGCACATCGCCCACCATCTTCGCGATGGCCTTGCCTCCGCTGGATTTCATGACCTGGCCGGTCATCCAGTTGGGAACTTCAGCCGAGTGGATTGAAGTAGCGCACGCCTTTGAACCGCGCGAAGTCGTTGTCTGTGGTGGCGATGCGCGCGCGATGCTCCAGCGAGAGCGCTGCGAGATGGGCGTCCGTGGTTAGATTCGCGCCTTTGCCGATTGTGGTAAGAAATCCAAAGAACAACTCGGCGTGTTTTTCACCTGGATGAATGATGGTCGCCTGCTGACAGCCGAGCCAGCTCCGCACGTCGCGCGCCGCGTCCGTGATGGAGATCGGCTGCAGCACGGCCCGCGGGTTCGTCATGATGCGGACATATCCCAAGATGACGGCCCACGTCAGTGCGACCGGCTCCGGCTCGCTGAGCACCTGTTCCCACCAAGCCTGGGCCTGAGGATGAGCCGACGCGCCTTTGTTGTAGGCGTGAACGAGCAAATTCACATCGGGCAGGATCATCGGCGCGTCCTTTGTAGGAATTCCTCGGCCTCCAGTTCGTCGGCAAACTGTCCCAGTTTCGCAGAATCTACGCCAGGCAGGAAGCCGCCGCAGGCGTGCGCCTTCACCTTGAAGCGCGGCAGCACCTGCGGCGCGGCAGACCTGGCCAGCCCATGCCGCAAGGTTTCGTTGACCGCCTTCTTCAGGGTCAGCTTCCGGTGCTTCATGACAGCCTTCAGTCGCGATGCAACATCGGGGTCAATAGTCAATGTTGTGCGCATCAGAACATCATATTGCCCAATAATATTGATGTCAAGACATCAAACGACTGCCTGGTTCAACCCAGCTTCCCTCTTAGCACATCCCCCACCACCTTCGGGTTGGCCTTGCCGCTGCTACTCTTCATGATCTGGCCGGTCATCCAGTTGAGCACTTTGTCGTTGCCAGCTTTGAACTCGGCAACCTTGGCGGGGTTGGCGGCGATGACTTCGTCGCAAAGCTTTTCGATGGCGCCGCTGTCGCTGACCTGCTCGAAGCCTTTCTGCTTGATGATGGTGACGGGCGTCTCGCCAGTGGCGAACATTTCCTCGAAGACTTCCTTAGCCTGGTTGTTGCTGATCTTGCCAAGCTCCACGTCGGCGACGAGTTGGTTCAGAGCCTGCGGCGTGACTTTGGAGTCGGCGAGCGTGGCGTTGCTGGCATTGAGATGTCCGAGGAGTTCGTTGATGACCCAGTTGGCGATTTTCTTCGCGGGCACTTTGGTGTCGGCGGCAACGGCTTGCTCAAACCAGTTCGCGAGCGGCTTTTCGCTCGCGAGCACGTTGGCATCGTAGGCGCTCACGGCGTAGTCCTGCACGAAGCGCGCGCATTTCTCATGCGGTAGCTCGGGCTTGTGGACACGCATGCGTTCGAGGATCGGCGAAGTGTGAATGGGCAGCAGATCGGGATCGGGGAAGTAACGGTAGTCATGCGCGTCTTCCTTGGTGCGCATGAGCTGCGTCTCTCCGCGATCATCGTCCCAGCGTCGTGTGCTTTGCACGAGCTTTTCACCGCGCTCGAGGCATTCAGTCTGGCGCGCGACTTCATGATGAATGGCGCGGCGCACGGCAGAGACGCTGTTGAGATTCTTAAGCTCGATTTTTGCGCCCAGTTCTTTCTGTTCTTCGGGGCGCACACTGATGTTCACATCGCAGCGCATCTGGCCTTTTTCCATGTCGGCTTCGCTGACGCCTCCATAGATGAGGATTTGGCGCAGGCTGTTGAGGTAGGCGAAGGCTTCCTCGGCCGTTTCGAGGTCGGGATCGCTGACGATTTCCATCAGTGGAGTCCCTGCGCGGTTGAAATCCAGCAGGGTGCCTGCGCCGGTGTGAGTGCTTTTACCGACGTCTTCTTCAAGATGGATGCGTGTGAGCTTGACCACCTTGCCGGGATTTTTGATCGTCTTCTGGGCATCCTTGGGATACGACAGTTCATAGAGCGGCACGCCGCCGCCGATGCAGAGTGGCTGGTCGAACTGGGTGAGTTGGTAGTTCTTGGGCATGTCCGGATAGAAATAATTTTTCCGGTCCCATTTGCTGATATCCGGCGTGCGGCAGTCGAGCATCAAACCCGTAAGGATCGTTTTCTCAATGGCCGCCAGATTCAGTACCGGCAGCGCTCCGGGTAACCCGAGGCAGACCGGACAGGTGCGGGTGTTGGGTTCCGCGCCATATTCGACGGCGCAGGGGCAGAACATTTTGCTCCGCGTGTTGAGCTGGGCGTGGACTTCGAGGCCGATGGTGGTGATGTATCTGGGCATGGTGACAGACCGGACTCCTTGAGTGCCAGCAAGCGGCGCGAGGTCAAGCGGGACTTTCGCTCCTTCTCTCCACAACGAACGCTTTGGAACACGAAGGATTTGCGCGGGCTGCCAAATCCAATAGACTAGAGTCCATGACGATGAACTGCCTGCCCTTTCTCATGCTGGTGCTTGCGACTTTTTCCTTCGGCATTTCCTGCCAGAAGAAGCTGGAGGTGAAGCCGGTGGATTTCGTGACGCAGATCAAGCCGCTGCTCCAGAGCCGCTGTGTTGAATGCCATCATTCGGGTGCCATGTTCGGCGATCTTAATTTTGAAAATCGCGCGCTGGCCATGCAGCCGCGCAAGAATGGCCCGGTCATCGTGCCCGGCCAGCCATCGGCAAGTCATCTCTACATCGTACTGACGCTGCCCGATCCCGACAAGAAAGCCATGCCACCCACCGGCCATCGCATTCCGAACCCGGAAGTGGAACTGGTGAAACGCTGGATTGAGGAGGGCGCGAAATGGCCCGACGGTGCCGAGGGCACCATCAAGCCTGTCGCCACGCAGAAGCCGGGCGATGCTTGAACATCACTGATCGGTAAGACAGGATCGTGTGCGGCTACTCCGACTGTTATTCCACTTTCACCCGCAGCCTGATCTTCTCGTAAGTCTTCTCGCCGATGCCGGGGACTTCTTTTAGTTCTTCGATACTCGCGTAAGGCCGTTTTTTTATAATGTCCTTGGCCCTGGCATCGCCGATGCCGGGCAAATAGGAAAGTTGTTCAATGCTGGCCTTGTTGATGTCCACGATCATGGTGGCGGGATTGTGGGTGAGCTTCCACCAGAGCATGCCAATGCCGGCGATGACGAGGAGTGCGATGAGCGCAAATTTGACAAGGGCCTGTGGGCCTGCCGCTGAGGGCCGGGAAGCCGCTTCCATGCCGGCGATCTTTGCTTCGTCGTAAAACTTGCCGGTGGAAGCAGGTGCTGGCGTGGAGTCAGCCGGTGAAGCGGCGGAGTTCTCCATCGCCTTGATTTTTTCTTCGTCGTAAAACTGGCCCATGGAAACAAGGTATTAATCAAAGGCATCACCCGGAGATGAAGGATTGATAGGCTGAAAAAAGTGAAAAGACAGGTTGGCTGGGCGTTAGATACGGGTTGGTCTGGAGTTGTATGAGCACCAAATCAACCTATCCGCAATCCGCCCAGCAAGCCCGTCACCCCATCAACGTGCTGGGCCAGTTTTTCAAGTATTTTCCGCGCACGATCATCAACGCCGCCGCCGCCGGGTGCGGGATCGAGGCCAAGGCGCGCACCTACAGCGCGCGCTGGAGTGCCAGCAGCGTGTGCGGCCTTTTTTCCTCCCGCTATCCCTGATAAATTTAGCGATTTCCTTGCGCTACGGTCAGGCTGTGGGATGACTGTGGAAACCATTGATTGTTTTGCTGCACTGTGTTGTGGCTTCCACCATGAGTCCAACCCTTCAAGCGGCTGAAGCGCCGTATCGTCATGTCGTGCTGTTCTAGTTCAAAGACTCTCGTCACCTTCAAGGACAAGGCCGGTGTGAAAGTTTATCTGCCGCATCCGGCGCACAAGGAATTCGGCGTGTCATTGCGCGGCATTCCCGACAAGGTGCTTGTCATTGATTGCGTGGCACAATTATGAACACTCAAAAGTCAATGCTCTGGCTGTTGTTTGCGACAGCACTGCCTGCCCAGATTTCGGCGCCACCGGAACCGTTGCGCGAGTTTCGCGGTGCATGGGTGGCCACGGTGCGGGGTATTGATTTTCCGAGCGAGCCAGGTGCATCCGCCGCAAAACAGCAGGTGGAGTTGCGTGGGATTATCGAGAAGGCGGACATGCTGAGGCTGAATGCACTCATTCTTCAGGTGCGGCCCATGGGTGATGCGTTTTACAAGTCAGATATCGAACCGTGGTCGCCATGGCTGACCGGCGAAATGGGGAAGGCGCCACAACCGCTGTGGGATCCTTTGGAGTTCGCGATCAAGGAGGCGCACGCGCGAGGCATCGAAGTGCATGCGTGGTTCAATCCTTTCCGCGCGCTCAATGGAAACAAATACAAGCCCGGTGGCCGTCACGTCAGCATTGAGCATCCCGGCTGGGTGACGCGCTATGACGAGGATCTGTGGATGGATCCGGGTGAGCCCGGTGTGCGTGAGCGGGCGAAGGCGGTGATGTTCGATGTTTTGCGGCGCTACGACGTGGATGGCATTCACATGGATGATTATTTCTATCCTTATCCCGTCAAGAAGAACGGCGTCTGGCTCGAGTTTGATGACGATCGCACTTGGAAAAAATACCGCAATGCCGCCGGCGGGCTCGATCGCAAAGCCTGGCGCCGGGAAAACGTCGATAACTTTGTCCGCGAGGTTTATGAGGGAATCAAAAAGGAGAAGCCGTGGGTGCGTTTCGGCATCAGTCCCTTTGGACTGTGGCGTCCAGGTTTTCCGGTGGGAACGGGCAGGGGGGCGCTTGATCCCTTTGATGCCATTGCGGCGGATTCGCTCAAATGGCTTCAGAGCGGCTGGTGTGACTACCTGGCACCGCAGCTCTACTGGCCGATCAAGCCGGATAATCTGAGCTACACCGCATTGTTCGACTGGTGGCTGAAGCAGAACACCGCGCAACGCCATATTTGGCCGGGCATGGCGTCGCAAAAAGTTTTGATAGACAGGCAGCCATTCGAAATTCTCCGTCAGATCGGTGTGACGCGCGAGCGTGCGCAGTCCATGCCGCCCGGGCACATCCACTGGAACGTTACTGCGCTGATGAAAAATCAGGGCACCCTGGCCGAACTGATGAAGCTGCGCGTGTATCAGCAGTTCGCGCTGCCGCCGGGCGCGTCATGGCTTGGCAGTGAAATTCCTCTCAAGCCGGAGTTGGTATTGCGCGACGGCAAGGCGCGGTGGAGTTTCGCCGACCCGCGTTTTGAGGGTCTTATGAAGTGGTGGTTTGTCCAGTCATACGAGAAGGGCCAGTGGAGCGGGTTGCGCCTGCTGCCCATGGCGGAAAAGACATTTGCACCGGCGAAAGATTGCATGAGCATTGCCATACGTGCGATCAGCCTTTCGGGTTTGGCGGGCGAGCCTGCGATGGTGAGGGTGAGGTAGTGGCGCAGGAGGCCAAGAGCATTTTCAAAAAGACGTAGCCGCATCTCGTCAGAGTGCGGGAAGAAACCGCGGCAGCCAACGAAGCATGCAAATTCCCCGCGTTTTCGCTTTGCGGCTGCGCAAAACGATCACGGCCACGAAATTATTTAAACCGTTCTATGCCTGGCCCTTGATTGCTGGGGCCACGGCGCTGTCATCAATACAGAGCTTCAGTGCCTCGCGCAGACTGGTGACGTTCTCATTGGAAAGGCCTGTCGCATTAAGCAGGGCGAGGGTGACCATGCCGTAGCGCGTGGGGCAGGGCAGGACGCTCAGTTCTTTTTGTTCACCCAGTCGTGAACGGATGAAAACGGACGAGCGGGTCAGCGCGTCGGAACCACTCTGCAGGCCCGCGCCCGCTGCCAGGACGACTGAGAGTGCGAGATCGGCGCGCGAGGGGCCGCCCCAGAGCAGGTCGCCGTGGTCGTCAACCAGCAAAATATCCTCGCACGGTACGACTGACTGCACCCAGGGTATGAAGCACTGCAGACGCTCAGTCAGGGAGCTGCCGGGAGGAAGGAGTGGAGTTGAAGATGGGTGATGGGAGTCAGGAATTTTAGCCGCCGATTCCGTCACGGGTTGCGGGGCAGGAGGAATGCGGACTGGTGTGCGCGAGGGCATGATCCCTGCGGCAGGTGAATCGGAGACCGGAATTGCGGTAGAATCGGATCGTTCAATGGTTGCGGTCTTCGCAATGGGCATCAGTCCGGCATCTTGTGCACTGTTGCGGATGGCTCGAAGTTTCTCCCGGATGTGTTCGATAGCGGGTGCGGGAGTCGCGCCTTGTTGTTCCATGGACTCCGGCACAGGCGCGGCGATGGCATCAGCCAGTTCAGGCGGGTCCGCGCTGTCAGATTCATCCATGGTGAATTGACTGGAGATATCCGGCAGCGTGTCGAGATCCCATGGCAGGGGTTCATCCCGCTGGAGGGGGCCCTCGAGCTGCGCGGTGAGCCTGGCGATTTCGTCGGGATCAATCCAGGAGACTTGCATGGCGGTGGGTCTGGTCTTTGTGGGCGGGCAGGCCGATTCGTTCCTCGAGTTCGGCAGCTATCTGGTCAAAGAGCAATGCGGATGGTGGTGGATTTTTTCGGATGAGTGAAAGTGGCAGGCCGAGAGCGCTGGCTTCGAGAAAAAGCGGATCCCGCGGAATGGCCTGCTGGAAGAGCAATGAGGGCGGCAGCATGGCGCGCACCTCACGGGCGACCTTCAGACTGGCGTCGAGCTGGCTGGATAGCATGGTGAGAAGAATGCCGGCAACGCGCGTGCGTGTTCCATCGGCCCGGAATCTCGCCAGGGTTTCCAGCAACAGTGGTAGTGAGCGTACGGCGAGTGGTTCCGCCTGCTGCGGGATGAGCACCCACTCGCTTCCGCGCACGATGATCTCGCTCACGCCGTTGAGACCGGCGGCGGTGTCCAGCAGCACGCAATCAAAGCGCAGCAAATCAAGCTGGCGGAGCAGGTCGCGGAGGCGCTCGGGCGAGCGGTCCAGCTTAGCCCCCTGGCTGAGGAAGCTGGCGGAATCTCCGCAGGGCATAATGCTCAGTTCGGGCAGTCGCGTGGGCAGGATGAGCGGGCGCGCCTCGCCACCGTTCTGTAAAAAGTCGTAGAAACCGCGCCGTTTGCGTGTGCTGCGGGAGAGTGAAAGGCCGATGCCGCCCTGCGGATCGGTATCCACCACCAAGGTGTTCCAGCCGCGGCGTGCGAGGGCATGCGCGAGATTGATGCAGACGGTGGTTTTTCCGACTCCTCCTTTTTGGCTGGCTGTGGCGACTGCGATCACGGCGCGATGGTAGCTGACTTTGCGGAAATTGCACCCGATTCCCGACTGACATTTTTCAGCCTCGCAGTTCGTTCTTTACTCCGGCTCAGAAAATGATTATTTGCCGCTTCCAAAAGCACCGGGATGCAGACGCATTCTCCAATTTTCATGAAACCATTCCCCATCCTGCACCTCATCGTCAGCATCACCATGTCCGTTTTTGCGGGCCGGCAAGCTGTGGCGCAGTTGAACATCAGCTTCAACCCCGGCGAGACTGCGGTCATCATCATGAAATCGGGCGACAAAATCGAGGGCAAGGTGCTGCGCGATACGCCCGACTCCGTGGAAATCGAATACAAGCTCACGCCTAAAATCAAGGACAGGAAAATTCTCCTCAAGGGTGACATCGCCAGCTTTAAAAAGCAGAGTCCCTCGGAAACGGAGTTCGCCGAGAGCGGGTTGGGAAAACTGTTGCCCACGCCTGATCTGAAGGATGCTTCGTATTACGAGAGCACAATACAGGACAAGTTGCGCACATTCATCGCGAAGCATCCCGGCACCCCGGAATCTGCCGAGGTGGAGAAAATTGCTGCCACGTTCATAGAAGAGAAGATCAAGGTCGTTTCCGGTCAGTTGAAGATGGAGGGTCACTGGCTTGATGCCGACACTGCGAAGCGCGACAGCTACAACATAGACGCCTGCCGCCAGTTCATGGCGATGCAAGAAAAGGCGGTGGCAAGCAGGGAATCACGGTATCTTGAGGCGCTGCGCGCCTTTGAAAAACTGAGGGCCGGGCATGGTGCCGCGCCCTATTTTCTGAAGGCGATTCCGGAGGCGCTGGAATACCTCAAGAGATTTGAAGTCCAGGTCACGGAAATGATCAGGGACGCGCCGGTTCATTTGCAACGCCGTGCGGAAGGACTCAAGCAACTGGGTTCGAACGAGGCATCCGCTGCGCGCAAGGCGATTGAGGAGGAAGAGCGTGTCTATAAAAACACGCTGGACCGCCAACACAAAGACAATGTTAAATGGCGCGATATATCGAAGTTTGACGTCAAGGGATTACAAGACATCACAGCGGTGATCGAGAAAGAGCGCGCCAATCTGAGTGCGTTGAACGTTCCAGCCTTGCAGGCGGAAAGCAATATTCTCATGATCTTGATTCGCTACATTGCCGACAAAAATATTGCCGAGGCTGATGCCGCTCTTGAAAAAGCGACCAAGATGAAGAATCCGTCATTTGGACCCCTGATCCAGTCATTGACGAAGGAGCTCGGCATTCTTCGGGAAAGCGTCAAAATCGAACAGAAGGCAGCTGCTGCAGCTGCGAGTGCTGCCGCCCATGCGCCATCGGTGGAGGATAAGGCCGGAACGAATCCCGTGGCTGAGGCGATTAAAAAAGTTCAGGAGGAAAAGAATCAAAAAGCAGTGGACGCAACCACAGAAGCCAAGGCCACGGCCACGAAAGCGTCCGCCACGAAGGTGAAACCCGGCTCCCCGCAAAAGTCTGCGTCCCCAGCAGCAACTTCAGAATCACCCTCAGAGGCACAGTCAAGCCTGATGGAGAGGCTCAATGACTACTTCCCGTTTATCGGAGGGATCCTGCTGGTGATCATTGCTCTGGCCTGGTTGATCGGAAAGCGAAAGAAGGAGAAGGACTGAGCAGTGCCCTTGCGAACTGTTGAATTTCTGACTTGGGTGTGACTTATGATGGGATCGGTGGATGAAGGATCTCACTGAGCAGGAGCAGAAGGCCGCGAAAAATTTTCCTGATCAGTGCACTCCGGGCTAATGACACCGACCTCTTCGCGTAAGAGACAAGGGTCGAACTTGAAGAGGCGAAAGGTGATTCATATTCCTTGAATTCCTCTCACAATGGTCTCCTTTCTTTTCCCACTCCCTACAACCATGAGTAACGCACCCTCGACCCCGCCCGGCAAAAAGCTTTTTGTCATGATGATCCTTGAGTTCTTCATCTGGGGGGCATGGCTGCCGCTCATCTGGGGCTACATGGGGAAGGATGGACTCAACTTTTCCCCGGATCAGATTGCGCTGGTCGGCAGCGCCTTCGCCATCGCATCGGTGGTGGGCATTTTCTTTAGCAACCAGTTTGCAGATCGTAACTTCGCCGCCGAGAAATTCATGGCGTTCAGTCATCTCGTCGGTGGACTGGCCATTCTCAGTATGTATTGGGCCACTTCGTTCACTGCGTTCTTTGGCCTGATGCTGGTGCACTCGCTCTTGTACGTGCCGACGATATCCGTTTCGAACTCAATCGCATTCACGCACCTCAAGAACGCGCAGAAGGAATTTGGCCTGGTGCGCATGGGCGGAACCGTTGGCTGGATTATCGCCGCTTGGCCGCTCTACTTCGTGCTTCAGGGCAAGACCGGAGTGGAGGCAGTGACCGCCAGCCGGAACATCTTCCTCGTCGCCGGCATCGCGTCGCTCGTGCTGGCGGCGTTCAGTTTGAAGCTGCCCCATACCCCACCGAGGCCGGCGGTCGACAGCGACGGCCGCTTCGCGTGGTTGCGCGCGGTGAAGTTTCTGAGCAAGCCGTTCCTGCTGGTGCTCTTCATCGTCACCTTCATCGATTCCACGATTCACAACGGCTACTTCCTCATGGCTGGCGGATTTCTCGGCAGCAAAACCGTGGGCATCATGCCGGAGTGGATCATGCCCGTGATGAGCATCGGACAGGTTGCGGAAATCGGGACGATGGCGATTCTCGGCATGGTGCTGGTGCGCCTGGGTTGGAAAACCACGATGATTCTTGGCATTTTAGGCCATGCGGCCCGCTTCGGCATCTTCGCGTTCATGCCGGAAAATCAATTGATGATTATTCTCGTGCAGGTGCTGCACGGCATCTGCTACGCGTTCTTCTTCGCCACGCTTTACATTTTTATCGACGCCGCATTCCCGAAAGATGTGCGCTCCAGCGCCCAGGGACTGTTTAATTTACTGGTGCTCGGCCTCGGCGATCTCGCGGCGAAGTGGTTCTTCATCCCATTGCAGGGCAAGCTTACTGCGGTGGATGGCAGTGTGGATTATCGGTCGCTCTTCCTGTGGCCCACCGGTCTCGCGCTTGGTGCGGCGATGTTGTTGTTGATCGCATTCTGGCCACCGAAGCAGCTAGCGGCTCCGGCGGATGCGGGGCATTGATCATTTGCTGGCGTTCAATTGAACTGGTCGACAACAAGAACCCCACGGACGGAGTCAGCTCAGAGACCAGGAATGCTTATCCCATTCTGGGTCAGAATATTGAGTGCGAGAATGGCGATCGAGAGTATAAAAATGATCAGGGCGAGTGGCATGGCGGGCGTTGATTAGTCGAGTTTCCTGGTGATTTCGCCAAGTTTGGTGCTGAACGTGGACTTATGGCTGCCGTCGGGTTGTTTTACCTCCCACGCAGGATCATCTGGGGCTGGAACCATGAAAGCGCTTTCGCTGCCCTTCTCCGCAAAGAACGCCTTGTCAGTGCCGAGGAGATTCACGCCCATGAGCGCGATGGACAAAATCAGGCAAATCACGGCGAGTGGGGCGAGGCCGGCTTCGGGATCTTTCTCATCAATGTATTCTTGCTGCACAGTGCGCTGTTTAACCGGTGCGCTGGGCGGGGTGACGCCCTTTTTGGCCAGTGGAACAGTGCCTTTGGCGAGTTGGACCGTGGCTTGGGGGAGTGCTTGTGTCGGGCCGGGTTTGGCTCCCGGAGCGACACCCGGACTGAGCGGCTTCGGGGCAATGGGGGATTTAGACAGCGGGACCGTGGTGGCGCCCGCTTCAATTTTTGTGCCTGGTGGCTTGGATCCGACTGCGCTTGGGGGGCCGGGGGGGCGGATAGCTCCTCCCGGGATTTTCGCGAGTGGCACCGTGGGTGAAATTGATGGCGGTGGAACACCTGGGGGGCGTGGAGGACCTGCGGGCGCACCGGGTGCGCGGGGGACGGACGGAGCTGGTGTCAGACGAACCTGCGTGGTTGGTGCCCGTGTGGCTGGTGCCGGTAGCGGCGCGCTCGGAAGTTGGATGGGTGCGGTGGATTTGTTGGTGCCACCACCCACCTGGCCAATCGGGGAGGTGGGAACGCGCGCAGTCGCGGCACCGGCGGGCGTTACGGAAGTGGTGATTGGGTGTGGAACGGATGTCGTGCCCAGACCCGAAACTGGAGAGGTGTGTTCCTTGGGTTGAGTCACTCCGATACCGGGACGGGCGCGCAATGTGATGCGAACCGTTTCCTTCTTAAGAGGCACGGCCGAGGTCTTTGCGCTCGGAACCGGAGGTGGCGTGGGCTGGGTCTTGTTCTCTTCGTTCATGATCAAATCGGAGTTTCCGCGCTATAAAAACACAAAACCCCGGGACCATCTAACGGATTTTCCAGCAGTCCGTCAATTGCTTTCTCCTGCGTATTGTGGAAAAGTTTGCCCCACGCGTCCAGACATCACTCCCACCCGCCATCCTGTCTTGCACTCCAGCATGAAAATTCTCGTCACCGGCGGCGCCGGATTCATCGGTTCTCACACAGTCGAACGCCTGCTCGCCGACGGTCATCAAGTCGTCATCATTGATGAGTTTAACGACTACTACGACCCCGCCATCAAGCGCGAGAACATTCGCGTCGTGCGGGATCGCATCACGCTGATCGAAGGCGACATCCGTCAGCCGGCCGATGTGGAGCGCGCCTTCGCCACTGGGCTCGACGCCGTCATCCACCTTGCCGCCCGGGCCGGGGTCCGCCCGTCCATCGAGGCTCCCGAGCTTTACATCGATACCAACATCAAAGGCACATTTCATCTCCTGGAAGCGGCGAAGCGCCATGGCGTGAAGAAGTTCGTCTTCGCCAGCAGCAGTTCGGTTTACGGCGTGAATAAAAAAGTTCCCTTTGCCGAGGGCGACCCCATTTTGCAAACCATCAGCCCCTACGCAATGACCAAGATGGCCGGCGAACAGATGTGCTCCAACTACTCCGCGCTGGCCGGCATCCGCACCGTCTGCCTGCGCTTCTTCACTGTTTACGGCCCGCGCCAGCGCCCCGACCTCGCCATCTCAAAATTCACCCGCCTAATTCACGAGAACCAGCCGATCGACCGCTACGGCAAAGGCGATACCGCGCGCGACTACACCTTCATCAGCGATATCGTCGACGGCATTCTCGGCGCTCTCGCTTATACGGACAAAGCCGGCGCGCCCAAGTGCGACATTTTCAATCTCGGCGGTTCCCAGACCGTCACCCTGAACGAACTGATCGCCGCCATTGAAAAAGCCATCGGCAAAAAAGCGCAGATCAACGAAATGTCCGAGCAACCCGGCGACGTCCCCCTCACCAGCGCCGATGTCACCAAGGCGACGAAGCTCCTGAACTTCAAGCCCGCCACGCACATCGACACCGGCATTCCAGAGTTCGTAAAGTGGTGGCTGGAGATGCGGAAGCTGGGGTTGAGGTGAGTGGCATTGGGTAGTTGCCGAGGTGACGAGGCACTAAACCTAGGAAGGAAAGTCGAGAGCTGATAGCTGATAGTCTATAGCCTGAAAATCATGCGCTTGCGTGCGCACCTGGAGCATTTTTAAAAAGACGTAGCCGCATCTCGTAAGAGTGCGGGAAGAAGCCACGGCAGCCAACGAAGTCTGCCTATTTCCCGCGTTCTTACGAACGCGGCTACGAAATTATTTAAGCCGCCCTGGCGCTCACCCGGAAGGTGACTGCTCAAGTCCCGTTCACTCAGCTCAGTAAG
>VFKE01000075.1 GCA_009885695.1 Verrucomicrobiota bacterium | reverse complement strand
CAGCTCATCAAGTTGAAGAGGGGAAAGGGTGCGGGCATCTCTTTGTTTCATTCGCTAAAGATAGCCTAACCCAGTAAAAAGTCACTACTTTTTATTGCCGGGTTAATACCAAAGATCCCCATCAATAAAGAGAAAGAAAATGAATATGAAATCGAAAAACAACAAGAGGTGCTTCGTTCTGCCAATCGCCGTCATCTTTCTCGCAACGATGGCCTTTGCAGGTCCTGCTCAAACACAGGACGAGCGGGACAAGGGCGCCACCCAAGCCGCCATGACTTGGTTCAACTCACTAATGGGGGGAGAGGCTGCTGTTACCACAGCCCTGTGCGCGGTGCCGTTTTCATTTGACGGTAAAAAAGAGATCATGACACTTCCGGAACTGGAGGTGCTTTATGAGCAAATTATCAAAGAGAAGGGCAAGCGGGATTTGAAACCGGTATTCGTCAAAATCGAGAGTTCATCGCCGGAGAAGGTCGTGGTCATCCTCACGATCGAAGGCGACGACCAAAAGATCGCTGTTTCCGTCAAGCCCGCTGAAGTTTTTCGTATCATCGGATTCAGGGACTGAGAAAAGTCACTCTCAAGCGGTGGCGGACTGCCAGCTGGTCGCACGTCGTCACCTGGTCTGGAACGCCATGAGTCTGGAAATAACATGAAACTCACGATCTCGCTCATCACCCTGTTCGCGACCTTGCTTCATGGGCAGGCAACTGGCGCTGCCCCGGCTGGCGGAGCGGAAGCGTTTGTGCGGCTGGTGGTGCAGACATTGATCAATGGGGAGAACAAGATCACCTTCCATGTCGCCGACCAGGTGTTTACCCTCGACAACGGCGAAGTTCTGACCAAGTCGGAAATGCAGCAGGCATGGCCGCGCCTTGCCGGGAAGGCTTTCAAAAAGAAAGTGTCTCTGGAGCAGTTCTTTAGAGAGGTGGAACTGCGCATCAGCTCTCCCCTCGACAATAAACGGCTCATGAGCAACAAACGGGTTCTGGAGTTCTACAAGCCTCTGGAGGGGGATCTCTACTGTGATGCCAGCCATGTGAAAGAGGGGGTGGAAAACTTCATCGCCTACGATAAAGCCTCCCTCTTTATCATCCGCAAAGTCGAAGACCAGTGGACGCTTCTCGGCATTGGAGGATAGAATCCTGCCAGCTAACGCTCGCGTTTAACTTCAGCCAAAAATTCTTTGGCCGCGCGGGTGATCTCCTGGGCCACATTGGCCCGGCTCCGCGCAAACGGCGGCTTGAACCATGGAAACGCGCCGATTAAATCGTGCGTCACCAGCACCTGCGCATCACAACCATCACCGGAACCGATACCGATGGTCGGTATCTTCACGGACTGCGTTATTCTCAGCGCCACCTCTGACACAATGCTCTCCAACACAATCGCAGCCGCCCCGGCATCTTCCAGCGCGTGGGCGTCTTCAAGCAGGCGCAGCGCGTCCTCTTCCAACTTTCCCTTCTTCTTGTAGCCGCCGTCGAGTTTCACGCTCTGCGGCAGCATGCCGATGTGTCCTATATAACCGATGCCCGCGCGGGTGATCGCGCGCACTTGCTCGATGACCGCGAGACCGCCTTCGAGTTTCACCGCATCCGCACCAGCGCGAACGAGTCGCTCCGCATTTTGCAAAGCCTGTTCTGGATCGTCATAACTGTGGGCCGGCAAATCCACCACCACTGGCGCGCGTTTCACGGCACGTCGCACTGCGGCTGCATGATGCAGCATGGCATTCATGTCCACGCCGGTGGTGTCCGGCAGGCCGAGCACCACCATGCCGAGTGAATCTCCCACCAGTACCATGTCCACGCCTGCCTCGTCAAGAAGACGTGCGGTCGGATAATCATAAGCGGTGAGCACCGCGAGCTTTTCGCCGCGGGCTTTGCGTTCGATGAGTTGTCGGGTCAGGGAATGCACCGTTTGACGCATACATGCCAAACCTAACTCGTGCAACGTGCCCACCGATTATTGAGCAGTGCGCAACAGGATGACCTGAGTTGGGATGTAGAAGCGGCGCCCTCGCCGCTTGGCCCGGTGTTCGACGCGCCTCGCGTCGATGGATGTCAGGGCGACGATGGCGTCCCCGGCACCGGCCTGAACGACGGTGGCGTCGCTTCCACCTGTCATGCAACGTGGCCGCTCCTCAGCACCAGTTCCTTGTCACCAGCCGGAGCGAGCCATCGTCAGGCGGCAAACGCGAGAGCAGCACGGCAATGCTCGCACTCTGTCCTGGCGGGACAAGATCAGGATCGATGTCCATCAACGGTTGGAGCACGAATCTGCGTTCCGCCAGTCTGGGATGGGGCAGCGTCAGTTCCACATCGTCAATGATCAGGTTTCCAGCGCAAAGAATGTCGAGATCAATGTTGCGCGGCGCGTGGTGAGCGCGCTCCATCGGACGCCCCATCTCATTTTCAATGTTGCGCAATATCGACAGCACCTCATGCGGCGAAGCATCACACTCCAATTCGACCACCGAATTATAAAACGCACCCGAATCATCCGGGCAATCCACCGGTGCAGACTCATAAACCGGTGCTGCCGCCATCAAGCGCGCCTGCGGCAGTCGCTCCAGCATCAGTCGAAGCGCGCCCTGAAGATGCTGGAGGCGGTCGCCGAGATTGGAGCCGAGCGCGATGACGTAGCGAGTGGTTGCCATAGTTTGCAATGGATGGCGATGGTTTGCAGTCGAACGACAATCGCCAACAATCGTCAACGATTGCCAGCCAGTCACTTCAGTCCCAGGACATCCTGCATGTCATAGAGACCGGGCGACTTCCCGCGCAACCACGCGGCGGCGCGCACCGCGCCACTGGCGAAGGTGTCGCGGCTGGATGCCTTGTGCGTCAACTCCACTCGTTCACCGACGTTCGCGAAGACCACGGTGTGATCGCCCACGACATCGCCGCCGCGCAAAGCGTGCACGCCGATTTCTTTTTTGGTGCGGGCACCCACATCACCCAGACGACCATGGCGCGTGTCCATCTCGTAGCTGACCTTGGTTTCTTCACAAAGAATTTCCACCAAGCGACGCGCGGTACCGCTCGGCGAATCGGTCTTCATGCGATGATGCATCTCGATGACTTCCAGATCGAATTCTTCGCCGAGAATCTGCGCCGCCTTGCGCGTGAGCCAGAACAAGGTGTTCACACCCACGCTGAAATTGGGTGCCAGAACAATGGGTAGAGTCTTCGATGCCGCGCGAATTCGCGCCAGTTCATCCGCCGTGTGACCGGTCGTGCCCATCACCAGCGGCTTGTTCAACTTCAAGCACGCAGCGATCAGTTCATCGCTGAAATGATGCGTGGTGAAATCGATGACCACATTCGTTTTTGCCAGCGCGGCCTCCAACGAATCACCTACATCAATCGTGGCGCCCACGGCGCAGTCTGGATGGCGTTCCACTGCCTGGATGACGGCTTGGCCCATGCGACCTTTGCTGCCGGTGACGAGAATTTTTAACTGGCTCATAATCAGATCAAAGCAAACCCAACTGTTGCATCACCGCCTTCAGTTCCGCCACTTGGGCAGCGCCCATCTCGCACATCGGCAGACGCATTTCGACATCGCAGATGCCTTTGAGTGCCATCGCGGTTTTGATCGGGATCGGGTTGGTGGAGAGTTTGAGGAAGGCGGCGAAGAGCGGATAGAATCGTTCATGGACGCGGCGGGCCTCGTCCCATTTGCCCTGCAAGACGGCCTGCACCAGATGACTCATCTCGCGCGGTATAAGATTGCCCGCCACGCTGACCACGCCGACGGCGCCGACGCTCATGAAGGGCAGCGTGAGAGAGTCATCGCCGCTGAGGATTTCAAAATCCGCCGGCAATTCCTGCTTGATCAAGCTGACGCGGTCGGCGTTGCCACCGGCTTCTTTAATGCTGCGGATATTCGGACAGGCCGATGCGAGGCGCACCAGCGTGTCGAGCCCGATCTCGATGCCGCAGCGGCCCGGGATGCTGTAGAGCATGAGCGGGAGCTTCGTGCTCTGGGCGATGGCTTTGAAATGCTGAAACAGACCTTCGGGTGTTGGCTTGTTGTAATAGGGAGCGACCAGCAGCGCGGCATTCGCGCCAGACGCTTCCGCAAATTGTGTCATTTCCACCGCTTCCCGCGTGGCATTGCTGCCGGTTCCGGCGATGACCAGTCCGCGGCCCGCCGCGAACTCGACGCTCAACTTGATGACGCGCTCATGTTCCGCGTAGTCCAGAGTGGGTGATTCTCCGGTGGTGCCGCAGGGGACGATGCCCTGTACCCCGCTGGAAAATTGAAAGTCGATGATCTTGCTCAAGCTGGCTTCATCGACGAGGCCGTTGCGAAAGGGAGTGACGATAGCGGTGTGGGTGCCGGCGAACATGGGGCAGGGGAGTCAGTAGGTCAGTAAATCAGTGGGCAGTGAATCAGTGAATCAGATTTGTGTTTCGCCTTGGAAGACGAAATCAGCTGGGCCGTGTAGGGTGACATTGCGGTATTCGGCACCGGTTTGTTCAAAACCGATTTGCAGGGTGTCTCCACCTTTCACTTTTACAGAAATAGGCGAGGAAAATTGATGCAGCTCATGTGCGATCAGCGCGCAGGCGACCATGCCGGTGCCACAGGCGAGTGTTTCGCCTTCGACACCGCGTTCGTAGGTGCGGATGGAGATGGCGGCTGGCCCGGTAATCTTCACGAAGTTGGCATTGGTTCCCTTTGGGGCGAAGGCCTCGTGATAACGCAGACCGGAGCCGAGACGCTGCACGTCCACGTTTTCCAGATCATTCACCAGCACGACCGCGTGCGGCACGCCGGTGTTGATGCTGTGTACGATCAGTTTCTGGCCCGCGACTTCCAGCGTCTGGTTCAGCTTCTGGCTGTGCGGCGCGCTCATGTTGATACGGACCTGATCTCCAGGAAACTCGGCTGAGATCATACCCGCCAGCGTCTCAAATCTTACCGTGTCGAGCTGGCCGGCTTGTAGCCGGTTCACGAAGCGCGCAAAGCAACGCGCGCCGTTGCCGCACATCTCGGCTTCACCGCCGTCGGCATTGTAGTATCGCATCCGGAAATCGCCGCCGTCCTGCGCGGGTTCGGCCAGCAGAAGACCGTCGGCGCCGACACCGCGATGACGGTCGCAAAGCTGCGCGATGGCACTGCCGTCGAGCTTGAGCGACAAATCCCGGTTGTCGAGCATGACGAAGTCATTGCCGGCACCGTTCATTTTCCAAAATTTCAAGGTCATGGCCATTTTTTGCGAACTGACAAACTAAATGGATTTCACGGCATCCACAAGGGGTTTCACGAAGGCTGCCAGCCGCGTGGGCAAATCCGGGGACGCGCCGTGCTGCCCGATTAGTTTTACGATGGCGCTGCCGACCACCACCGCATCCGCCATCCCGGCCACCGCGCCCGCTTGCTCTGGAGTGGAAATGCCAAAGCCCACCGCGACGGGCGTCACGGTGTGAGATTTGATCAAGGCGACCTGCGCGGCGATGCCAGTGCTGAGGCTGGTCTGGGCACCAGTCACGCCTTCGCGCGAGACGTAGTAGATGAATCCTTCTGATTGCGCGGCGATGAGTTCGATGCGCGATTCGGGAGTGGTCGGGGCGATGAGGCGGATGTGTTTCAAGCCCGCGCTTTCAATGAGTTCCTTGTTTTGCGCAGCTTCGTCAGGCGGGAGATCGAGAATGAGTACGCCGTCGGCTCCTGCGGCGGCGGCATCTTTGTGGAATCGCTCGAAGCCGTAGGTGTAGACCGGATTGAGGTAGGTGAAGAGCACCAGCGGGATTTGAGTTTCACGACGCAGTTCTCTGATGAAGTCGATTACCTTCGGCGTGCTGGTGCCAGCCCGGAGGGAGCGATCCGCTGCCAGTTGATTCACAATGCCATCGGCCAAGGGATCGGAGAACGGCAGACCGAGTTCGACAATGTCCACGCCGCAGCGTTCGAGTTCGAGCACGATGTCGCGCGTTCTTGCCAGATCGGGATCACCCGCACTGATGTAGGCGATGAAGCCGCACTTTTTTGCGGCCCGGAGTTTTTCAAAACATAGATCGATGCGGTTCATGCGTCGGGCCCGTTATGTAGCGGCACTGGGCGCGGCGTGCAACTCATTCGCCGACTACGCTGACGACAATCTCTCGCGAATGCGGTGCGCGACGGTGTTCGAAAAGAAAGATGCCCTGCCAGGTGCCGAGCGTGAGCCGCCCATCCATCACGGGAATGACCTCGCTCGTTCGCGTCAGCGCCATGCACAGATGGCTCGGCATGTCGTCCGGCCCTTCCGTCGTGTGCACGAAATACGGCGAGTTCTCCGGCACCAGCCGGTCGAAGAATGCATGCAAGTCCGTGCGGGCCGAGGGATCCGCGTTCTCGAAGATGACTAGGCTGCAACTCGTGTGCCGGACGAACACCGTTGCCGTTCCGATCTTAATCTGGCTGGCCCGGACGATGGCATGCACCCGATCCGTGATCTCGTAGGTGCCCTTCCCGCGGGTGGCGATGATGAACTGATCAGCGTGGGCGGACATGGCGTTTCGCAGTTTTTTTCTTCTTTGGTGCCCGCTGTGAAGCCTCAATGCCGAGCAAGGCCCAGGGTTTCATCTTCTGCGCGTTCGTGAAGGCGGATTCCGGCGGCTCGAAATAGGACATCATCATTTCCCGGCCATCCTTGTTCTTGTAGGTGAATGGCTCGCATTCAGCCTCGAGGAAACGCGCGCGATTCTCGTCGTCAGCCTTGATGAAGAGACGGTTGAACGCCTCCAGCGCAAACATGACGCCGTCCTTGTAAAAACCGTGTCCGCCAAACATGCGGCGCGCGGTGACTTCTCCGAGGGGTTGGAGAAGATCGAGATAGGAATCGATGAGAGCGGACATGCTTTTAAAGTATGCGATGCGTTTCGCTTCGCAACGGATCACTGCTCTGCGAGGCGTGAAGCGTCTGCTGCGGTCTTCCCGCGCCGCCACCCTGTGACTGGCCACCCATTCAATCGGGGAAGGTGCCGTAGTGACGCGGGTGCGGGTCGAGCTTGGATGGTAGAGCCCGGCGACTCCGCTCGATGGTTCACAAAGCCATATTATTCTCCACTGATT
>VFKE01000149.1 GCA_009885695.1 Verrucomicrobiota bacterium | reverse complement strand
CCCCTGATAAACACCAAAAACCCTCGCTCCTACTACGCTATGAACCCTGAAGATATCCTGTGTCCAACTTTGATCGCACAAATGTCCAACTTTGAATGCACCACGACAATCAGACCATTTCCCCTTGCGTGAGTCCTCACTTCATGGCTCAGTCACCGTCCTATGCTGAAAAAAACCTTTTTCAATTCAATGGTGGCCGTCATCGCCATGACGGCGCAGGGCCTTCACGCCCAAAACAACAAACCCGCCGCGCCCGTCACCCCGGACGCCAAACCCGCAGAAACCACCCAACCCCTGAAAGGCATCGTGAAAGTCACCCTTGAAACTTCCAAAGGCACCCTCGAACTCGAACTCGACGCGGACAAAGCCCCGCTGAGCGTCGCCAACTTTATCAGCTACGTGAAGAAGGGCCACTACGATGGCACCATCTTCCACCGCGTGATTCCCGGCTTCATGGTCCAGGGTGGCGGCTTCACCGCCGACATGCAGCAGAAGCAGGTCGACAAAGCCATCCAGTGCGAAAGCAAGAATGGCCTCAAGAATACCAAGGGCACTCTCGCCATGGCTCGCACCAGCGATCCGCACAGTGCGACTTCGCAGTTCTTCATCAACGTGAAGGACAACAGCTTCCTCAACTTCCCCGGTCAGGACGGCTGGGGCTACTGCGTCTTCGGCCAGGTCACCAAGGGCATTGAGATCGTCGATGCCATCGTCGCCGTCCCCTCCACGACCAAAGGTCCGCACCAGAACGTGCCAGTCGATCCCATCACCATCACCAAAGTCACCATCCAGCCTTAGGTTGCTTGGTTCTTGGTTTTTCGTCTTGGTTTACAGGAACAAGTGTAACAACCGAGAACTAAGAACGAGAAAACTCCGAACCGCAAAAAATGCTACCTCTCGAAGATCTTTTCACCGATGTCATCGGCAAAGCCCAGCGCGGCCTGGGTTTTGACGACGAAAGTCTGGCCGCCCGCTCCGGCATCCCCGCCAAATGGGTCGCCAACATCAAGGCCGGCAACATTGATGAACCCATCCTGCGCAAGCTGGCCATCGAATTGAACCTCCATCCCGGCGCCCTCCTCGCGATGGCAAAAAAAGAATGGGCACCCCAGCCCGTGGAACTCGCTGGCCTCGCCCAGTTCAATACGACGTTTGAGGACATGACGGTGAACGCCTATCTGGCCTGGGATCCGGCCAGCAAAAAAGCTGCGGCATTCGACACCGGCGCAGATGCCACGCCCATGGTCGAGTTCATCACTCAGAACGGATTGCAGCTCGAGTTCATCTTCCTGACCCACACCCATCCCGATCACATTGCCGGCATCGGGAAACTCAGCGAAGCCACCGGATGCAAAAACATCCTCTGCCACCAACGTGAACCGCTGCCTGCCGCCACCAACTTCGACACCGACAGCACCACGAGTTGGGACGTGGGGGCCCTGCACATCGAACCACGCCTGACTTGGGGACACTCAAAAGGCGGCGTCACTTATGTCGTGCGCGGCTTGAAGCAAACCGTGGCTGTCGTCGGTGACGCCATCTTCGCCAGCAGCATGGGCGGCGGCGGCGTTTCCTACGCGGACGCCCTTCTGACCAACCGCCGCGAAATTCTTTCTCTTCCTGATACCACCGTCGTCTGCCCGGGTCACGGCCCCCTCACGACCATTGCGGAGGAGAAGGCGAACAATCCGTTCTTCCCGGAATACAAACCGGCGTAAGGTTGGCCTGAGTGCCAACGTCACGCCTCGCACCCAGCTTGGGACAAGGATACTGCTTTTAAAAAATGGGGCTGAAGTAGCTAAGACTTAGCGTTTGGGGTGTTTATACCAGTATTTGAGCTGTTTTAGAAGTTCCTTGTGGTCGCCTCCATTGAAGCGCCATTCGCACTCCTTGAGAAACCAATAAAAGTTCTCCTGTTTGATGCCGTTGAACCGGCGCAAATGGCGTTTGGCCTGGTT
>VFKE01000154.1 GCA_009885695.1 Verrucomicrobiota bacterium | reverse complement strand
TCGGCGCGCCGCGCGGTCTTGCTGAAGTTGGTCGGAGTCGGGCCGGGGCAGACAGCGAGGACGTGGATGTTTTCCGGCTGCAATTCGATCGCCAACGCCTCGCTCAAGCTGGTGACGTAAGACTTGGTCGCGGCATAGACCGCCAGTTCAGGGATGGGTGTCGATGCGGCCAGCGAGCTGATGTTGACGATGGCTCTGGGCTGCGGCTTCCCGGTGTGCGCCCGCCGGGCAAATTCATGAGCCAGCAGCGTGAGCGCCGTCACATTGACATCGATTTGCGCCCGCAGCCGGGCGCCGTCCGCTTCGACAAACTCGCCGTAATCACCCAGGCCGGCATTGTTGATCAGGAGCGTCGGGTCGAGGCCGGCTCGGTCAACTGCATGCCACAGCGACATCCTTCCCTCATCGGTGGCCAGATCACAGGCGCTGACGACAACCCGCAATGCCGGATGGGTTTCCCGAAGTTGTGAGGCCAGTGCCTCCAGCGAATCTCCGTTGCGCGCCGCCAGCAAAAGGGAAGCCGCGCTTGGCGCAAGCTGGCGCGCGAATTCCGCGCCCAGGCCTGACGACGCGCCGGTGATGATCGCGTGGCAGCCCGGCAGCAGCTTCATGCTGGCGTCTGAAGAATCTGTGGTGGCGGTTCCCATTTTGAAAGGCGCTTGCAGCGGACGGTGAAGTGCCGACCGTGCCTCAGGCGACCATGACAATCAACCCACTTTCCGCGCAGGCTCCCTTCATCACCAAGGACGGCTCCACCATCCGCAGCATCCTCGACCGCAGCAACGCCCCCGTGCAAAATCAGAGCCTCGCCGAAGCCACGGTGCCCGCCGCCAGCGCCACGCAGAGGCACTATCATAAACTCTCCGAAGAATTTTACTTCATCCTCGAAGGAACCGGCATCATGGAGATCGACGGCGAGCAGCGTGAAGTCACCGCCGGTGACGCCATCCTGATTCCACCCGGTGCCTGGCATCAAATCAGCGCCAGCACCACGTTGCGATTTTTGTGCTGCTGCGCGCCGCCTTACGCGCATGAGGATACGTATTTTTAAGCACGAGTTGAGTTCCTCAGCTTTCCCTGCAACTCAATCGACTGGCAAACTGCCTACATTTTATAAAACTGCTCCCAGCCTTTGCGGGGCGGGAGACCGGCTAGGAGCTGGTTGGCGGTGGCGTTATTCGTGATTTGTTGTTTTTCACGATCAAAGACCAGTTCGCCACCCAGGCGCTGGGCAATCACTCCAAGGCAGAAGACCTGCGTGAGCGTGGCACCGACATCGAAGGGCGATCGCGTTTTTTCATTGCCCAGCACGCCCTTAATAAAGTTGGCGTAGTGGTCGGAATTCTTGCCCGTGATCCGTGGCAGCTTGTCGCCCAGATCCTTCATTTTTTTTCGGGAATGATGCGCAGGGCGTCGCTGTGCGTCCCGCCTTTGAAGACGAGGTCTTTGCTGTAAATAATCTTCCCGTTGGCTTCGATCTTTTTATCAGCGGCCAGTTCCGCGGGGCGGGGCGGGAGGTTTTTACCCCATCATACCAGGAAACGGCGACAGGCGGCATCTCGACGCGCTTCGGAAAGTCGAAGCGCACAGTGGACGCTTGGGGAAAGATGAATTCGCTGGGGCCATCCCGTTTCACGGCGGTGATTTTCTCGGGCATTCCGAGTTCCAGGAATTCGTGAATGGTATCAAGAATGTGCGGACCCCAGTCACCGAAGGCACCCATGCCGTAGTCGAACCAGTTGCGCCAGTCGCCCGGGTGGAGCTTGGGATCATAAGGATGCTCGGGGGCCGTGCCGATCCAGGTGTCCCAGTTCAGGCCAGCAGGCATGGCCGCGCCGCTGGGATAGCCCGAGACATTCCATCCGTGCCAGCGGCGGGCTTTGTTCATGTAGGCATCCACGCGGGTAACGTCCTTGATGATGCCAGCTTCTTTCCAGGCTTTAAACTGAAAGTAGTTGGCGCCCGAGTGCCCTTGGTTTCCCATTTGGGTCACCACTTTATGCCGTCTGGCGGCTTCCATCATGAGCTGGCATTCATGGAAGGTGTGCGCCAGCGGCTTCTCCACAAAGACGTGTTTTCCCAGGGACATGGCGAGCATGGTGATGGGAAAATGGGAATGGTCCGGCACGGCCACAGTGCAGGCGTCAATGTCCTTGCCCATTTTGTCGAACATCTTCCGGAAGTCGGAGAAACGCGGGACATTGGGAAATGCTTTTTCGAGTTTTTCAGTGTATTTCGTGCCGAACTGGACATCGCAGAGCGCGATCACATTGACGAGATCCTTGCACCTGAGGATGTTGCTGGCATCACTTTCGCCCTGGTCGCCGCAACCGATGAAGGCGATGTTGACCTTGCCATTGGCGGAGTAAGCGCGGCTGGAAATCAAGCTGGCGGCGCTGCTGGCCATGAGCAATTTTCCAAATTGGCGGCGAGAGATGTTTGGCATGGCAGTTATTGGGTGATACCACTTGGAAGCAAGATTCAGTAAAACAAAAAGTGGAAGGGGCATCCATGCCCCTCCAAGAAATGGTTCAAAACAGAAGGCGTATGGGACATCCGCCACCACCT
>VFKE01000107.1 GCA_009885695.1 Verrucomicrobiota bacterium | reverse complement strand
TGCGCGAATCGCAGAAATGATGCGCGGTGTGTTTGACTGGTTGCCCAGCCACGATTTTAAGATCGCGACGACCGGCGTTTCGAGTTCGGCAAACTGGAATTCACCCGCGAGTCGTAGCGCGAGATCCTGGGAGCTGGCATTGCCATCGAGCAGTTCCTTTGCTGTGGTCTGCAACAACGGAGCGAGCTTGCTGGCATCCAGTTTCGTGCGCAGGCGCAGTAGTGCGGCAGCGATGGCCTCGCGCGAACTGTCATTCTTCAAGGCGTCGGAAAGAGATTTATTCACCAAAGGATCGCCCAGCCCCTCGGCAAGTCGCAGGATTTCCTCGTCGTTTGGCGGTCGCTTCAGTTCGCCGAGAAACTGTGCCACGAGCGGTGCGCTGGTTTTGGCGGGAAGTGAAAGCGTGGCGAGTATTCGATTTTCTATCGGAAGCTTTTCGGCCTCGGGTGTTTTCAAGAAAGCTTCGACAGCTTCGGGATGCAGTTCCAATGCTTGACGGATCAGATATCGCTCGAACTCGAGTTCGTAGGCATCGGCGATATTTATTGGCTTGCCGTTACTAGCCGAGGGACGAACGAGGGAGTTGAGTGATTCATTGGCCATTTGAATCAAGAGGTTCATCAACCTCTGGTCTTTGTGAACAAATGGACCCACGGCATGGATGACTTCTGCTCGGACTTCGGGATCAGGATCTTGTGCCGAAGAAATAAGAAGTTGGAGGGTGTCTTCGAGATGAACTGACCCAGGACTAATCTCCCCCTTCTGATAAAATCGGCCGATCAGGGCGATGATTTCTCTGCAAATGTTTCGATCCTTGTCATGAGTAAGTTGATTGTAGAATGCCGAATCAAACGATACGACGGGCAGTCCTTCCCATGCCCATAGCGCTTGGACTCTCACTGCGGGCTTTGCATTGTCGTCGCTGATGATCGCTTTGAGCTTCGGCGCTAGATTAACCAGCTTTCGATCAATGATCGCCTGCCATGCGAGATGGCTTTGCTTGATGTTGTCGTCGCCGAGTTTTGTCAGCAGTTCCTCCGGCGCGCACTTCGTCATGTCGGGCATCGGCAAGGGAGCGCGGGCGTCTCGCCCGTGCTGATCTTTTGATAGGGAAGGCACGGGCGAGACGCCCGCGCTCCCTTGTTTTTCCTTCACGCGCCAGATGCGGCCGCGGGTTTTGTCGCGGTCGGGGTGGTTGCGTGGGACTTCGTTGTGGCTGATGATTTTGTTATACCAGTCCACGATGTAGAGAGAGCCATCGGGGCCGAAGTGAATGCTCACCGGACGGAACATGGGATCGGTGGACTCGACGAAGTCCGGCAACTTTTCCAGCGCATAGCGGGGGCCGTCGCGTTTGATTTTGATAGCCTGAATCATGCGCGTGATGGGATTGGCGACATAGATCGTCATGTGGTCCGCATTCTCCGAGTGCGGTTCAGGGGATGCCGCAATCGGAGAGTGCGGACCACTGTCGAATTTGCTGCCGCGATTGGCCAGCGCGAGGCCGCTGAGACCGGTGCCACCCATGCGGAACCCAGCGAGCGCAGGAAACTTAGGCGCGTAGCTCTTGAAGAAACGATTCGCGCAACCTGGATAATTTGCGCCAATATGGAAGGGCATGACGGAATAGCCGTAGTCATTCGCTTCCTGGATGAACATCTCGCCTACGCCGTTGACTTCGAAGCCCCAGATGTTGCAGGGGCCGGTGCAGAGAATTTCAAACTGCGAACCATCGGGCCGGAAGCGCGCCATGCGCGTGTTGGGAAAATCAGTCTCGACCCCACTGGTGGTCTTGACCTTGCCGCTATTGAACGCGCCCTGTGCGCCCCAGATCCAGTCGCCAGGCATCCGGCGGAATTCATGCATGAACAAATGCGAATCCTGCACGCCGAAGCCGGAGAGGATCACGCTGTTCTTGTCTGCTACGCCGTCGCCATTGGTATCTTCACGGAATTCAATATTCGGCCCGTGCTGGACATAGACGCCGTTTTTGTAAGGCATCATCCCAAGTGGAATAGCCAAGCCGTCGGTGAAGACGCGAAACTTATGCGGCGCGGGGCCGGTGGTGTCATCGAAGACGAGCACTTTGTCCTTGCCCTGGCTCGCATAGAGGGCTTGAGCGCGCTCCATGTTTTCATTGCCGTCCACGGGATATTCCAAGGCGGTTTGCGTCCAGAGACGGCCTTTTTGATCCCAGTCCACGGTGACAAACTTGCCGATGCCTTCGCTTTCTGCGGCGACGAGTTCAATCTCGAATCCTTCGGGCAGGGTGAATGTTTTTTGTTCTTCCTCGGCGGTCAAGGGGTTGCCTGGCACACTGATGATTTCTTTCTTTATCTTCGCAGGTTTAGCGGTTTTCACGACGCCAAGCTTATCCCACGTCGGCGCATCGGGTGTGGCTGGCAATTCTTCGATGGTGACGTCCTTCACCTGCACGAGGCAAATGCCGCCTGAATGAACTTGCGGTCCGAGCTGACCATCGAGCGCGATGTTGGGATCGGTTTCTGTGTAGTCGATGCAGAGCACGTCATTGATCCAGGTCTGGATGCGTGCGCCTTCGGCACGGATGCGATACTCGTTCCATCCGAAGATATCGACGACCTTGTTCAGCGCGGCCTGTTGTTCAGGCGTGGGTGAGGAGATGACCTTGTTGCGGCGGAACTCGTCATAGATTTTTCCGAACCAGCCCGCGCCACAATCTATTTGATAGCCGCTCATGTGCGCACCGCCGGGAACGCGCTGGCTGCGGATTTGGATGCCACTGTTGATGAGACCTGTTTTGGGATCACCACTGCACTTGATCTTCAGTTTCAGATCGAAGTTCTGGTAGTTTTTCTTGGTGCAGATGAAGAAGTTCTCTTTGATTTTTTCAGTCGTGGATCCGCCGGTGATCATGCCGTCTTCGACACGCCAGATTTCGGGATCAAAATCCCAGCCATTGAGAGTTTTGCCATCAAAGAGGGAAACTGGCTGTGCGAAGGCGGCAGTCGTGAGTGTGATGAGTGCAAGCAAGGACAGGAGGTTGCGGAGCATGGGTGAGGGGAGTTGGAAGATGGAAGATAGAAGTTATTAATCCGGCACCATGATAGGACATGCGTTTGCATTGACTTTAACCAGTGAGCGGTGTGCGCTATCCACATGCCGGATTAATAGCGGGCAGATATGGAGTTGATACGCAATTGCAGCAGATCATCTGTCATGGTGTTGACTTCGCGGAAGCGCGAGGCGTTCGCAGGTAGTTTGATGTCCTCGTCGTAAGTTGGGATCATGGCCTTCATGCGAGCGTGACCTTCCGCGCTTTGCAGCAGTTGCGGGAAACATTTTTTCACGACTTCGAGCACAATATTCACTGAGACCGAGGCGCCGGGCGAAGCGCCGAGGAGGGCGGAAAGCGAACGATCAGCGTTGGTGATGACCTCGGTGCCGTAGTGAACGATGCCAGCCTGGCCATCCGTTTTTTTGATCGCTTGCACACGGATGCCGGCATCAATCAAGCGCCAGTCCCTGGCCTGGGCGGATGGATAAAAATCATGCAAGACCTTCATGCGGTCGGCCATGCTTTGCGTTCCCTGTTGGATGAGATAGCGCACCAGTCCGAGGTTGTGGATGCCGATCTTAATCAGCGTGGCAATATTATCGAGACGGATGGACAGCGGCAGATCGGTGATGCTGCCTTTCTTGTGGAGGAACTTCGTTGTCCAGGCGGCGAAGGGACCAAAGAGCAGCGTCTTTTTACCATCGAGAATGCGCGTGTCGAGATGCGGCACAGCCATCGTCGGTGCGGCATCAAGCGCCTGGCCATAGACTTTGGCGCAGTGTTTCTTCACGATCTCAGGGTTGTCGCAAACGAGCCACTGGCCGCCGATGGGAAATCCGCCGAGACCTTTGGCTTCGGGAATGCCGGACTTTTGCAGCAGCGTGAGACTGCCGCCGCCCGCGCCGATGAAAACAAATTTTGCGCGATTGGTGCGAACTACATTCGTTCTCAGATTACGCGCGTCCACTTCCCATCCTTCGTTGGTTTTCCGCAGCCCAACCACGCGATGTCCGGTGGCGATGCCGCAACCTTCCTGCTGGCCCAGCCATCGCAGTAACTTGCGCGAGATCACGCCGAAGTTTACATCCGTGCCGTGATCCATCTTCGTCGCGGCGATGGGCTCATCGCCGCGACCTTCCAGCAGCAGCGGTGCCCAGCTTGCGATGGTGGAACGCTCGGTGCTGTATTGCATCGACTCAAAAAACGGATGAGCCGCCATGCCTGAGTGCCGGGCTCGAAGGAAGTCTACTTGCTCCTGTCCGTGGACAAAACTGATGTGCTGAATCGGATGAATGAAGTCGCGCGGATTATCAATCAAGCCATTCGCCACAGCGCTGGCCCAGAATTGCTTCGAGTGCTCGAACTGCTCAAAAATCTCGATGACCTTGTTCACATTCACTGAGCCATCGGCTTCGCGCTTCGGTGTGTAGCTCAGTTCGCAAATACCAGCGTGACCGGTGCCGGCATTATTCCAGCCATCGGAACTTTCCTGCGCGAGTTCATCCGTGACTTCATAAAGCTGGATGCTCAACCGTGGCTCCAATTGTTTCAGCATCGCGCCGAGATTGGCCGACATGATGCCGCTGCCAATGAGAATGACGTCGGGATTCTCGATCATAAAGGCGTCCGCTCAGGAGTTGGAGGCGGAGAGATGGGCGAGCAAGGCCTCGGCACAGGCGCGGGCGAAGGCGGGATCGTTGATCGTGCAATCGAGTTCGCGCACCGGGATTCCGGGACGCACATGCGCTTTGATCCCGTCAAAAAGTGCGGCGTCGGCAGCGGCATCATAAAATGGCTGGCCGGGCGCGCTGATGATGCTGATCGCGCGTGTGGGGAGCAGCACGGTGACTGGTGCTTGATAGGTATTCACTTTCTCTGCGAGAATGCGACCTAGTTCGGCGCACTCCGCTGCGTTGGTGCGCATCAGTGTGACTTGCGGATTGTGATGGTAAAATGTGCGGTCTTTGAATTTCGCGGGCACGGTCTGGGGTTCGCCGAAGTTCACCATGTCGAGACAGCCGGGCACGACAATCGCAGGCACACCCGCTTTCGCTGCGGCATCGAGTCGCTCTGGTCCCGCGCCGAGCACGCCGCCGACGAATTCATCCGCCCACTCGGTCGTGGTGATGTCGAGGACACCCGCGACCATGCCGCTGGCTATAAGAGATTCCATCGCGCGGCCGCCTTGGCCCGTGGCATGAAAGACGAGCACTTCATAACCTGCAGCTTCGACGATGCGCCGCGCTTCATTCACGCACTCAGTGGTATTCCCAAACATGCTGGCGACGACGAGAGGCTTGTCAGATGCTGGTCGCGTGCGGCGCGCTTCCGCAGCCTCGACCATTCCGCAGATGGCACCGGCTGCGTTTTCGAAAATGGTGCGGGAGATGCGATTCAGTCCGGCTACATCGACAATCGCTGGTATCATCACGATGTCGGTGGTGCCTACATAATGAGCGACATTGCCACTGGCCAGCGTCGAGACCATGACCTTCGGAAAACCAATGGGCAGCGCTCGCATTGCCGCCGTGGCGATGGCCGTGCCACCGCCGCCACCGAGCGAGATGACGCCTTGAATGCTGCCTGCTTCCACCTGCTTCGCCAGATAACATGCTGCCGCGCGCGCCATCAGTGACACGCACTCGCCCCGATCCTGGCGGGCGAAGATCGTTTTCCAATCTGCATGGCTGGCCGCCGCGACTTCGCTGGCCATCACGTCTGGTGTGATGACCGGTTCCGACTGGCTGCCGACATCAATTAAGAGCGTGCTGAACCCGCGCTGACGGATCATTTCCGCGAGCGCCGCGTGTTCGTGGCCTTTGGTATCGAAGGTGCCGAGGACGGCAATTGTGGGCATGAATTGAATAGTAAATTACTGCGTTGAATTTTTTGCGACCCCGATGGGGATGCTCTTGAAACGCTGAGTGAGCGCTGTGAGCGACGTCTCGACGGCGATGCGCTCCAGACTGCTCGCGCCGACGAAGCCCACGGTGTCGGTGTGTTCATTGATGAACTGCGCGTCTTCGGGAGTAAGGATGGGACCGCCGTGGCTGAGATATATGATATCACTGCGACCGCCCGCTTTCGCGCCGTCGATGATGCGCTGAGTCCACGCCGCTGCTTCATCGAGTGATACGGTGGCGTTGGTCACTCCGATGGAGCCGCCCACCGTGCAACCGACGTGCGCGATCATGGCATCCGCGCCCACATCCGCCATCGCCCGGGCTTCTTCCGGCGTGCTCACATAAACGATGCTGAACAGGTCCATGCGCCGGGCCAGCGCCACCATCTCCACCTCTTTCTGCACACTCATGCCCGTCTCCTCCAGAGTCTGGCGGAATTGGCCGTCAACGATGCAATGCGTTGGAAAATTGTTCACACCGCTGAAGCCCATTTCCTTGACCCGGCCCAGCCAGTGCCACATGCGGCGGCGAGGATCCGTAGCGTGAACACCGCAGATCACAGGAATCACTTCCACCACGGGAAGCACTTCATATTCTCCGATCTCCATCGCGATGGCGTTGGCATCGCCATAGGCCATCAGACCGGCGGTCGAGCCGTGCCCCATCATGCGGAAGCGGCCCGAGTTATAAATGATCAGCAGATCGGCGCCGCCTTTCTCGATGAACTTGGCTGAGATGCCGGTGCCCGCGCCGGCTGCGATGATGGGCTGGCCATTTTTCAGGACAGTGCGCAGTCGTTCGACGACTTCGATGCGGGTGTAGGGATTACCTTTTCCAGTCCAGGCGTTGGGCATGATGATGATTTTGGCGGAGTGATGATTGATGGATCACGATACTTCGTGATCGATGACGATGACGCGCTCCAGCCTTGGCATCACGACCGCTACTGCGGCCTGATGCACGGGATGCGGCAGATACACATCGCGCGCGGCGATACTTTCAAAGGTCATAATAAAGCTGTGTGTGAAGCCATCAGACAGACCTTCCACACTGACATCGCTTCCCCAAGAAAAATCGAGGATGCCGGGAATTTGTTTGGGCAAGGCTTCGATGGTGCGCCGCACGAGCGCGATTTCATCGGCGTTGCACTCGGGCTTGAACTTTAAGAGGGCGATGTGTTTGAGCTTGGGCATATGAGTGAAGTTGTCTGATATTCTATTTCGATCCAGCGTCAATGAAAGCCTGCACCTTGCACCAGGAGGTGATGAATACACACCAGCCCCTGGTTTCAGCGCTGCTGGCGATAATGGGTCGGCAAGACCCCAACAAATCGCACGAAGGCTCGCGAAAAAACAGTGCCAATGCGGTAGCCGACAGCGGAGGCGATGACTTCCACTTTATCGTTCGTTGTCTCCAGCAGTTCCTTGGCGCGCAGCATCCGCATGTAAGCCATGTGGTCCATGGGTGTGCGGCCGAACTCCCGCTGGCAGAGCTGGCGCAGATGTTCCGGGCTCAAGTGGCAACGGTTCGCGAGCATCGGCAGCGTCCATTCGTCCGCCAGATGACTGGCGACGAATTCCCATATGTCGTTCACTCGCGAAGTTGTCCGCCACGGAGTGGCTGCGCGCTGTGCGAGCCGTTGAACAAGACTGATGTAGTGATGGCAGAGCGCCGAATGCAGCGCATTGAGCACGCGTGGTGGCGCCAGGCATAATTCTCCGGCGGCGACCCGCTGCCAGCGGCCCTCAAGAAACATCCGTCCTTCTCCATCGAGACAGGCCAGGATGAAACTTCCCTCTGGTCGCAGACGCACGAGATTGTAGGGCGACTGGGCGACATCGATGCCCATCCGCGCGATGCGATGCGCCAGAAACTCCCGGCACTCCCCAGCCGTAAGCATCCAGCGCCGGGTGCGCGGACCGTTGATGGTGGTCTCTTTTTTTGGAAAGGCAGCGGGCAAGGGCATGGATGTGTATTCCTGTTCGATGCCTAGACATGCCGCAACTTGCAACTGGGAAATCGATTTTTGAGATAGCTACGTTATCCAGTCTAAATGATGGGCGTGAAAACCGCCTTTGCTTGGGGAGAGCCAATTGAATGTTAATGCTGACGGGTCTATTCTGCGCGATGATCTGGTTGAAGCGAATCCTTGGCGCGGTCTGTCTTGGGCTGCTGCTTGGCGGCCTGGTACATTGGTGGATCAGGAGTCGAATTCCACCAACGCGCATCGAGGAAGTGCGTCGTCGGGTCAGTCCGCAGCTCAGCAGTGAATTGCGCGCCGCAGGATTCGCTTTGGGCGCCCCGATCTTCATCCGCATTTTCAAGGAAAGCCAAGAGACGGAGATTTGGCTGTGCCAGCGTGGGGCGTCACAATTCCGATTGTTCCGGTCCTATACCGCAATTTTTTCAGGCAAGCTGGGCCCGAAGCTTGCGGAGGGGGATCGCCAGGCTCCCGAGGGATTTTATCGGGTCGGGTCCGATGCCATGAATCCCGAGAGCGACTGCCACTTGTCATTCAACCTGGGCTTTCCCAATGAATTTGATGCCGCGCTCGGTCGCACCGGGAGCTGGATCATGATGCATGGGAGCGATCAGTCCGTCGGATGTTTTGCCATGACTGATCCTGTCATCGAGAAAATTTATATCCTGGCTGAATCGGCGCTGCGCGCCGGACAGGGGAAGATTTTCGTGCATGTATTTCCTTTTCGCATGACGGAAACGAGGATGAAAGCCGCCATGGGAGAGAAGTGGCTGCCGTTTTGGGAGAATCTCCGCGAGGGATTCGAGATTTTCGAGAAGACAAAGGTGCCGCCATTGGTGCGGGTGGAGGATCAAAAGTATTTCTTTGACCGGTGATTTCTGTCGTCATGGATGGGGTTGATCAACCGGACATTGGTTGCTGCTGGGAAACTTAGTTGGAAGAGTTTTGACAGGATTAACATGATTAAAGTTATTAACAGGAACGATTTATGAAAAATCATACTTATATTAATGGAGTCTCCGGACATCGATCTCTCCAAAAATAATTATGTTGCAGCAAAATATGACTTGCACTTGAGACGCAGTCGCAATAAGATTTGCCTGCTTTCCTCGTATCCGCCACCACCAACAAGCCAAGCCAAGCATAACCAAATGAACAAAACCCTCCTCTTACTCGCCACGGCCTTCTGTGCCGGCTTGGTCACCCCGGTCCAAGCTGGCGAACGCCGGTTTGTCTACAGCTACGAAACCACGACCCAGCCCAAGGGTATGCGGGAATACGAGCAGTGGATGACGTGGAAGAGCTATGACAACAAGCAACGCTTCGATTTCCGCCACGAGTTCGAATACGGCATCACCGACTCCCTTCAGCTCGGCATCTACCTCGCCGACTGGCGCTATGAGAAAGTGGATGGTAAAGGCGGCAAGGCTGACTACAAGGCCAGTGGTTTCGAGTTGATCTACCAGCTCATCGACCCAAACAAGTCGCCCTTCGGCAGCGCCCTCTATGGCGAAGTGCTCGTGGGAGACCAGAAGGTGGAACTGGAGGCGAAGTTCCTTCTCCAGAAAAACTTCGGTCCATTGGCTGTCGTTTACAACGCCGTGCTCGAGGCGGAGTGGGAGGGTGAGAGTCTGGACAACCTCGACGAAAACGTCGGCGTGTGGGAGAACACCCTCGGCCTTAGCTACCAGGTGAACCCGCGTTTCTTCGTGGGCGTGGAAGCACTTCATGAAGTGGAGTTCCCGGACTGGAGCAGTGTGGGCGACCACGTCGTCTATGTCGGGCCGAACATCTCGCTCCGCAAAGGAAACACTTTTGTCACCATCGCCGGTCTTTTCCAGGTGACCGACGTCGCCAGTGAGCCCAACTCGCAGCTCCGCGTGCTGTTCGGCATTCATTTTTAACCGTGCAGCGTTCAACCATGTCGCGAATGCGCCTTGCATTTAAAGCACTACCGCTGGTTGCGGCGGTGGTGCTGGCTGGCTGTGTCTCCCTCGAGATCGCCGCTCCCAGGGTGGAAACGCTCCCTCTGCTGCCGTCCGGAGGGAACCGGGTGCAACTGGAGCAAGGCCGCACGATCTACATCACCAAGTGCGCGAAGTGTCACTCGCCCGAGCCAGTGCATCGCTACACTTCAAGCCAGTGGGATGTCATCCTGCCAGACATGATCGGAGAGACGAATCTCGACACTGCAGAATCGGCTGCGGTGAGCGCCTATGTCTATGCAGTGCTGGGTCAATAGGTCTCAGAATCCAACCTGCAAACCGGCAATGAAGACGCGGCCATTGGCTGGATACCCGAGCACTTCCTGATAGTGGTTGCCAATTAGATTCTCGACACGGCCGAAAAGCTGGCACTGCTTCGTGAGTTTCACGCTCGCGGTCAGCCGTAGATTGACATAGTCCTCGATGCGATGCTGATCGACTCCGAAGCCGTCCTCACGATCGGCGACATAGCTGCAGGCAAGGCCGAGCCGTAACCTTTCCGTTGGAGACCAGGTGGCACTGGCATTCAGCAGGCTTCGCGGTCGTCGCACTAGGCGCACTCCATCGGTAAGATTTTCCGCATCCAGGTAAGTGTAATTTGCAACCAGTTGGAGTTGTTTGACTGGACTGAGCTTGAAACCGAGTTCGACTCCTTCCATGCGGGCCTGGCCCACCTGCGTCAGCACAAACAAGGTGGGGTCAAACTCAATGAGGTCCGTGATATCATTACGAAAATAGGTGGCGCTGATGACGGCCTTGTCACCCCAGAAAGGCTGTTCCAGTCCTGCTTCCCAGCCCAGGCTTCTCTCCGGCTCCGCGAGCAACGGATTTCCGTAAAGCGCCGGTTGCACGTCCTGGGGACTGGGTGGGGAGAATGCCGTTCCGATGTTGGCATGCACGAGCGTCTTGATATGCGGGATCCGGTAGCTGACGCCCACTCGCCAGGTCGTGGCATCGCCGAACAGCGAATAATCATCGTAGCGCACTCCGCCCACGATGTTGAATCCCTCGAAAAGCTCAATCTGGCTCTGGAGAAACAGCGACCAGTTGTTCTCGCTTGAATCCACGTCGGTGATTTGCACATCATTGTTGAAGCGGCTGAAAGACCGGTTTTCGTAAGTGCCGCCGACCGTGACCTGCCACGCGTCTGTCACATGAATGTCGTTTTGGTAGTTGATGAAATGCTCGTCAATCTTTGCCGTGTTGTTGTCGCCAAAATAATTGAACCCGGTGGCTTCCTGCTGGAAGCGCGAGAACGTGTAGGTCAGACTTTGCTTCCATGAATCATTGACCTGCCAGATAATCCCGGGCGAAACGCTCCAAAGACGGGTGTCCAGATGGTCGTTGGGATCATTCGCTCCAAATCCGAACGCGGGACCCGGCACGCCCAAGCTTGAATCGTAAAAGCGAACATCGGTCTCGAGATATACGTTGCTGGAAACCTGCGCGCCGAAATGCCCGGAGGCGTTCGTGAGGTTATAAGCACTGTTGATCCGTTCTCCGTCAGTTTGGAAATAGCTGGCATCGACACTGTAATCCAGGATGCCGGAACTGCCGCGCGACGAGAACTCCTCGCGCATCGTGACATTGCTGCCGCCTTCCAGGATGATCGAATTCTCCGGCTTCTCGAGACCTTTCCCGCTTCGGGTGATCAAATTGATGACGCCTCCGATGGCCTTGCCTCCATAGAGAGAAGATGCCGGCCCGCTCAGCACTTCGACGCGTTCGATGTTGTCCAACGAAAACGTTTCAATGTTAAAAGTTCCCGCCAGATTCGCTGGGATGGGGCGACCGTCGATGAGGACGGCCGTATGCTCCGACTTGGTTCCGCGCAAAAATATGCCCGCCACTGAACCTGGCGTGCCACGATCGGCGATGCTCAAGCTCGGCACCGTGCGAAGGGCGGGCAGCAAGCCGCGATACTGATTGGTTTCAATGTCCTCGCGATTAATCACGCTGACCGTGGACGCCGTTTTGTCGTTCGGTGTTTCGGTGCGCGTTGCCGTCACGACGACTTCGGGAAGCGTGAGGCGGCTCGTGTCGTCTGGCGCAGCACCTTGGGTCGAATTCAAGGACCCTGAGAAGGTCAAAATAACGCAGACTACAAATGCGAGAAGAATACTTTTATACGGTTTGAGTGTCATTTTCAGGGGGGGGATTTTGTGATTGGAATCGTGAGTTCTAAATGAGAACTCGAATTTGTCTAGCATAATAATAGACACAATTTTACTTGTGGTGATCTCAGCATAGAATGATGGAAGTTCCGATGAATCAAAACTCACTCATTCCGTCTGCGCGCCACATGGTCTGGCTGCCGCTCATTCTGATGCTCGCTGCGCTCGCTCTGCGCGTGCTGACCCAGCATCACATCATTGCGGGCTGGCCCAATCTCTCGCCGCTGATGGCGTTTGCTTTCGTTGGCGCGGTGGTATTTCCGAAGCCGTTGCCTTGGTGGTCCTGGGCCTTGATCTTGCTGGGGATCGATCTGGTCAGTGAAGGCGCAGCGTGGTGGTCGCAGGCTAACGGCCAACTCGAAGTGCTCGTCGCCTATGTATGTTATGCCGCCGCTGCCTATTTTGGAGCGCGACTGCGTGGACGCGCTGGCGTGCTCGATACGCTGGTAGGCACGCTGGCTTGCAGCGTGATGTTTTATCTGGTGACCAACACCATCTCGTGGATCACCGATGCCGCCTACGCAAAAAATGCCGCAGGCTGGGTGCAGGCGCTGACCACAGGCACACCTGGATTTCCTTCGACGCTCGCTTTTTTCCGCAACTCGCTCATCGCTGATCTCACGGGCGCAGCTGTACTGCTCGCCGTCTATAATGCCGAGGCCATGATGCGCAGCTTGCGCGCGTTGCCATGGATCGGCAGCCGCGAGCGCGAAGCGTCGCTTGCGTGAGGCGGTTGCGCAGATTCCTCCGTCGCTACGCGACGGGGACTCGTATGACGATCAACCGTGGGTTGAAACCCACGGCTACCATCCTTGACCGCTACGCGGTCGGTCAATCCACCTTGGATCGCTACGCGGTCGGTCAATCCACCTTGGATCGCTACGCGGTCGGTCCGGCTACGATTCAAAATACGTATAGCCACGCATGCCTTCTTCATACGCTTCCATGATGTGATGGCGCTCCTTCGGGGTGATGCGTTTTTTTACCACCGCTTCCTCCGCCAAGGTGCGGAAGCGGCGGATGAGTTCCTTGGGATCGTATTCCACGTAATCCAGCACTTCAGCCACGGTGTCGCCCTCGAGTTCGCGGACATATTTTAGCCGGCCGTTCTCCAGCTTGACGCTGACCACGTTGGTGTCGCCGAGCAGATTGTGGAGATCGCCGAGCGTCTCCTGATAGGCACCGACGAGGAAGATGCCGAGCATGTATTCGTCCTCGACCTTGATGTCGTGCAACGGCAGGCTGCTCTTGATCTCGCGCGAGTGGATGAACTTGTCCATCTTGCCATCGCAATCGCAGGTGATGTCGCTGAGCACGACCAGCCGGGTCGGCTCCTCCTTAAGCCGGTGAATCGGCATCGCTGGGAAGAGCTGGTTGATGGCCCAAAAGTCGGGCAGGCTCTGAAACACGCTGAAGTTCCCGTAATAGATGTCCGTGGACACGGCGCTGAGTCGTTCCATCTGCTCCGCATTGAACCCGCCGTCCTTCACCTGGCGGGCCACCCAGGTGAGTACCTCCCAGTAAAACTCCTCGCCGATGGAGCGCTGCCGCAGGGTGAGCTTGCCGGTATTGAACTCGCTGCGCACCTTGTCACGGTAATAGACGGCGTCGTTGTAGATCTCCTGGAGATACTCGCCGGTGAGGTTGTCGCCGTTGTTTTTGATCCTCTCCCGAAGTTCAAAAAAGTGCCGCAACAATGGCGGCGATTTTTTCGGCAGCTTCTCGATGCCGGAGGTCTCGAAGCGGTTCACATCAAGAATGTTCATGACCAGCACCGAGTAGTAAGCCACGATGGCGCGACCCGATTCGGAAATGATGTCCGGATGCTCCACGCCGGCCTCGTCAGTCACGATACCGATGGCTTCGACCACATCGGCGCAATATTCCTTCATGCCGTAGTCGGCGCTGCTGGCATCGCTCGACTTCAATCCGTCGTAGCTGATGGCCAGGCCGCCGCCGAGATCGAGAATGCCCATCTTGGCACCCTCCTGCACGAGTCCGACATAGACCCGGGCGGCCTCCATGGCCGCGTTGCGGATGGCGCGGATGCTGGGTATCTGCGATCCCTGATGGTAGTGGAGCATTTGCAGGCAGTCGAGCATGTCAGCGTCACGCAGCGTATCGACGGCCGCCATCACCTGGGAAATGTTCAAGCCGAACACGCTTTGGTCGCCGCCGCTGCTGCTCCAGTGACCCGCGCTTTCCGATGAGAGCCGGATGCGCACTCCGAGCATCGGCTTGACATCGAGTTTCTTCGAGCGCTTCAGAATGAGATCGAGTTCGCTGGGCATCTCCAGCACCAGGATCACCCTCAATCCCATCTGTTGGGCGTGGAGCGCGAGATCGATGAACTCCTCGTCCTTGTAGCCGTTGCAGACGATGTAAGCCTCCGGATCCTGCATGTAGGCCAGGGCCGCGATCAGTTCCGGCTTGCTGCCCGCTTCCAGTCCGTAGTGATATTTCTTTCCATAGCGTGTGACTTCTTCGATCACTTCCTGCTGCTGGTTGACCTTGATGGGATAAACGCCGCGATAAACGCCGCGGTATTTGGCCTCGTTGATGGCGGTGGCGAAGCCCTCGTTCAGTTCTTCGATGCGCCAGCGCAGAAGATCGCCGAATCGAATCAGCACCGGAAGCTGCGTGCCGCGCTCCCTCATCCCGCGCACGATGTCCGCCAGCGAAACCGGCTTGGTCTTTTTTCCATCGCGCAGATTCACGACGACTTCACCTTTGTTGGAGATGTCAAAGTAGCCGTTGCCCCAGTCGCGGATGCCATAGACTCCGGCAGAGTCTTCAATGTTCCAGGCGGAATCTTTTTTTCTCATTTCTCGTGGGTGCTCAAGGGTGGGGGATTGCTAGAGCGCGACAGTGAACACAATCCACGGAAATGAAAGTGAAGAATGCGGCCAATTACAATTCACTTCCCGATGCAGAACCGGGAAAAGATCGCACCCAGCACTTCCTCGGCATCAACCCGGCCCGTTACTTCGCCCACGGCCTGCAAGGCATCGCGCAATTCAAAGGCGATGAGTTCCGGGGTGCAGTCGTGTTCGAACGCTTCCTCCGCATCTTCCATGGCCTCCGCTGCGCGCTGAAAGCAGCGCTGATGCCGGGCATTGATGGCGACCATCTGTGAATCAGGGGAACCTTCGCCATTCCACACGGCGTCGCGCATGGCGGTGCGGAGTTGGTCGAGGCCTGCGCCGGTCTGGCAGGAAAGCGGCAAACCTGTGCTGGGAATCCAGCTCGAATGCAAACCGGCATCCGTTTTATTCAAGACCACCAGATGCCCTCGCTTCCCAGGTGTTACCGGCACGCGATGGGACTCATCTTGAGAGACGCTGCCATCGACAACCTCGATGATGACATCGGCGCGCTCCAGTTCGCGCCGGGTGCGCTCGATGCCCTCGGACTCGATGTAATCGCTGGTGTGTTTTCTCAGCCCGGCCGTGTCCACCAGGACAAAAGGCAGGCCGTGAATGTGCAGAACTTCCTCGATGGTATCGCGCGTGGTTCCCGCATGGGGGCTGACGATGGCGCGATCATGACCGCTGAGGGCGTTGAGGAGCGATGATTTGCCGACATTAGGCGCGCCGCAGATTACGGTGCGCGCGCCGCTGCGCAGGATGCGACCGTGTTCTGCAGTGTCCAGCAGAGTGCGCAGGCGGGTGTGGATGGATTCCATGCGCAGTTTTATCGCGGCACCGGTATCGGGATCGATGTCTTCGTCTGGAAAGTCGATGTAAGCCTCCACATGGGCGACAAGCTGAAGCAGATCCTCCCGGATGGAGTCCGCCTCGCATCCCAGTCGGCCTTCCAACTGTTGCGAGGCAGCTTGCAGCGAGAGCTCCGATTGCGCGTGAATCAGATCCATGACTGCCTCGGCTTGCGTGAGGTCCATCTTGCCGTTCAAGAAGGCGCGCTGGGTGAACTCGCCCGGCTCCGCCGCACGGGCGCCGTTGGACAACAGCAATTCGTAGATGCGTCGCGTGACAAGGATGCCGCCGTGAGCGCTGATTTCGATCACGTCCTCGCCGGTGTAACTCGCGGGCCCGCGGAATATTGTGAGCAGCACTTCATCAACTGTGCAGCCCTGCTCATCCACGATGCGGCCATGGTTCACGGTGCGCGATGGCAGGAGCCGCAGCAGTCGCGCAGAGCGGAAAATTTGTTCCGCGATAATTTCCGATTCCGGACCGGAGAGGCGCAGCACGCTGATCGCCGCCTCGCCCAAGGCGGTACTGATGGCGGCGATGGTGTCGGACATGGTGAAGTGTGGCACGATATGGGCTGGGTGCCATCGAAAGACAAGCCGGACGTCGCGTCAGCATGCATGGTAAAGCGGGGGCGGTCTCATTAACCTATAAAGGAAAGTCGATGGCTGATGGCTGATAGTCCATAGCCTGAAAATCATGCACTTGCGTGCTTATCAAGCACGCACCCGGTAGGTGACAGATCACGCCTCATACCACTTGGAAGCAAGATTCAGTAAAACAAAAAGTGGAAGGGGCATCCATGCCCCTCCAAGAAATGGTTCAAAACAGAAGGCGTATGGGACATCCGCCACCACCT
>VFKE01000094.1 GCA_009885695.1 Verrucomicrobiota bacterium | reverse complement strand
ACCAGCTTTCATATCGAACTTTCATCGTCGCGTCGTGCTTGCAAATTCGGGAGTGGCGTTCTTTTAGAACTGGCTTCATGAATATGGGCGGACACTTATCAGCCCGAATATCAATTTCCAGTTAAATCCAATGCAGCATCAAATGTGGAATGCCCTGCGCACCGGCGCACACCCACTCGCATATAAAACGGAACCGGACCGATTCAGTGAAAACGCCACTGGCTTGACGACAGTCGCGACCGCGCCGGGCTTGCGCTCGAGGGGGACTTGGGTATTAATACATCGCAACAAAATCCTCAATTACTGCTTTCCGTGCCAGAGTCTTCCCCTTTCGTCCTGAACTTCGCACCCACAGGCATGGTGCCGCGGCATTCCGACTCGCCGCATGTTCCCATGGATCCCGCCACAATCGCACACCAGGTGTCTGAGGCGGCGGCGGTCGGGATCACTGTCGTGCATCTTCACGCCCGGTCCGGGGACGGATCTCCCACTCACGATACCGAAGTCTACAAGGACATCATCGGACGCATCCGCGCCAGCCATCCCGAACTCGTGATCTGCGTTTCGCTAAGTGGTCGTCTCAGCAGGGAGTTTGCAGAAAGGTCCGCACCGCTGAGACTGACTGGTGATCATCAGCCCGACATGGCATCCTTGACGCTTTCGTCCCTGAATTTTAGTCGCGAAGCGAGTATCAACAAGCCCGATATGGTGGCCCGCCTCGCGCGCGAAATGTTATCCCGAGGCGTGATGCCGGAACTGGAATGCTTCGATACAGGCATGGTCAACTATGCCAGGTATCTGGCCGAGCGCGACGTGATCCAGCCTCCGTTTTATTTTAATTTGATTCTCGGAAACGTAGCCTCAGCCCAGGCGGACCCGCTCAGCCTTGGGCTCATGGTGTCGATGCTCCCTCCATCATCACTCTGGGCGGTCGGCGGAATCGGCCGCGCCCAGACACCGGCACATGCTCTCGCCCTCGCCGCAGGCGGTGGTGTCCGCACCGGCCTCGAAGATAACCTTCACCTGGACCAGGCCCGGTCCCGTCTGGCGACCAATCTCGAGCTGGTGAGCCGGGCGCACACCCTCGCCTCCACCATGGAGCGTCGCGTCATGACCCCGGCCGAATTCCGCAGCCGCATGTGCCTGCAACCCGGCGGCACCAAGGGCTACGGTCGGACTCCTGTCGGCATCACCGAGACCGCGCTCTCGTGAGTCAATAAACCAAACTGCTGCAAAATGAGCCCTAAAATTGAAGTGGTGCTGTTCGCGGTGGGTTCTCCAATCATTGTTGACGTCGAAGAGAGCCTTGCTTGCGCAGGTGTGACGCTGGTTGCCGGAATCAGGAATCAAGCGGGAAGCTCATATCTATGCGATAAAGATAAATTGGTGGATGCAATTAACCTGACGGAGGCGATGAAGACCCATCCGTTTATCGTGCCTTTGTTCACTCCGTCAAACCGGCAGAAGGCGGTTATCGCGGCCCGGGATCTCGGGTTTGAGTCTTCGTTTACTCTGGTAGACCCAAGCGTGCGAGTCCCACGATCGTTTACCATCGGCGAGGGCGGGTATATCAATGTCGGATGCAGTCTCGGAGCTGCCAGTGAACTGGCTGAGTTTGTGTTCATCAATCGCGGAGTCTGCCTCGGTCATCATGCCCGCCTTGCCAAATTTGTTTCAATCGGTCCCGGAGCCGTGGTCGGCAGCCTCGTGGAAATAGGAAAGGGCGCCTTGATCGGAGCCGGAGCGGTTGTCCTTCCGCAAAGACGGATAGGCGAGAATTCGGTCGTGGGTGCCGGAGCCGTGGTCACCAGTGACGTTCCGGACAATTGTCTGGTGCTGGGGAATCCGGCGCGAATTGTCGATGATGTCATGAAAAGTTTCGCTGGCGGTGGTGTCATCTAGGCAAGGATAAAACTGAGCCGACTTTCGATATGAACACGATGCGACCCATCTTCCATCCGCAGAGCCTTTGTGAAAGCACACAGGTTGGACCAGGCACCCGCGTATGGGCCTTTGCTCACATTCTTCCCAATGCATTGATTGGTTCTGATTGTAATATTTGTGATCATGTGTTCATCGAGAATGATGTGGTGATTGGTTCCCGGGTAACAATCAAGTGCGGTGTCCAGCCGTGGGATGGATTGCGCGTCGAAGATGATGTATTCATTGGACCAAACGCGACCTTTACCAATGATCATTTCCCCCGAAGCAAACACAAGCCGTTGGAATTTGCCATCACAAGGCTGCTCCAGGGATGTTCAATCGGTGCCAACGCCACAATCTGTGCTGGAATTACCATTGGAGAAAACGCCATGGTCGGTGCAGGAGCCGTCGTCACAAAGGATGTTCCGCCCTGGGCCATCGTGGTCGGAAACCCAGCTCGCGTGACTGGGTTTGGGGGCGCCGGGATTTTGACTGTTCCGCCCGCTACCGCGCCTGTCCCAGCATCGGAAGTGACGGTTCATCGTTCAAAAGTTGGAGAAGTCTGCCTTGTCCATTTTCCATTTGTTAGCGATCCTCGGGGCAATCTGGCGGCGGGCAGCCTTCCATCAGACATTCCCTTTGAGGTCAAAAGGTTCTTTCTTGTTTTTAACATTCCAAATACCAACGTGCGCGGTGAATTCGCCCACAAGCAGTGCCGGCAGTTTTTGATGTGTGTCAGCGGTTCTTGCTCAGTAGTCGTGGATGATGGTGAAAACCGCGAGGAATTCCGGCTCACCCGTCCCAATGTTGGGCTTTATATCCCGGAAAATGTGTGGGCCACGCAATACAGGCACTCACCCGACGCAACGCTGCTCGCCTTTGCCTCGCAGCCTTACGATGCTGATGACTATATCCGCGACTATGACAAGTTTCTAGTCCATGCGCAGTCGATCCGCGTGCTGAAATGTGAACTCCAACGAAATTCGCACCAGTGCACCCCGCTGACTCCTTAATCATTATTTACTGAATTCAGCAATCCTCCGCCAAGCTGACTGACAATAGACGGTGCTCACCGTGCCCACTCAATAGAGGAAGACCAAGGAGACGCACGTTCAAATTCTGAGTGATGAGATATTCAATCACATTGAGGTCGACATGCTACAACCACGAGGAGTTCGTGGTTGAGTGTTTAGACAGCGTGGCGCGGCAGGACTGCGGTGGGTTCGAGTGGATCATTGTCGATGATGCTTCAACCGACGGTTCCCGGAAGAGGATTGAAGACTGGCTGGGTCATAACAACGTTGATCTGCGACGAAAGGGCATCGCGGTGGAGTTTATCGCCCACGAAAAAAACATCGGCTTTGCGGCCACTCTTAATGAAATTGTCGAGCGGGCGACGGGAGACTGTCTCTGTGGAGTTTCGTGTGACGACCGGTTGCTCCCGGCAAGGATATCGACGGTCCGTCGAATGATGAGTGAGCTTCCGGAAGGATTTGCCGGAATCTATGGCGATGCCTATGTGATTGACGCTGGAGGACGGCGCACGGAGCCCCGCTTCATCGAGAGACATTGCTCGCTCGCCAGCATGCCCGGGGAGGATCTTTTTGACATCCTGCTGGTAAAAAATTTTATTCCCGCGCCATCTGTCGCGTTATTCAGGCAAGTCTTGAAAGAGATCGGCGGATATGACGAATCACTGCCTTACGAAGATTACGACCTCTGGCTGCGGCTGACGCGACAGCACCGCCTCGCCTACTACGAAGAACCTACAGTGGAGTATCGTGTGCACGGGCGGAATTTTCATCTGAAATTCACCAACTGGAGGCAGGCTAATTACTGGATCTACCGGAAACATATCGACTTGGAATCAGGCGCGAGACGTTTTGTCGGCAACCTGAAGGGACTGCAAAAGCATGGCCAAATTACCGGTCCAATTCTCGATGACGTCCGGGGTCTGTGTTTAGGAAGACAGCCGGGATGGGTAAAGTTAAAGAACTCAGTTCTGAGCGCTGATTCGGGGGATGGGAAGCGGCTTTAAATGCGACATGAAGGCATGACCCAAATGGTATTGATGAATTCCCCCATATCGTCGGAAAGATGAAAATACACCTTTATACGATTTCCTGGAACGAAGCGGACATGCTCGGATTCTTCTTCCGACATTACGATCCGTGGGTTGACCGGTATTTCATCTATGATGACGGATCCACCGACGGCACGCTGGAGGCGCTCAAGTCTCATCCGCGCATGGAACTGCGAAAGTTCGAGCGGACGGATCCCGGGTCGTTTGTGGCGTCTCATCAGAAAATGCAGAACAATTCATGGAAGGAGAGCCGCAAAGAGGCTGACTGGATCGTCATGACCGCCATCGACGAACATCTCCATGTGCCGGGAATTTCCATGAGAGATTACTTGGAGCGCAATCGATCCAAAGGCGTCACCCTGTTGCATGGGATGGGTTTTCAGATGGTATCGGAGGACTTCCCAGGGGAGAGCGAGACGCTTTGCCAGACCCGCACGATCGGCTGTCCTTATGCGCGCTTGAGCAGATTGAGTATTTTCAACCAAAAGCGATCCGGAAAACAAACTTTACGGGTGAACAGCACGGCGCCGATCCCGAGGGAAACTTACGGCTGCCAGGTCGCGATCAAATACTCAACCTGCATTACAAGAACATTGGATTCGAACGGCTCTTCCAGCGTCACCGGCAATTGAAAGGAGGACTGGGAACAAAAGACAAAGCGCAGAGCTGGTCGAAAAAATACGACTGGTCGATGGAGAAATTCCGGCACGATTGGAATTTGTTTGCAAGTAACGCGGTGGACTTAGCCGGGCCAAACTTCAGCGCGGTCCGCTGTCATTGGAATCGTCGATGGTGGAGACCTTCATGGAAACTGCTCAACCGGTTCGGTTTGATTTCTAGGAGCAAATTGTT
>VFKE01000071.1 GCA_009885695.1 Verrucomicrobiota bacterium | reverse complement strand
TTCGCTTCGCGACTGCGGGGAGAGCTTCCATATTCCCCGCGTTTTCGCTTCGCGGCTGCGCAACACGAACGCGGCTACGAAATTATTTAAACCGCCCTAGTATTGGAATGCCACTGCAGCATTGGCCTCGAGCACAACCCTGGCACGACCACTTATAATGGTGAACCCGGATCCAGAACCCACCGGCTTGAGTATGCCATCCTGGGTGGTTGTGAATTGCAGAGTCACTTCCCTGGCTTTCTCATTGGGATTAGCGAGCAGGATCATGCGTGAACCGACGCGAGTCACGGCGCTGATTTCCACGTCTGACGCCCCCTCGGCCAGCGTCACCGTAGCATCCGGTGTGGCGTCAAGCATGAAGGGACCGATTTGAGCCAGTTCAGCAATCACGTCCTTCAGTGAGTTCCAGACCCCGGGCTGCTCCTGATCAAACGTGGTACCCTTCTTGCCCGTCACATTGCGAAAGGAATAAAAGCCAATTCCACGGGCCCCATGGATCATCGAGAGGTAAACCATGCACTTCAGTTCCGCAGCGCTCGGATAACGATCACTGGCGGTCCATGTGAAAATTTGAAGGATGGGAATAAGAGGCTTCTTCCCCTGGGAAGCGGCGGAAGCCCTCCCCACAGCCTCGCCCACGCTGCGGATGGGCTGATAAGGCACCGGATAGAGATAAGGAGCGGCCACATCAATGGCCTGAACCACCGCCTCATATTTATCCGAAGGAGGAAGTTTATTGGCCCTGACTCCGGCAGGCTCGTCCAGCCAGTATCCGATGGCATGCATGACCGGGCGATTCGGGATTTTTTGCCTGACTTTCTCAAGGTCGACCTTCAGATTCTCCAGCAGGGGCTCCTTCAGATTGAGCACGGGACTGTCCATCCCCATGCCGAGAAGTATGCTGTCGAATTTGTCGATCTTTTTTCCATGCGCCGCACCATACATTCCAGCCTCCCGGGCCGCCTCCGCATCCTCCGTTCTTGCGACCGTCACCATGTTGAAGCCGTGCTCGTGAATCCGTCTCAACGTCTCCGCATCAGCCGGAACACCATAAAGCAAAATGGGAAAAAAAGGTTCACCATTAACAATGATACGCCCCCTCTCATCGCTCGCCGCCGTTTGAATGGGGGGTAATGCCGTCGAACGCTTGCCCGGGCTCTGCGCCCTCAAGGGAGAACCAACATGACAGAAGATCATGGCCAGCACCAAAGCCGTGAGAGATGATTCCCGGAGGCTGATCGAAAATTGCTTTTTTCCCAAGTTCATGCTGTCAGCTTTAATCTGATCACTTCCTGCCGGTTGCCGATGTCGTCGTATTGATCGGCGTGACTGACCTGGCCGAAGTTGACGCAGTTCCGGTCCCAGCCGGCGGCCACGGGTGGCTACATTGGTGCGCTGGCTGATATTGTTCAAGGTGTAAGCATACGCAGACACGACCGGGCCGGGCAGAGTCGTAAGCGTAGGCGAAGGTCATTTGTCGGTTGAAGTGTCCAGAATCTTGACAGACCCGAATGGCACTTAGTTAAGAGGGCTTTCCGTCTTCATACACTTGATTCTACGTTGAATTCGCGGCGAAAACAGTTTTTAACTAAGCGCCATTCTTGACAGACCCCATTCTCGGGCCCCGTGTCTCAGGCGATAATCTCGGTGATCGGGCTCCCATGGTCGATAGCGAGACGCTTGCGGCCGGGGATCTCGAGTTGACGGGAGTTGAGGCCGAGTTGGTGGAGGATGGTGGCGTGGATGTCGGTGACGTAGTGGCGGTTCTCCACGGCGTGGAATCCGATCTCGTCGGTCGCGCCATGCACCACGCCGCGCTTCAGGCCACCGCCCGCCATCCAGACGCTGAAGCCGAAGATGTGGTGGTCGCGACCGTCGCCGCCCTGTGAGCCGGGCGTGCGGCCGAACTCGGAGGCGAAGATGACGAGGGTTTCGTCGAGCAGGCCACGCTGCTCCAGGTCTTCCAGGAGCGCGCCGATGGGCTGGTCCACGGCGAGCGCGTTGTTGGTGTGGTTGGTTTTGAGTCCAGCATGGGCGTCCCACGCGCCATTGCTACCGCCGCCGTGCTGAATCTGGATGAAGCGCACGCCGCGCTCGACGAGGCGCCGCGCAGCGAGGAGTTGTGTGGCGAAGTCGCGGCAGTGCGGCCGGTCGATGCCGTAGAGGGCTTTCGTCTGTGCGGTTTCCTTCGAGAAGTCGAGCACCTCGGGCACCGAGCGTTGCATGCGGAAGGCCAGCTCGTACGAGGCTACCCGGGCGGCCATCGCGGGATCCTGCGGATATTCGACGCCGCGCAGCGCATTGAGTTGCTGAACAAGGTCCATGCCGAGGCTTTGCGCGTCGCCGGCGAAGCGGGGTTCGGGTTTGCCGAAATCGAGCGGGTTGTCCGGGTCGATGCGCAGCGGCACGGAGTCGTGCGCGGGGCCGAGATAGTGGCCATCGCGCTTGTTCCAGTTGGGACGGGTGCCGATGGAGATGAACTGCGGCAGGTTGTCGTTCAGGCTGCCGAGACCGTAATGCACCCACGCGCCGAGCGTCGGGAATTGGCCGTCGTTCTGATGCCTGCCCGAGTGGAACTGGGTCTGCGCGCCGTGATTGCTATCGGTGGTCCACATCGAGCGCACGACAGCCAGCCGGTCCACGTTGCGCGCGATGTGCGGGAACCAATCGCTCACTTCGATGCCGCTCTGGCCGTGTTTCTTGAAACCGACTTGCATGGGATAGAGCGTGTTGCGCTGGTTGCCGTTGACGTCCGGCACCACCAGGCGTTCGAGCGCGAGCTTCTTCGGGTCCTGCGTGTCCGCGAACGGCGTTTCGGCAATCGTCTTGCCGCCATACTTCGTAATCATGGGCTTGGGGTCGAAGCTTTCCATGTGGCTGACGCCGCCGTTCATGAAGAGCCAGATGACGTTCTTCGCCTTCGGCGGAAAATGCGGCTGGCCCGTCGGCGGCGCCCAGGCGGTGCTGGCGAAGCCATCGCGCTGGAGCATGGCTCCGAGTGCGAGCCCCGTGAAACCCATGCCCATGTCGGCGAGGAAGGTGCGTCGCGAGAGCGCGTGCTGAAGTGGATTGAATTCAGTTTTCATCGGTGGAAATGGGTTAACGCAGCGTGACGAAGTCGTTGTGGTTGAGCAGCGCCCAGACGAGATAAGCGCGGGCCTGCACGGGAGTGCTGTCGGGGAGCTTGCCCCAGGCTTCCATGGTCTTGACGCAGGCCGCGAGTTCCGCCTCGCGCGGCAGGACGCCGAGCACATGGCGAAACGCCTGCCGGACGAACGCGGGGTCATCGCCCGGCGGAACATTCGCGGCGAGACGCTTGGCGATGAGGCAGGTACCATCATGCACCAGGCGGCTGTTTGAAAGCGCGAGCGCCTGTTGCGGGACGATGCTCTGCTCGCGCCGGTAACACTCCTTCACGCTGGCTCCATCGAACGTGGTGAGGAACAGGTTCCGCTCATTGTCCGAGTGGAAGAAGTAGAGGCTGCGGCGCTTCGAGTCCGCCTGGCTGGCCGTCGGCACCGAAGGTCCGCCCATCACCGGGTCGAGTTCGCCAGCGAGCGCGAGGATGAAATCCCGCACCACCTCCGCCTCGATGCGGATGGGCGAGCGCCGCCACCAGCGCAGGTTGTCGGGGTCCTTCGCCACGTTGGGTTCACCGCCCGCCACCGACGAACTCATGCGATAGGCCGCCGAGGTGACGATGAGCCGGTGCAGATGTTTCATGCTCCAGCCGTGCTCCACCAACTCGGACGCCAGCCAGTCGAGCAACTCGGGATGCGTGAGCGGAGCGCTCTTGAGTCCAAACTCAAACACGTTCGGCACCAGCGACGCGCCCATGTGCCGAGCCCAGAGGTGATTGACGGCGACGCGCGCGGTGAGCGGATTGCGCGCGTCGGTAATCCAATCCGCCAGTGCGGTTCGACGGCCACTGCTTTTCGGCCCGAACTCGACGGTGGGGTCGTCCTGGAGCGAGTTGAGGAAACGCGTTGGTGTCCATTGCGCGCCGTAAAGCGGAGTGAACTTGTCGGTGGCGGCGATGGGTGCCGCCACGACGCTGGCGGCTTTTCCCAGCGACTCGCGGTCGGTCTTGCGTTGTTTCTCGATAGCGGGCTTCTGCTCTGCGGGCGCTTGGGCAAGGCGAAGTTCCGACCGGGCCAGGGCGTGGCGGGCTTTGGCGACGGCACCCTTGCGCTCGGCTTGGACAGCTGCCGCTACCTTCTCTGGCTCGGATTCGGCCTTGGCCCACGAAGCACGCATGGCGTCGGCGCGTCTTTCAGCGCTCGCCAATTCCTCTTTCGCCGATGCCAGGGCCAGTTCGGCGATGTTGAGTTCCGCCTTTGCCTCGTCCACCTCAGTCTTCGCCGCCTCCGGGGAAGTTGGCGTCTTCGCAATCGCCGATGGAGCGGGCGCTTGCTCGATGGCGGGCTTCGGAAGCGGAGGAGTCGTGGGCGTCACCGGATTGCTCGGGAGCAACTCGGCGTGCCGCTTCTCCGCCGCCGCCAGCTTCACCTGCGCCTTGGAGATTTCCGGAGCGGCGGACTCCACATTTTTCCGCGCCGCGGACAGGTGCGCGTCGAGCACCCACGCCCGACGCTCCGGTTGCCACGCCTCCGCCGGAAGCGCGACGGGCTGAATCGTCACGTCCTTGAACGCCAGAATTGCAGGCACTCCGGGCGCGATGACCTTCGACTTGTCCGGCTTGCCCTCCTCGCCGCGCACGAAGCGATAAGTGGGCGTGTCGAGCAGCCCATCGAAGGCGCGGGGAATGCCGTCGCGCACGAGGTCCCCTTCACCGGGCACCATATCCAGCCGCACATGATACGGCTCGAAGAACGCGCGCATCCGGTAGTAATCGGCCTGCGCGATGGGGTCGTATTTGTGGTCGTGGCATTTGGCGCAGTTCATCGTCAGCCCGAGGAATGCCTTGCTCACATGCTCGACCGTTTCATCCAGCCAGGAGTTGCGATTGAAGAGGGCCCAGTTCCGCGCCAGGAAGCCGGTGGCACGGAGTTTCTGAAGGTCGGCGGGATGCAACTCATCCGCGGCGAGCATCAGGCGGATCATCTCGTCGTAGCGCGCGTCGGCGTTGAGGGATTCCACCATCCAGTCGCGCCAGTGCCACATGTGTTTCTGGCTGTAGAGGTGCTGTGCGTCGAGTCCCCACCAGTCGCTGTAGCGCCAGATGTCCATCCAGTGCCGTGCCCAGCGCTCGCCGTGGCGCTTGTCATCGAGCAAGCGATTCACGACGCGCTCATACCAATCCTGCGCGGTGTCGTTTTCAAACGCAGTGATTTCATCTGGAGTCGGCGGAAGGCCGATGAGGTCGAGGTAAAGCCGGCGCAACAGCACCGCGCGTGAAGCTTCGGGCTGCGGCGTGAGGCCGCGCTCCTCATGCTGCTTCGCCAGGAAAGAATCGATGGGATTGCGCACCCATTTCGTGTTGGCCACCACCGGTCCCGGGGGACGCACTCGCGGGCGAAAGGCCCAGTGTTCCTTCGGATCGGGCTCGGCCTTTTCATCCGCCGGGGCGAGAGCACCTGCGGCGATCCACTCGCGCAGCAGCGTGACTTGCACCGCCGTGAACGGCTCACCTTCGTGTTCGGGCGGCATGCGTTCGTCGAGATCGGTCGTGATCACGCGCTCGATGAGAAGGCTTTCGTCCGGCTTGCCAGCGACGACAGCCGGGCCGTTCTTGCCGCCCTTGCGGATGAACTCGGCGGTGTCGAGGCGCAGGCCCTTCTTTTGTTTGAGCGCGCCGTGGCAGGTATAGCACTGCGCGGCGAGGATCGGCTTGATCTCCTTGGTGTAGTCCACCGTTCCCGCCACGAGGGCAGGCTGCAGCAAAAGCACCAGGCAAGTTGCGACAATCGTGGTGGGGACCATCACATTCGCCCAAACGCCAAGGTTGTGAGAGCAAGGAACTTGGAAAAAACCCTGCTGCTTGCCGGGTTTATCGAAGCTGATGGAGGTGCTAATCATGAGAACTTATGGATTAGGGAAACCCTGAACAAAGAGTAGAAGCGATGGAGGCGTCGCTTCTACTTGCGATTAATCAGCGCGCCCATAGTGGATATACATTAGTAGGCACGGGTGATCGAAATTCTTTCACAGGCGTCCCGCAGGGATGAAGGATTGATGGGCTGAAAAAAGTAAAAACACAGGTTCGCTGGGCGTTGGAAACGGATCAGCCTAAAAACAGAAATTGGACAGGATTTGCCTGACCAACAGGATTCAGAGGAAGGCACTTGCGATTAGAGCGCGCACTCACCCAGCGGATGAAGATGAGTTTCTTCGTAAACCCATCCTATTAATCTTGTTAATCCTGTCTAAAACCCGCCCATTGCGTTTTCCAGGCTAACAGCCTGTTGAAAAACGGGGTAACACGGGCTTCCAGCCTGTGTGTCGATCAGGCCTCTGGTCTGATGCGTAGGAGAAACAACAGGCTGGTGCGCAGCCGCGAAGCGAACCCTGTTGCACACTCAGCCAGGATGGCCGAGTTACTTTTTCAACAGGCGGCTAGTGTGGTTTAAATAATTTCGGAGCCGCGTTCGTAAGAACGCGGGAAATAGGGAAGCTCTCCCCGCAGCCGCGAAGCGAAAACGCGGGAAATTGGCAGACTTCACTGGCTGCCGTGGCTTCTTCCCGCACTCTTACGAGATGCGGCTACGAAGAGATGAGGCTACCTGCATAGACTAAATAAATCCAAAGGATGTCTAATTTCAGCGCCATACCGCACTGACTCCGTTTCCCATTTAATCTCATTAGATTTAATTGCAATATATCATATTCAATAGTATTCTGATATTGAGTCAATTTGCTAGATTTATCCCGCAATTACGCAAAAAATGAACCAATATGCTATCAGTGCCCATGCGCCGGGTAAGTCGGTAACGGTCCGACAGCGTTCACCCGGGGTCAACTCCGGATGGACATTCCAGTGCGAGTGGGGCGCAGAGGGGTTGGAGGCACTTGAGAGACCATGGCAGTCTTTGGTGGACTCGGATCCCCAGGTGAACTTTTATCAATGCCCCGCTTGGGCGCGCGCCTATCTGGAGCACCTAGCCCCGCAGACCGGGGCGCTCCTTTTCATCACTGGGTGGCGGGAGCAGAATTTAAGACTGGTCATTCCTCTTGAGCGCAGAGGCTCGGAACTGCACCTGCTTCACCACGATCACATGACGCTGGCCGATGCACTGGCACCCGGTCTGGATGACGAAGTGTGGCCGAAACTCTGGACTTGGATGCGCAGTCCTGCAGGCCTGGGAAATCTGTCATTACGATTACCGGCGCTTCCTTCCCATGCGGTACTGGAAAGGTGGCTTGACCGGTATCCAGAACCCCTGGCGTTACAACGCATCTTGGACGGTTCGGCTTGGCTGTCTTGTGACCGCAGTTATGCTGATCTCCTCAAGGGAGCCAGTGCCAACCATCGCAGCAATCTGGTGCGAGGCCTGAAGCGCGCCTCGAAACTCGGCCCCTTGCGATACGAAAGCATTTCCCGACCTGACCAGCTGACTGCTGCCATGTCGCATTTTCTAAGCATCGAGGCCTCGGGCTGGAAAGGTGTCCAGGGCGGTGCCGTGGCCTGCAAGCCCGAACTGGTGGCCTTCTACTCCTCGCTATGCGCAAGCCTGGGCTCCCAGGGGCGTTGCGAGATCGATCTGCTTTGGCTGGGTCCAAGTCCCATCGCCACCATTTTCTGGTTCCGAACCGGAGGCGCTCTCCACCTGCAAAAGATCGCCTACCTCGAGGAATTGGGCGAACTGGGCCCAGGTCGATTGATCATGGCGGAAGCGCTCCAGCGCGCCTGCACCGATCCCACTTTGCGCCGCGTTAGTTTCATCACCCGATGCCCCTGGGCGGATGGCTGGCGAACGGAAATCACGCCAGTGCGTGGTTGGACAATCTATCCGAATACTTGGAATGGCCGGCTGCTTTTTGCCCTGGAACGCGCCAAAATTTCCATCAAACAAAGTCTGCGTGCATTGCTGAAGAAACGGCTAAGTCATTCATTTTGGTTTGAGCCCCTGTGGGAATATCCGTGTGATTGGCTTCAGGCTGGAAACATGTTGAGTTTTCCGCTATAGAAATGGATTCGGATGCGAATAGAGCAAGGTGACTGTCGCTTGCTCAGGCCGTTGGATAAAATCGAATCTATCAGGGCAAGAGCACGCGAGTTTGTCATGATGTGCCCACTGAACCCATATCCCTGAATTTCAGATTTTTTCTCAATCCACATCCGAACGGAATGGCGACGCGGGGATGCCTTCCTTGTTATACAGGTTCACATCCGGGACATTCGCCCAGCCGTAGCGGACAGCTTTCGGCTCGGTCACGCCTTCGCCGGTGACGACGACCGTGCTGCCCTTGATCTCCGCCTTTGCGGGGACGAATTTCCCATTCGCAGCGGCGATGGTGAAGCCTTTCAGCTCGCCATCCTTGGCGACGAGTCCGCCGCCGGTGTGAGTGAAGCTGATGGTGATCTTGTTTCCCTGCGCTGCCATCGAAGCGTAGAGCGGGCCGGAGTATTCAATCTTCTCATCATAGGCCAGAGCCCGCGCGGCGAGCGCGAGTCGCTGACCGACCGGCTCCTTCTGGTTCGGGTGGATGTCGCCGGCATTGCCCACGTCAGTGGTCACGGTCATGGCGGTGTTCTTCGACTTGGAAAGCGTGAGTAACTGCGCCTCACGAATTTCCGGCGGCTGACCGCTGAAGGGTGCGATCTGGACGAATAAAAATGGAAAGTCGCCTTGCTTCCATTTTGCCCGCCAGTCAGCGATCATCGCCGGGAAAAGCGTGCGATACCGCTTTGCCTGGTGAGCATTCGATTCACCCTGATACCAAATGGTTCCCTTGATGGCATAGGGAATGATCGGCGCGACCATGCCGTTGAAGAGAGTCGTCGGGCTGCCTGATGTACCTTCCGAGATGGCGGGTGCCTGCGGAGCCGGGCTTGTTGGCGCGGGCTTCAAAGGCAGCGGCTGACCGGCGGCCTTGGCGGCGGCCCTGGCCACACTCCAAGCTTTTGTCGCTTCATTGAAAGCCTTGCCGACTGTTTCATCCCAAGCATGTTTTGCCGCTTGGAATTCAGCCAGTTTCGTTGGATAGGCGGCAGCTAAAGCCGTGTAGCTGGCCAGGGTGGCATTTGCGGTATCGGCATAGCCCTTCAACTCGGGAGCGGAACCAAAGCCCTCAAGGCTGGTCCATGCCTGCGCCGGGGTGCCACCCCACGAAGTGTGGATCATCCCGACTGGAATATTTTGTTTAAGGAAGAGATCCCGGGCGAAAAAGTAGCCGACTGCGGAAAACCCTCCGACGGTTCCCGGCGCACACTCAACCCATTTTCCCGCAGCTTCCGTCAGAGGCTTGACCGATATTTTCCTGGGCACGGTGAACATCCGGATCTTCGGGTATGCCGCCTTTGGGCCTTCTTCCTTGGCGTTGTGAGCCTTGGAGAAGGCCCACTGCATGTTCGACTGTCCCGAGCACACCCAGACTTCACCGATGAGCAGGTTGTTCACGGTTACTGTGTTGTCGCCGGTAATCTTCATGGTGAACGGCCCGCCAGCAGTCAGCGGTTTGAGATTCACGCTCCAAACGCCATTGGCGGCGGTGGTGCTGACTTTCTGGGTGTTGAATTCGACAGTTATTTTTTCGCCGTCGCGCGCGGTGCCCCAGACCGGAACGGCTTGGCCGCGCTGAAGGACCGCGCCATCCGTGAAGAGCGGGTTCGGTTTTACTTCGGCGCACAATGAACCGGGAGCGAGTGCTACCAGTGCGAGTGCGAGTGCGGTGAATGTCGTGGAGGAGTTGGATGGCATACGGATTTATTGGAAGTTATCTTTACGCACGGGTGATCGAATTTCTATTTAAAATCAATCTCAACCAGAAATTTGTTCGCGCTCCACGTGCAGAGGCTCCGCCCTTGTTGACCGCATCCTCCTTCACCGCCATCATCGGGCATGACCAAGAAGCCCACTGTCAGAATCACCAAACCGCCGATCCTTTTTCCCCAGACCCAGAAGATCATCGCGCAGATCGAAAAAAAGCTCGACGGGGCGTTCATCACCTACTGGTCGTCGGGCAACGGCAGCGTCTGCCACAACGACGTGGCGGCTTTCTTCGAGGTCTTGAAGGATCTCGGTCATCAGAAGCAGCTTTATCTTTTCATCAAATCCAACGGCGGCAACGGCCAGGCCGCGCTCCGCATCGTAAACTTGCTCCGGCAGCACGCGGACAAAATCACTGCGCTGGTTCCGCTGGAGTGCGCCAGCGCGGCGACGATGATGGCTCTCGGCGCCGACGAGATCAAAATGGGGCCGCTGGCCTATCTCACGGCGGTGGACACCTCTCTCACTCATGCCTTGTCACCCGTGGACCGGAACAACAGCGCCGTCTCCGTCAGTCAGGACGAACTCAACCGCGTGCTCCGTCTCTGGAAGGAATCCAGCGGCAGCGGTGAAGCGAATCCCTACCCCAGCCTCTACCATCAGGTGCATCCACTCGTCTTCGGTGCCATCGACCGTGCCAGTTCGCTCTCCATCAAAATCTGCGAGGAAATTCTCTCCTATCACGTGACCAATACCAAGGAGCGCCAGCGCATCAGCAAGCACCTGAACTCAGCATACCCCAGCCATGGCTACCCCATCATGTTGCGGGAGGCGAAGCGCATCGGCCTGCAGGTCGGAGGACTCGATCCGGTACTCAATGACTTGCTGATCGACTTGAACGAACTTTATTCAGAGATGGGCCAGCAGGCCATCACCGACTACGATGAGGTGAACTACCACGATCACGAAATCCTGAACATCGTCGAAGGCAAGAGCGCGGCCTTCCTTTATCAGAACGACAAAGACTGGCACTACCGCAAGGAAGAACGCCGCTGGGTGCCGATGAACGACCAAAGCGCCTGGAACCGCATCGGTATGGTCAAAGGGAAACTGCAGACGTCGAAGTTCCATATCCGGTAACGCCATGAACAGAACCATCGTCGCTGCCTGTGCGCTCGCGGCACTGCTTGCGGGATGCGATCGGAAGAGCAAAAACGCCATTACAAAGGTCAATGGCGCGTTTGTCACACAAACCGAAACTGCAGTGGAACTGCGCAATCTGCTTTGGCGCAGTGGTGAAGTTTGGAACGAACTAAACGCTGACGAACAAAAAGCCAGACATGAGACGGCACTGGAAAACCTGATCAACAAGCGTCTCATCACAGACTTCGCCGCGCAGCATCCGGACAGTCCGTCATCAGTCCGGCGCGAGAGTGAAGAGGAGTTCCAGCATTTCCACAACCAGTTTCAGCCGCCAGATGAATGGAAGGAGCGGATGATATTGCAGGGGCTTGATGAACGCGCATTGCGCAGCCGCATCAATGATGAGGTGACTCATCTCCATGCCATCGAGAGCTGGCTCTCGCAGCAGCCCGGCAAAGTCACCGAGGCCGATGCTCGCGCGTGGTTCGATGCCCACACGAAGGAACTCACCATCCCGGAGCGTGTCCGCGCGAGTCACATTTTTCTAACGCGGCATGACCAGGACAAGCTGGACCGCGAAGTGGAGATTCGCGAACTTCATCGCAAGCTCACCTCTGGAGAAGCTACATTTGAAGATCTTGCCACGAGAAACTCAGACGACGATTCCGCGAAATTGCGCGCTGGTGATCTCGGCTGGTTCACCCGCGATCGTGTTCCACGGGAGTTCGCAGAGAAAGTTTTCTCGCTGCCTGTCGGTGAAACAAGCGCGCCACTGGAGTCGCATCTCGGCTGGCACATTCTGATGGTAAAAGTAAAGCAGCCGCAGCGGGCGGCGACATTTGACGAGATGAAAATCGAGATCATTGCAATGCTCGACCGCGAGTGGCGCGAAGCCAACATAAAGAGGCTGATCGAAGAGTTGCGAGCTAATGCGAAGATTGAGAGTATCAATTCACAAATCAGCGCAATCGAGCCGTAGGACGTTTTCCGTTTTCCGTTTTCCGATTCCGTGCTTTGTTGCGCCATGTTTGGAGGAAAAATTAAAGATGTGGGCGTCATCGGTCTCGGGATCATCGGAACCCGGGTGGCGGCAAACCTCCGCCGCAAGAATTTCAATGTTTTCGTCTGGAATCGCACGGCGCGACCCGTGCCTGGCTTTGTGTCCTCACCGCACGAGATTGCCGGGCTGACCCAGGTCATCCTGATTTTCGTGCGCGATGCGGAAGCGCTGATGCAAGTGATGGAAGATATCAAACCGGCCCTGAAGAAACATCATGTCGTGTGCTGTCATTCCACCGTCAGCGCCGAGTCCGTGAAAAAAGCAGCGGCGCTGGCCATGGAGATGGGTGCGGGATTTCTGGATGCGCCCTTCACGGGAAGCAAGATGGCCGCTGAAAAAGGCGAGCTTACCTACTACATTAGCGGGGCGGAAAGCGAGTTGGAAAAGGTCACGCCGGTGCTGGAGGCCAGCTCCAAGAAAATCCTGCGCTTTGGCCCGAAGGTGGGCGACGCCACGATTCTAAAGATCGCCACCAACTTGGTAAGTGGCGCAGTCATCAGCGCGCTGGCGGAGGCCTTGGCTATCTCGCGGGAGCACGGCGTGGAGCCCGCGCGACTGCTGGAAGCCTTCGAGGAAAATGCCAATTGCTCGCCGCTCATCACGATGAAACTGCCAGCCATGATGGCCTCGAGCTACGAACCGCACTTCTCGTTGAAAAACATGCTCAAGGACCTGCGCTATGCGCAGGAACTCGCCAAGGCGGCGGAACTGGCGACGCCAGTGCTCGACGCCGCGACCAAGTTGATGGATAAATCCGCGTTCATGGGCAACGGGGATCGGGACTATTCAGTAGTCTATGAGAATCATACCATCGTGCAGACGCCAGTGGCCGAGAGCAAGATCCGCATCAGAATTGGCAGGAATCCGGCCTGCAGCACGCTTCGATCATCGGCATTTGACGCGGCTCTGGAGCAGCCCGCCGTGGCGCAATGACCCCGGATTTGTTCCAACAAATTGAGCGTTGCGGAGCTGCGGTGGACCTGTCTTCTCGCGCCAAGTGGCTGCTGACGGGTGTAGACCGTGTCCGCTATCTAAATGGACAGGTGACAAATGACGTGCGCAGGGCGACAACAAAAGAGGCGCTCTATACTTGCGTCACGAACGCGAAGGGGCGCATCGAGGGTGACCTGTTTATTCACGCAGCACCGGGTGAGGCACTCATGTTGGATGCGGAACCCATGTTGCGCGAGTCGCTCTCAGCAAGACTGGAAAAGTATATCGTTTCCGATGACGTGCTCATCACGGATGTCACCGGAGAGTGGAAGCTGCTCCATGCATTTGGGGCTGCAGCTGACAAGCTGGCACAGATGGCCTCATCGTTCCCAACTGGAAAAGGCCGCATGGTGCGGAACAACCGCTTCGGCGTGGCGGGATGCGACCTCTGGCTGGGTGAGGCGGAGCCACTGCCGGATTTCCACTTTCTTCAACTGACTCCCGAGGATATCGATATCTGGCGCATCTGCTGCGGCATTCCGCGCTGGCCACAGGAGTTAAATGCCGGCAGCTTCCCGCAGGAAGCCGGACTGGAAACGCGGGCAATGGATTTCTCGAAAGGCTGCTACATCGGGCAGGAGGTGCTCTCCCGCATCAAGGCCACGGGACGGATGCCGAGGATGCTTGTGAAGTTTCAGGTTCATGATCCTGCATTTAAAACACAGTCAACAGGGACCCCGGGACCATCTTGGCGATTGTGGGCCCAATCTGCAGACGGATTAAAGGAAGTCGGCATGGTCACGAGCATGTGCCTGCATCCGGTGCTTGACCAAGTGATTGGGCTTGCGTATGTGCGGCAGGGTCTGGAGCAGGAGCTTTCTCTTTTGCTTGCGCCAGAAGGCCGGTCTAGTATCCTCTACAAAGTCGAAATCTCCTGGTAATGAAGTTAAATTTATCCTCATTCTGCATCGCATTTCTCAGCGCGTTCACACTCGCTTCCTGCCACCTCATTGGCAGCAGCAGTGGCGGGACCCAGGTAAAAAACCCCACCGTGGACCAGATGACAGAAATGGAAAAACAGTGGGGCGTGCAGCCGCACACGGGCCGCTCCCGCCAGTCGATCCCCTCCGGCGGGAGTAACGTGTCGGTCCCGACACCACATTCAGCAGCACCCCAGACCATCATACCTGAGCCAGTTCCGCTCCCGCAGACTCAGACCGCCGTGCCCCCCGTTTTCGAGTCGCCGCCGGCGGCCACACCTGCCCAGATACAAAAACTCAAGAACTGAGCTCACCGGCAATACGTTCACCTCTCCATTACACGACCAACCTTCCCGATCATGAAGCTCCTTCCTTCCCTCTTGATATCCGCCATACTGGGCAGCAGTGCCAACCTAATTGCCCAACAGACAATGACTGGTGATAAAAAGGCCAAGCCCGCCACCAAAGCTGATACACCTGCAAAGAAAAATGCCACTCCTAACGACGGGGCCGGCACCGATGCCATCAAGGAGAAAAAGCCCCACCTGCTGGCCGCGATGGAAGTGAAAATCGGCCGGGAATCTGGCGAGATCTTATTTGAGTTGTTCCCCAAGGATGCACCGGGGACCGTGGAGAACTTCCGCGCGAATGTTGAAAGCGGATACTACAACGGACTGGCCGTACACCGGGCGGTGAAAGACTACCTCGTGCAAACAGGCGATTCCGCCAGCCGCGATGACAAAGCACGCGAAACCTGGGGTCTTACGCAGGAGCGCACTATCCCTGGCGAGTTCAAGCGCCCCCACATCGTTGGCGCGGTGGCCATGGCTCGCCGCGGCGACAACGTGAATCCAGATCGCAAATCCGACGGCTCACAGTTTTACTTCGTCCTGGGCAACATGAGCGCGCTCGACGGCAAATACACCGTCTTCGGTGAGGTCGTTACCGGCATGCCATCTTTGAAGAAAATCTCCCGCAGTGTCACCGACTCCAACGACTGCCCTGTGGTGCGCATTGAAATTAAGAAAGTGAAAATCGTCGAGCAATCCGGGCCGTTGGTCACCACCTCCACGACATCGAGCGGGAAACACAAAACCACTTTCAAGCCCGACGCGCTCAAGGGACCCTTCGAGCGCTTCATCGACCGCATCTGGTAAATCCCAGGGACGCCCGCCAAGTCCATTTCAACCGGCGGACACGCATGAGCCAGAACCGCTACGAAGTCCTCGGTAAGATTGCCGACGGCGGGCTGGGATCCGTCTTCAAAGCTTACGACCGCAACCTGCGGCGTGAAGTCGCTCTCAAACGCGTGCTCGCAGAGACACCCGAGCAGGCAGAACAGCAGGCCGAGCAGTTGATGGACGAGGCACGAAACCTCTCCACGCTCCAGCATCCGCACATCGTCACGATTTTTGATGTCGGACGCGACGAAGAAGGCGCTTACATCGTCATGGAGCTGCTCAAAGGGGAGACGCTCGAGAATATCATTGAGCGCGGCGCGCTATCGGAGAACGATTTCCGCGAACTGGTCACACAGTCGCTCGAGGGCCTGGTCGCCGCTCACTCCCACGAGATGATTCATCTCGACATCAAGCCGCAGAATTTCATGGTCATCTGGTTGCCCAGCGGCAAGTTCCAGATCAAGATCCTCGACTTCGGCCTCGCGAAAATCTCCAGCCAGCCGACCGTCCAAGAGATGGACGAGGATGGTGCCATCATGGGAAGTATTTTCTTCATGGCACCCGAGCAGTTCGAACGCGCTCCCTTGGATTCGCGCACGGACCTCTACTCGCTGGGCTGTGTCTATTATTACGCGCTGACCCAGCATTACCCCTTCCAAGGGGAAACCGGCCATGAAGTGATGGCCAGTCACCTGTATCACAGCTTCATACCACTGTCGCAGGTGCGGCCGGATTTACCCCCTTTCATTTGTCAATGGGTCGAGTGGCTCATGAACCGTCTGCCAGACCACCGCCCTGCTGGCACTGCGCAGGCTTACGACGTTTTTCAGTCTGGCAACTTTCCAACCGTCGAGGCAATCCATCTGGAAGACGCTGGTTACGCCCAGCCCGGAGTCGAAGTCGGCACGCAGACCAGTCCCATCGCACACCCCTCCGCTCCGCGACCCGCTCGCCCCGGCATTCACCGTCCGGGCGTCACCACCGGACTGGTCGGGCATCGTCCAGCACCCAAGCCGATCATCCGTCCTGTCAACATCGCCTCGGCGATGGCCCCCAGTCACCTGCGCCACAAAAAGCCGTGGCCAAAATGGGCTGTGTTCGGACTGCCTGCCGCGCTCATCAGCATTGTCGCCGTCATTTTTGCCATCCAGGCCATCGGATCATCGCGCCGCGCCTCGCGCTTTGATGCTCTCACTAAGATGGAGAACCCCGCAGGCTCCGTGACCGATGTTCGCATGCTGCTGGATTTTATCGAACTCCAACCCCTCAGTGATGACGCCGGAAAGCTCCTTGGTAAATTGCAGGACGTGGAGGACAGTAACAGCCTGATTGCCGGACGCCTTGCCGGAATTAAAACCGCATGGGGTAAAAAAAACCTCGCTCTCGCCATCGCCCAACGTGAGATCAAAGAAGGAGTCAATCCATTGCTGGGCCAACTCGCGCACACTACGGAACCGGAAGCCCGCCTCGCCATCTGGTCCGCACTCGCCCAGCTCGGTTCCGCCTCCAATCACCCTGCTTTTCTAGATAAGGCCAAAGGCGCGTCAACCGACGAACTTCGCGCCATCGAATCAGCCCTCGTGAACACCGCCCGAAGCGAGGACAACCCCACGACAAGCGGGGCTGACATTCTTAATGCTTTGCGCGCCAATTCCAGTAGCGACGATGAACAAGCCATGCTGCTCCGGGCGCTCTGCCGGATCGGAAACAAGAACGCCCTGCCAGACATCCTCAAATCACTCCAAAGCCCGAACGCCAAACTCCGTTACGCTGCCGCTCTGGCGCTTGGAGAGTGGCGCACCGCCGAGCCAGTCGCCGCGCTCATGGAAATGCTCACCAGCGAGAAGGACAGCTTCACCCGGCTGAACGCCATCGCCAGCCTCGGCAGCCTCGCTCCGCTTTCGGGAGAAGTGCCGCAGGGCGAGATCGCCCAGACGCTTGTCACTGCATACAATGCCACCGGAGACAAGCGCACCCAGAACCAGGCAGTCACGGCACTGGCCAAGGTGGCTGATCCCGCCGTCATCACATTTTTCGATGACGCTATCGCCAAAGACCCGCGCCGCAAAACAGATGCCGCCGCTGCCGTGAAAGCCATCACCCACGCGCTCTCCAAAGTCGTGACCATCGGCGACGGCGCCACCACGCTTCCCGCCGACCAGGCCATCCTTGCGCCCGGCCCGCTGTCGGTCAGCGATGGAGTCATCACGAACTGGCTGGGACCCGATGACAACGTCAGCTGGCTCGTGAAAATCGACAAGCCCGGCGCCTGCCAGGTGCAGCTGGTTTGTTCAGCGAACTCTCCCGTTCCCGGTCGCTACCTGCTTGCTTTCGGCAGAGAGAGCTTCATCAAGCCCGTCGAAAACACCGGCAGCATGACAAACTTCAAAACCGTTTCCATCGGCACCGTCACCTTCACCAAGCCCGGGCTCTACCGGCTCTGGATCCGGCCGATGGTAATCCCGGCTGGCGCGCAGTTGATGAGGGTCAAGGAGGCAATCATCACTCCTGGCGGGAATTAATTGCGCTGAAGATGGCATGACGGGTCACACGGCAAATCCGCTGTGACACTCACTTCACTTGCTTATGGTGAATTCCTCCGTATCATGACCGCCCCTCCGCGCCGTCCAGTCATCCGTAACCCGATCCATCATGTCCCCGCTAAACATCCGCAACCTCGCCATCATCGCCCACGTTGACCATGGCAAAACCACCCTGGTAGATACGCTCCTGCGCGCCAGCGGCAACTTCCGCGAGAACCAGCAGATCGCCGAGCGCGCCATGGATTCCATGGATCTCGAACGCGAAAAGGGCATCACGATCAAGGCCAAGAACACTTCCGTTCACTGGAATAATCATATCATCAACATCGTGGACACCCCCGGCCACGCCGACTTCGGCGGCGAGGTGGAGCGCGTCATGAAAATGGTCGACGGCGTCATGCTCGTGGTCGACGCCTATGATGGCCCCCAGGCGCAAACCCGTTTTGTCTTGAAAAAAGCCCTCGCCCAGGGACTGCGCCCCATCGTTCTGCTCAATAAGATGGACCGGCCCAACGTCGAACCTCAACGAGTGCATGACGCCGTACTCGAACTCTTTCTCGAACTCGAAGCCACTGAAGATCAGTTCAATGCCCCCTTCATCTATGGCAGCGCACGCGCTGGCTGGGTCAGTGACAAGGTGGATGGTGAACATCACGATATGAGCTTCCTGCTCCAGCAAATCGTCAGCCATATTCCCGCGCCCGTGGCCGAACCCGAAGGCTGCTTCGAGATGCTCGTCTCCAACATCGACTGGGACGACTACGTCGGCCGCGTCGCCATCGGCAAAGTTACCCGCGGCTCCGTGAAACTTGGCGACCGCGTGTTCCTCCTCGGCAAGACCGAAGGCGAAGCCGCCAAGCCAGTCAAAGTCACCAAGGTTTTCCAATACACCGGTCTCGGCGGCAGCAGCGACAGCGCAATCGGAACCGCCGGCGACATCGTCGGCATCAGCGGCTTTGAAGACGTGGATATCGGCCAGACCGTGGGCGGCGCCCTCGACGCCAAAGCACTCCCCTTTGTCGCCATCGATCCACCGACCATCGTCATGCAGTTCGGCGTCAACGACGGTCCGCTCGGCGGCCGCGAAGGCGATCACGTCACCTCACGCAAGATCAAGGACCGGCTCGACCGCGAGGCCAAGATGAACGTCAGCCTCTCCATCGCCGACACCGACAAGTCCGGCATCTTCAACGTCAGCGCCCGTGGTGCCATGCAGATCGCCGTGCTGGTCGAACAGATGCGCCGCGAAGGTTTCGAGGTCGTCATCTCACGGCCCATGGTTATCACCCGTCGGGTGAACGGCGTGCTCTGCGAACCCTTTGAAACTCTCTACGTCGATGTGCCCGCTGAATACATGGGCGGCGTCATGAAGAGCCTTGCCGAGCGCAAGGCCCGCATCGACGACATGAAAACCAATACGCATGGCGCCACCATCATCGCCAACGTGCCCACTCGCGGACTCATCGGCTTTGAGTTTGATTTGATGAATCTCACCAGCGGTCACGGCATCCACAGCCATCTGTTCAAGGAATACGCCCCGCACGCCGGCCCCATGACCACCCGCAGCACCGGCACCCTCGTCAGCACCGAGGCCGGAGAAGCCACCTCCTACGCCCTCGACACCATCCAGGTGCGCGGCAAGCTCTTTGTCGGCCCCGGCGAAAATGTGTACGACGGTATGATCATCGGCGAGAACCCGCGCACCGACGACCTTCCGGTCAATCCCTGCCGCGCAAAACAGCTCACCAACTTCCGCAGCGCCGGCGCTGACAAGGGCATCCAACTCACGCCACCGATCCGTTTCACCCTGGAGCGCGCCATTGAATACATCGCTCCCGACGAACTCGTTGAGGCCACGCCCAAGAGCATCCGCCTGCGCAAACGCACACTGGACTCCGGCCTGCGCGCGAGAGAGAAGAAGCGCCTCGAAGCCGAACTGGAAGCTGCATAATCAGATTCTGAGCGCGGACTTCAGTCCGCATTACCACTCACTATAATTCTAAAAACGGAGCTGATAGCGGATAGTGGATTGCTAATAGCCTGATACTAAGCTGAGTGAACGGGACTTGAGCAGTCACCTTCCGGGTGAGCGCCAGGGCGGTTTAAATAATTTCGTAGCCGCGTTCGTAAGAACGCGGGAAATAGTCAGACTTCGCTGGCTGCCGTAGCTTCTTCCCGCACTCTTACGAGATGCGGCTACGTCTTTTTTAATAATGCTCCAGGTGCGCACGCAAGCGCATGTTTTTCAGGCCATGGACTATCAGCTATCAGCTCTCGACTTTCCTTTCTAGGTTTAATTAACGACGCAGCCGCGCATTCGTAAGAATGCGGGTAGACTCGAAGTTCGAAGCCTGGTCAGCTTGCGATCTATATGCGGAATGTTTCTCTTTCAAACGCTCGCGCAACTCCCGCCTCATGCGTCCGCCGGACAGGAGCTGTTACTCACTTTGTGCGCGACCCTCAAACACCCTCGCCCGATCCCACTGTACTGCCGACGGTCTCGGTATCGGTCGGCCCCAGACCGATGAACTTCAGTGCCTTGGCATCCGTCTCAGCGATGACCTTGACGGAGTCGCCTTCATGGATGTCACCGCGCAACAGACTTTCTGCGAGCGGATCTTCAATGTGCTTCTCCACGGCGCGCCGCATGGGACGCGCGCCATATTGCGGATCATAGCCCTCCTTGATGAGAAATTCGCGGGCGCTGTCTTCAAGCGTGAGGATGATGCGTTTCTTGACGAGACGCGCGAGCACCTTGCCTATTTCCAGATCCACGATACGGCTGAGCTCGGGCTTCTCCAGCATGCGGAAGACGATCAGATCATCGAGGCGATTGATGAACTCCGGCTTGAAGTTCTTCTTCGCGGACTCCAAGACCTTGTCCTTCATGCTGGAGTAGTCGCCGCTGTCCTGCCCCATGGCGCCGAAGCCGAGGCTGGTCTGGCGTTTGATGCTTTCCGCGCCGATGTTCGACGTGAGGATGACGATGGTGTTCCGGAAGTCGATCTTGCGACCGAAGTTATCCGTGATCTTGCCTTCCTCCAGAATTTGCAGGAGCAGGTGCATCACATCCGGGTGCGCTTTTTCCACTTCGTCGAAAAGCACGACAGAATAGGGGCGACGACGCACCGCTTCAGAAAGCTGACCGCCCTCTTCATAACCAACGTAGCCGGGAGGCGCGCCGATGAGGCGGCTGGCGGTGTGCTTCTCCATGTATTCGGACATGTCGAGCTGGATGAGCGCCTCGGTGGAGCCGAACATGAATTCCGCAAGGTTCTTCGCGAGGTAAGTCTTACCGACACCGGTGGGGCCCAGGAAAATGAAAGAGCCGATGGGACGCTTGGGATCCTTCAAGTCTGCACGACTGCGCCGCAGGGCCTTGCTGATGGCGATGACCGCTTCGTCCTGGCCGATGACGCGCTTCTTGAGCTCGTCTTCCATCTTGAGCAATTTCTCGGCCTCAGCCTGCTCCATGCGCTGGAGCGGCACGCCGGTCCACTTGCTGACGACGGACATGATGTCGTCCTCCGTGACGTCCACGATCTTCTCGGTGTTTCCGGTCCGCCATTTTTCCAGGACATCGTCGTGGCGTTTTTTCGCGTCTTTCTCGCGATCGCGCAGACTGGCGGCCTTCTCGAAGTCCTGATCCTTGATGGATACTTCTTTCTCGGCGCGAATTTGCTCCATCTCCGCCTCGATGATTTTCAACTCCGGCGGACGCGTCATCGAGGAGATGCGCGCCTTGGCACCGGCCTCGTCCATGATGTCGATGGCCTTGTCCGGCAGATAACGCGAAGGCAGGTAGCGGCTGCTGAGATGCACCGCCTGCTCCAGGGCCTTGACCTCGTAACGCGCCTTGTGATGCGCTTCGTATTTGCCCTTGAGACCGTTGAGAATCTTGATGGCGTCCTCAACGCTCGGCTCCTCCACTTTAATGGTCTGGAAACGGCGCTCCAGCGCGGCGTCCTTCTCGATGTATTTGCGGTATTCGTTCAACGTGGTGGCACCGCAACATTGCAGCTCGCCGCGCGAGAGGGCGGGCTTGAGGATGTTGCTGGCATCCATTGCGCCTTCCGCGCTGCCGGCGCCAACGATGGTGTGCAGCTCGTCGAGGAACAAGATGACGTTCTTGGTGCGACGGATTTCATCCATCACGGCCTTGATGCGCTCTTCAAACTGGCCGCGATATTTCGTGCCGGCCACCATGAGCGCCAGGTCGAGCACGATGACTTTTTTGTCGCGCAACAGCTCCGGCACATTGCCAGCGGCGATTTCCTGCGCCAGGCCTTCAATGATCGCGGTCTTGCCGACACCGGCTTCGCCGATGAGCACGGGATTGTTCTTGGTGCGGCGGCAAAGGATCTGGATGACACGCTCGATCTCGCTGGCACGCCCGATCACCGGATCAAGTTCGTTCTTCTGCGCCAGCTCGGTGAGGTCGCGACCGAACGCGCGCAGGGCTGGCGTTTTGGATTCCTTTTTCTGCGCACTGCCGCTGCCTCCGCCGCCAGCGCTTTCACCTTCATCCTCATCTTCTTCACCGCCGAAGTTTGGATCGAGTTCCTTGAGAATTTCCGTGCGGGCTTTTTCGAGATTCACTTCCAGATTGCGCAGCACCTGCGCGGCCACGCCCTCGCCTTCGCGGAGCAAGCCGAGGAGCAAGTGCTCGGTGCCGACGTAGGAATGATTGAGCGCCTTGGCTTCCTTGGAGGCGAGCGCGAGGACTTTTTTCACCCTCGGGGTGTAGGGAATGTTGCCCGCCATCTTGGTGTCTGGCCCGGAGCCGACCTGCTGCTCCACCTGCATGCGCACGGTGTCGAGATCGACGCCGAGTTTTGTCAGCACATTGACCGCCACACCTTGCCCGAGCTTGATGAGGCCGAGAAGCAAATGCTCGGTCCCGACGTAGTTGTGATTGAAGCGGTCTGCCTCCTTGCGGGCGAGCGCCAGCACCTGCTGGGCGCGAGGGGTAAAGTTATTCATCATTGGATTCAGGGGTAGGCCCCGCATCAGCGGGATCAATAGGAGATACGTTACGAGGCTCGGGAACGGATTTCAACCTTTCGCGGGTTATTTCCGCACGACGGCTGTCCCGCCCTTCGGGTGACAAATCCTTGCGCGCCGCAAGTTGCAGATGCGCAGGCTGAATTTCGAGGAGCAGCATGTCGATGAGACCGCGGTCGCAGCCGGAAACCAGATCCAGATCGGCCCCGAGCCGGAGCAGGGAGAGATAATTCAGCGCCTCTTTGGAATTGAGAAGGTGCGCGAAGCGAAGCGTGGCGTAGGCGCGGCCAATCTGGTCGTTCAGCATCACCGGGCTTTCCTGGCGGAGTTTCTCACGAGCGTTGTTCTCTGCCTGCACGATGTGCTGGGCCACGCCTTCGATGCGGCTGATCAGCTCAGCTTCCGTTTCGCCAAGCGTGTGCTGATTGGAAACTTGAAATAGATTGCCCAGCGCCTCGGTGCCTTCGCCGTAAAGTCCGCGCACGGCCAGGCCGATCTTGTTCACGGCATTCATCACCTGCTTGATCTGGTCAGTCAGCACCAAGGCTGGAAGATGAAGCATGACGGAGGCTCTCATGCCCGTGCCGACATTCGTAGGACAGGCAGTGAGATAGCCCAGACGCTGATCCCACGCATAAGGCAGCTGCTTCTCCAGCTCGGAGTCCACGGCGTTGATCATCTCGTGCGCCGTGCGCAAGTCGAGCCCGGCCCGGATGCCCTGCATGCGGAGGTGGTCTTCCTCATTGATCATGATGGCCACGCTCTGGCGGCGGTCGATCACAACCGCACAGCCGGTGGACCGCGCCGCATGTTCCCGGCTCACGAGGTGCCGCTCGACGAGCACCTGCTTGCGAGTCTTGGTGAGATTCGAATATTGCTCGTCAAAGCCGTCCTTCATCACCTGCAGGCCCGCAATGACCGGCCGCACATCGGCCAGCAGCTCAGTGCGCTTGCGTTCCGAAGCCCAGCCGGGAAACGGCCAGCCTCGCAAATTCCGGGCGAGGCGGATGCGCGAGGTCATGACCACGTCCGAATGAGGGCCGCGACCCTGCATCCAGTCTGCGGGGTTTTTCAGGAGTGTGGTAAGAAGCATGGATGATTTTACTTACGAATTGGAAAACACAAGTGCCGCAAAGGTTCAATCAGGCTGCTTCCGACAGACGCCAGCCTCGTCCATTCGCTCCGGAACTTCACTTTTTTGACTCCATCTCCCGCACTTCATCGCGCAGGCGCGCCGCATCCTCATAGCGCTCCTCGGTAACTGCGCGCTCGATGGCATTCTTCAAGTCAGCGAGTTTCTTCTTGGCGCTGACTTTCGGCGGAACGACCGCCGCAGTTGTTGCTGGAGCCTTGGTAACGGGCGGCGGCAATTTTCCCGGAACCTTGCCAATGTGGCGAGTGCCCTTGTGCATGGCGCGAAGCATGTTGTCCAGATCTCCCCCGAAAGTCTGGTAGCACTCGGGGCAGCCGAGCCGGCCGATCTTTTTCAAATGCGCGCGTGTGAACCCGCAGGCCGGGCATGCCAGGGCATCGTCTTCCTCAGTCTCCAGCTTTGACTTCCCCTGCCCCGCGGCCCCAATGAGAAAATCCGCCAACTGAAAACCAGTCGGATCGGTGACGCCCTTGTCCTTAGAACACTGGTCGCACAAATTCGCCTGCGTCATCTTCCCTTCCACGATCTGCGTGAGGAAGACGCTGGCTTCATTGTCGCACATGTCGCATTTCATCGTCTTATCATGGATACGTCACTGCGGTGCCAGTGGAGTTGGCCAGCACCTTGAATTTCTCCACGAGCTTCTGAGTCAGCAGGCCAGGTTTCCCGTCGCCGATACTCCGCCGGTCCAGCTCCACGGCGGCAATGACCTCGGCTGCAGTTCCAGTGAGAAAGCACTCGTCTGCGGTAAAAATATCATGCCGCGTCAGGCTGGCTTCCTGGCACACGACCCCCATCTCCTTCAGCAAATCGATCGCCACCCGGCGCGTGATGCCATCGAGCGCACCCGCAGAGATCGGCGGCGTGAAGACTTCCCCCCCCTTGACGATGAATAGATTGTCGCCCGTGCACTCGGCCACGTAGCCCTGCTCGTTGAGCATCACACCCTCTTCAGCGCCGCCTTGAATTGCCTCGATCTTGGCCATGATGTTGTTGAGATAATTCAGCGACTTCACCTGCGGACTCAGCGCTGCGGGCGAAGGTCGGCGCGTGGCGCAAGTAATCAGAGTGAGCCCCTCGCCATAAACTTTCTCCGGATACAGCTTGATGGTTCCGGCGATGATGATGACGCTCGCCTTCGGGCATTGATAAGGATTCAGACCGAGCGATCCCACCCCGCGCGTCACCACCAGGCGAATGTAACCATCGCGCAGACCGTTCGCGGCAACCGTCTGCAAGGTCGCCTGTTCCATCTCTTGCATGATCAACGGCATCGTCAGCAGGATCGAACGCGCGGATTCATAGAGACGCGTCAGATGCTCCGTGAGCTTGAAGACACGGCCGTTGTAAATGCGGATGCCCTCGAAGACTCCGTCGCCATAAAGCAGACCATGGTCAAAGACGCTGATCTTGGCCTCGGATTCCGGCACGAGTTTTCCGTCGAGATAAATGAGAGTTTGGGTGGCTGCCATTGGGATCGCCAAGAATGCGCGGGGAGCGGCGCATTGCAAGCCCGTCGTGGTAATCACTGCGGCGAAATCACAGGAATCAGCTGCCTTCCATGACGACGGTAAATCTTAAAATCGGAATCAAGCGTCACGAGCGGCAGTTTCGGATGCTTCTCCGAAAGCCGCACCAGACAGGCGTCTGCCAGCGACATGGGAACGTCATCGAACCGCTCCATCAATCCCGCGATCGCAGCGGCCTCGTCCTCAAGATGAAACCCGAGATCGAAAACACCATCAGCAAGCATTAAGCGGAGACGCTTCTGATGTCGTTGCGAACGTCGTAAAAGGAACCATGCCTCACTGATCACCGCATCACAGGTAATGACCGGACCCTCGTGCTCCATGAATTGCTCCGTGGCCCAGGCGTGATGTTGTTCGTCCGCAGCGAGATAGGCCACCAATGGCCCAGTGTCCAAAATGATGCCGCTGTCAGCGGCCATAGCCCTCGAGATACCTTGGGTTGGAAGCCAGGTCACTAATGCCCGTTGCGCCCGCTCCCTGGTATTTCGCCAGACGATCGTGAACCGTCGGTTTTCGCGCGCTGCGCGGCAGCTTCGGGGCTTCGGGAAGCGCAAGCATCAATGCGTCTCGGACAACTGCGGATTTCGACGACCGTCTTGCCGCAGCCGAGGCCGCAAGGGTCGCGTCCAAAAAATCAGGTAATTTCACCGTGATCGTCTTCATGAAGTCATAAGGTAATACACATCTTTCCAATGGCAATACCCAATCAACCCACCTCACGACTCAACCGACCCCTGCGTCAGCAGCATCATCCGGTCGCCGCGCTTCGCCAGATTGGTGTCGTGCGTCACCACCACCAGCGTCTTCTTCGACTCGTCCACCACCTGAAAAAGGAGATCCATGATCTGTTTTCCCGTCGCGGCATCCAGATTGCCCGTCGGTTCATCGGCCAGAATGATGCTGGGATCATTGATGAGCGCGCGCGCCAATGCCACACGCTGCTGCTCGCCCCCTGAGAGTTCCGTGGGCAGATGCTGCACCCGGTCGCCGAGACCGACGCGGCCCAGCAGTTCGGCGGCGCGCTCCAGTGCGATCTTGCCGCCGATCATTGACGGCAGCATCACATTCTCCAGCGCGGTCAGCTCCGGCAGCAGGTGATAATTCTGAAAGACAAAGCCAAGCTGCGTGTTGCGGATGCCCGCCCGCTGGCGCGACGATCCGCCATACATCGGACTGCCGCCGATAAACACGTCACCCGCGCTCGGCTTCTCCAGCCCGCCTAATATATAGAGCAAGGTCGTCTTGCCGGAACCCGATGCACCGCAGAGGAAGATGCGTTCGCTGGGCTGCACATCCAGCGACACACCGCGCAGCACATGCAGTTCATGACCGCCGAGATGGTATCGGCGATGCACATCTTTGACGCTGAGCGCGGCTTCCGGCATGACACGCAGTGTCAATGCAACGTGCACTCCGTCAAGCGTCGCTCGCGTAACCATTTGCCACCGCCGCGCGGCTCGCCTTGTTGCGGCACGATGAGAACCCTCCTCGCTTTCATCACGACTCTCAACGTTCGGCAAAGACGGCGGCAACGCTAAAATTACCGCGCCAGCCAGGCTTACACGAACGGCAATCATCGAAACCCACTGACACACATGGACATTCTGATTGGATTTCTCGCCATCATCGCCGGCCTGTTCCTGGCCATCGTCATGCCCATCATGTCCTTCGCGCGCTCCGGTAGGGCGCAACGCGATGTGGAAGACGTGAAGGCGCGCCTGAACGAAACGCGCGCCAGGCTGGCGGATCTGCAAATGCGTTTGCTGAACATGGGACGCGAACGTCCGGCGCCCGCGGCACCGGTGACAGCTCCCTCCGTTGCAGAAGTAAAGCCCTTGCAAGCTCCATTGGTTGTGGAGATGCATCCGCCCGCTGTTGCGGCGACTCCGCCGCCATTGCCGATGTCTTTCGCAGCATCCCAGGCGAAGCCGATTCCATCTTCGACCCGCGATACTGCCGTATCCAGCTCTGTCACTCCAGCCCTGCCCATCGAAACACAAAAGACAGCTCCCGCCTTCAAGCTCCCGGAATTGAACCTCGAGCAGTTCATGGGCGTGAAGCTCTTCGCCTGGCTGGGCGGCCTCGCGCTGTTCTTCGGCATCGCGTTCTTCGTAAAATATTCTTTCGAACACAATCTGATCCCGCCTTCCGCACGGGTGGCCATTGGCTTCATCGTCGGAGCGGGTGTCATGGCCGGTGGCGTCATGCTCCATCGACTTGAAAAATACCGGGTGCTCGCGCAGACCTTGTGCGCTTCCGGCACGCTCATTCTTTATGGCGTCACCTTTGCCGCCCACTCCATTTACCATCTCTTTGGTGATGAAGGCCATGGCGCAATCGTCACCTTCGGCCTCATGACGCTCATCACCGCAGCAGCCTTCCTGCTGGCGGTGCGGTTCAATGCTCTGGTCGTTGCCATCCTTGGAATGCTCGGCGGATTCCTCACGCCCATCCTTTGCAGCACCGGTCGCGACAATCCCCTCGGCCTCTTCGGCTACATCGCACTGCTCGACATCGGTCTGCTCATGGTTGCCCGCGTGCGGAAATGGTTCTTCCTGGCCTCGCTCGGCGCGGGGTGCACGATCCTCATGCAACTCGCGTGGTTCGGAAAATACTTCCATCGTGGCCACTACTTTGAAGGCGCAGCAACCTGGACGCCCATCGCCATTTGCGCGTCGTTCATGATCCTCTTCCTCATCGCCGCGTTCCGCACCAAGCAGGATGAGAGCGGCGATCGGCATCCCGGCGCCGCGGCAATGGCGCTCTGCGGCTCGGCCTTGCTCTTTGCCTTCATGTTCCTCGACTATCCCGGCATCACGAACCGCACCTGGCTGCTCTATGGCTTTGTGTTTTTCATCAATGCCAGCGTGCTCGCCGGCATCATCATTCAGCCGCGCTTCGGACTGGCGCAGCTTATCGTCGGACTCGCGACCTTCGCGCATCTCGCGTTCTGGACGACGGAAAAACTCAAGCCGGAGATGCTCGGCAGCGCGCTCGCGGTGTATTTCATCTTCGGCGTGCTGCATTCCGTGTTCCCCGTGATCTGGCAGCGTCTGAAACCAGATAACGCCCTCGCCTTGCAAGGCGCGTTCAGTCCCTGGTTCCCGCCGCTCACCCTCGTGCTCATGCTGCTGCCGGTGCTCTCACTGCCAACGGTGTCGTTCATGGTCTGGCCCGCGATTCTGCTGGTGGATGTGCTGGCCATCGTGGTCGCCGTGACCACTGCCGTGCTCGCGCCTGTGATCGTGGCACTGGTGCTCACGCTCGGCGTGGCGCTGGCATGGCTGCTGAAAGTGCCCGCAGAAATCACGAGCCTGACACCCTTCCTTTTCATCCTAGGCGGCTTCGCGGCGTTCTTCATCATCGCGGGCTGCTGGCTGACCCGCCGCTATCCGACAGCCTTGAAGCGCGACGGCAAGAAAGCGGGCTTGAACGATCAAGTCGCCGCCTCGCTTCCAGTAATGTCTGCGGCGCTTCCATTCGCGCTGCTCATCATGGCCACGCTGCGACTCCCGGTGCAGAATCCCTCGCCCGTTTTTGCCTTGGGTCTCGCCCTGGTGCTGCTCCTGCTCGGCCTTGCCAAAATCGCGCGGATCACGCCGCTCTGCTTCACCGCTCTCGCGTGCATGCTGGCGCTGGAGGGGGCCTGGCACAGCGAGCGCTTTCAGCCGGAGCAACCCTGGACACCGCTCTGCTGGTATCTGGGCGTGCATGCCATTTTTGCCCTCTATCCGTTCCTATTTAAGAATGCATTTAGCCAGACTGTTTTGCCATGGGCAACCGCCGCCGCAGCATCGATCGGACATTTTCTTCTGGTATATGTCACGGTAAAGTCATCGTTCCCTGAACTGGCAGGCAAGCTCGGTCTCATTCCGGCGTTCTTTGCTGTGCCAGCCATCATCAGCCTGCTCGCGGTTCTGCGCGGTGTAAACTCCGAGGGAGCCGCGCGCAATGGCCAGCTCGCGTGGTTCGGTGGCGCGTCCCTGCTTTTTATCACGCTCATTTTCCCGATCCAGTTCGACCGGCAATGGCTCACCCTGAGCTGGGCGCTGGAAGGAGCGGCGCTCATCTGGCTTTTCCTGCGCGTGCCGCATCAGGGACTGCGCGTCACCGGCATCGTGCTGCTGGGGATCGCCTTCGCACGGCTCGCGGTGAATCCGATGGTGCTGGAGTATCACGAGCGCAGCGCGGTGCCGGTCTTCAACTGGTATCTCTATTCGTATGGCATCAGCGCCATCGCCATGTTCCTCGGCGCCTGGTGGCTGAAGAAGCCAGATCATCTGCTTGGAAAAATTGACGCGCGCGGCGTGCTCTGGGCCTGCGGCGGCGTGCTGCTCTTCTGGCTCCTGAACATCGAGATCGCCGACTGCTTCACCCCGCCGGGCTCGCGTTTCACCATGCTCGAATTCAGCGGCAGCAATCTCGGGCGCGACATGACTTATAGCATCGCGTGGGGACTCTTTGCGCTCACGCTTCTCATCGTGGGCATCTGGACGGGCGCGCGCGGCGCCCGATATGCCGGCATCGGCCTGATGGCGCTGACGCTGCTGAAGGTGTTCTTCCACGATCTCGCCAACCTTGAAAGCATCTACCGCATCGCCGCACTCATCGGTGTCGCCATCCTCGCGCTCGCGGCCTCATTCCTCTATCAACGCTTCTTCGACCGCACCGAAACCAAATGATGCCCGCTGGCAGCCGCCCTGCGGAGGTTCGCTATTTTTCACCTCTGAGTCATTCAATCGTGTTGAAGTTTGGGCTCCTTCTCAAGTCGGCTGCTACCAAGACCGGCATGCATTGTCGTTGGCTGGGGCGTTTATCGGGCGGGCGAAAGTCGGGGGCACAAATTTGGAACCCGGCCCAGCACGTCCCAACCATTCATTTAAATGGTGATGGACCCGAATGGCATGGGTAATTCGACTTGTTCAACCGCTGACGTCCATCCCTGATCAACTTCATCCGATCAACCGTAGTAACGTGCCGCGCCGCGTGCCATTATTCTGAACAACCCCTGATATGGCCACATCCAATGCGCGCGAATGGGGTGTGTGCCGCTGGTTCGATCATTGGCTCAAGGGCATCGACAACGGCGTGATGAACGATGCGCCCGTGCATGTCTTCGTGATGGGCCGGAACAAGTGGTCTGCCGAGCAGGACTGGCCGCTGCCGCAGACGCGCTGGACCAAGTATTATCTCCACAGCAAAGGCCACGCGAACACGACAAGCGGCGACGGCGTGCTGAGCACAACGCCACCCGCGTCGGGCGATGACACGTCTGACTCCTATGTCTATGATCCCGCCAAGCCGACGCTTTCGGACTTCACCAGCGGCCATATCGAGGACGGAGCAGTGGACACACGCAAATCGGCCAGCAGCCCTGATGTGCTCGTCTATACGACGCCGCCGCTCGATGAAGAGATCGAAGTCACCGGCCCGATCACCGCCAAGCTCTACGCCGCCACCTCCGCTCGCGACACGGACTGGATGGTCCGTCTCATCGACGTGCAGCCCGACGGATTCTCCGCCATGCTCTGCGAGGGCCTCATGCGCGCGCGCCATCGCGCTCCAGATCACGCCGGCACCTTCAATCCCGACAAGCTCAGCCTCATCGAGCCCAACCAAGTGTATGAATACACCATCGAATTTTGGCGGGCCACGGCCAACGCCTTCGCGAAAGGGCATCGCATCCGTGTCGAGATTTCCAGCAGCTACTTCCCCCTCTACCTGCGCAATTTCAACACCGGCGCGGACAACATCGGCCTCGAAACCAAGTTCGTCGTGGCAGAGCAAAAAGTGATGCACACCACTGCGCAAGCATCGCACATCGTGCTGCCGGTGATCCCGCGGCGATGAAAACACTCCTCAGTATCGTGCTCCTCGCCGCCACAGCGTGGGCGGCGGAACCGCAGGACATCGTGTTCCGCGCCAGCGCCGATGGCTCCGAGCAGCGCTACGTGGAACTCATGCCGCCTGGCTTTGATGCCACGAAGACACACGATCTCGTGCTCGCGCTGCACGGCCACGGATCGGATCGCTGGCAGTTCATCAAGGACTCGCGCGGTGAATGCCGCGGCGTGCGTGAGGTGGCGGCGAAGTTCGGATTGATCGTGGTGTCGCCGGACTACCGAGTGAAGACGTCGTGGATGGGACCGAAGGCGGAAGCGGATGTGGTGCAGATCATCGCGGAGCTAAAGCAGCGCCACAAAGTCGGTCGCGTCTTCGTCGCCGGCGGGTCGATGGGCGGCACTGCGGCGTTGAGTTTCACGGCACTCCATCCCGAATTGCTGGCGGCGTTGCGGGAAAGTGCTGTGAAGAAATAGGCCTGCTCATCGTCCCATGCCATAACTCGGATGCCGCTTGTCATGTCTGACGCAGAGAATGCGGACTTTGCCGGGCCGTATCTCGTATAGCACCGCGAAAGGGAAGCGTTTCAGGCTGGCTCTCCGAACAATCTTTGATCCGAGCCAAAAGCCATTCCTTTCCGGGTTGGCAAGGATGATGGCCAGCGTGGTCGTGAGCTTGGTGAAGAAATCATCACCGAGGCCATTGCTCCGATCTTCATACCAACGGACAGCGTCATTCACCTCGCGCTGCACGAGGCGGTGAAAGCTTAGCTTCATGCCTGATGGCCTTTGACCTGAACGCCGGAGAGGAACGCCTCGTGAGACAGTTCCATCTCAGGATTTTCATCCATTTCAGCGGACCGTCTTTCAGCTTCGCTCAACCATGCCTGATCGGCCTCACGCTGCCAGTCCTCGGGAACGCTGGCGTAAAGTTGATCGGCAAGCGCCACCCGTTCAGCAACGGGCAGTAGGAGCAAACTCTGGCTGATGGAGGTAGCAGTCATAGACTAAGAATACCTTTAACGCACCGCGACAGCAAGCACGCTTTGAAACTCAAAACGCGGATGGCCTTTCGACCATCCGCCTTTGAATGTGGTCCGCACAGTCCTCTGTGCGGCTCTGATCAATGCACCGCACAGGGGACTGTGCGGACCACGGGTTAATACCGATAGTGTTCCGCCTTGTAAGGTCCTTCCACCGGCACGCCGATGTAATCAGCTTGCTCTTGCGTGAGCATGGTAAGCTTGACGCCGATCTTGCCGAGGTGAAGTCTCGCAACTTCTTCGTCGAGCTTCTTCGGCACGACAGTGACGCCGGTCTCGGTAATGATGAGGCGGCGATGATGATGACGATTGGCGCCGCGGATGATATCATTCGGTCTATGAGGGTTATGAAGTTATATGAACGAGGAGGACGCGGATGCCGCCGAGGGCGTTTTTTATACCGTTATGAACCCGTGTTGCCATTTGCCGCAACCGTGGCAAAGTTGTCCACATGACCATCACCGTGCCATTGCCCCTTGCTCTGGAGCAGACCATGCAACCTGCACGGGCCAAGCTGCATCTTGCGATAGGGGCGTTCGCGGCGAACGAGGTGACTTTAGGGCAGGCGGCGGAAATCGCTGGGGTGTCGCAGACAGAATTGATGCGGGAGTTATCGATCCGGCACATTCCACTGCACTACGACCGCGATGATTTTGCAGACGACCTCAAAGGCATAGCCACACTAAGTGTGAAGCTGGATCATGGTAGTCATCAGTGACACCTCGCCGCTGACGGCGCTGCTGCTGGCGGGGCGCAGTGATTTGCTGCGTTCGCTTTTTGATCGAGTAGTGATTCCTCCAGCCGTGCAAAGCGAATTGCTGCGCGCTCATTCAGCCCTTCCAGCTTGGATTGAAATCATGGCTCCACATGCCATCCCTACGAGCGTCAGCGAGGCAGGATTGGATGTGGGCGAGACCGAGGCCATTGCATTGGCGCTGGAGTTGCATCCCGACACACTTCTCATTGACGAGCGGCTCGGCAGACGCCTCGCCATCCGGCATGGGCTGCCAGTCACGGGACTGCTCGGGCTCCTGGTTCTAGCGAAGCAGAGAGGATTGATCGTCGAAGTCGCGCCGGTGGTTCGTGAACTTCGGGACAAAGGCAACTGCTGGTTTGGCCATGACCTTCTGGTCGCTGTTTGCGAAGCGACCGGAGAAATCTGGACTTCATGACGGTTGATATCGACGGGCAAGAGGAGGCGGTTTGTCTTTCAAGCGAAGTTTGAAGCCGTAATTCGCACAGCAAAAATGAAAACGCGGACGGCCTTTCGACCATCCGCGTTTCATCAATTTTAAGACGCTAAATCTATCACGCTCAATACCGATAGTGCTCCGCCTTGTACGGGCCTTCCACCGGCACGCCGATGTAGTCAGCCTGCTCCTGGGTGAGCTTGGTGAGCTTGACGCCGATCTTGCCGAGGTGAAGCCGGGCGACTTCTTCGTCGAGTTTCTTCGGCAGGACGGTGACACCGATCTTGCGGGAGTCTTTCGTGGCCCAGAGTTCGATCTGCGCGAGCGTCTGGTTGGTAAAGCTGTTGCTCATGACGAAGCTCGGGTGGCCGGTGGCGCAGCCAAGGTTCACGAGACGGCCTTCGGCGAGCATGTAGATGCTGTTGCCTTTCGGAAAGGTGTATTTGTCCACCTGAGGCTTGATGTTGAGCTTCTTGATGCCGGTCAGTTTCTCCAGCTTGTCCACCTGGATCTCGTTGTCGAAGTGGCCGATGTTGCAGACGATGGCCTGATCTTTCATCTTCTCCATGTGCTCCACGCGGATGATGTCTTTGTTGCCCGTGGTGGTGACATAGATGTCGCCGGTGCCGAGGGTGTCCTCGATGGGCATGACGCGGTGGCCTTCCATCGCGGCTTGAAGAGCGCAGACAGGGTCGATCTCGGTGACGATCACTTGAGCACCCATGCCGCGGAGAGCGGCGGCGCAACCCTTGCCGACATCGCCGTAACCGCAGACAACACCAACTTTGCCGGCGATCATGACATCGGTGGCGCGCTTGATGCCGTCGAGCAAGGATTCGCGGCAACCGTAGAGGTTGTCGAATTTGGATTTGGTGACGCTGTCATTCACGTTGATGGCTGGGAACAGGAGCTTGCCTGCGTTGGCCATTTCATAGAGACGGTGCACGCCGGTGGTGGTCTCTTCGGAGACGCCCTTGAGGTCTTTCACGATGGTGTGGAAGATGCCGGGCTGTTCCTTGGCGACCTTCTTGAGCAGGTCTTTGATGACCTTCACTTCATGGTTGTCGCTCGGGGAATCGACCCACTTGTCGCCGTTCTCCATTTCGTAGCCTTTGTGAATCAAGAGGGTCACGTCGCCACCGTCATCGACGATGAGCTGAGGACCTTTGTTCCCAGGGAAGATGATGGCTTTCCAGGTGCAGTCCCAATATTCTTCAAGCGTCTCGCCTTTCCAGGCGAAAACCGGAGTGCCGCTGGCTGCGATGGCGGCGGCAGCGTGGTCCTGGGTGGAGAAGATGTTGCAGGAAGCCCAGCGGACATCGGCTCCGAGTTCCTTGAGGGTTTCGATGAGCACGCCGGTCTGAATCGTCATGTGCAACGAGCCGGTGATGCGCACGCCTTGGAGCGGTTTTTGCGGGCCGTATTTTTCGCGCGTGGCGACGAGGCCGGGCATTTCGTGCTCGGCGATGTCGAGTTCCTTGCGGCCGAATTCGGCCAGGGTGATGTCTTTAACTTGGTAGTCAGTCATGGTGCGGGTGCTCATAGGTGTCGTTCTTGTTGTGAGGGTAAGAGGGGCGGAGAAAAGATCAGATCGTGAATCTCAGATCGCAGATCTGAGCGCCTTGACCTTGTCGGTTTTTTCCCAGGTAAGATCGGGATCGTTCTTCCCGAAGTGTCCATAGTTTGTCGTCTTCGAGTAGATCGGACGCAGAAGATTGAGTTGCTTTACGATTTCGGCGGGTTTGAAACTGAAAACCTCGGCCACGGCTTT
>VFKE01000159.1 GCA_009885695.1 Verrucomicrobiota bacterium | reverse complement strand
GTGGTTGGTGGCAGTATGTCAGGGAAGGGACGTGGCGTGAACACTGGAGACCCGCAGGGGAGGAGGACGAATAGTCGCCGTGCGGGAGTCAGAGCACCCATGGTTGTGATGAAGCGGGTAATGACCGTGGAGCGAAGGGAGTGCAGGAAGGTGAGAACAGATGCAGGAGAACGAAGCCTGCAACACCGTGTGAGTGCCCACAGGGCAGTTCCGCACGGAGCGATGAGCTCGCTTTGCGACGAGACGTTTGAGCGTAGAACACAGCCGAAACAAAATAAAAAGCTGGTGCCCGGACTGATGACCTCAAGGGGTCGGGTGCTTCATGTTCTGTCTGACGGAGAAGGGAGCAATCCTCCAAATCAGCCAGGTCACCAACTGGAGAGCCGGATGCGGGAGATCCGCCAGTCCGGTTCGGAGGGGGGGCGGCACAACTCAATGTGCCGTTCCTACCTCAATCTTGCGATTAATCAGCGCTTCATTAGCCAGCAACTGCGCCGCCTTGAGTAGAGGAAAGCCCGAGAGGGACCGCCCGCGGCGATAAGTGTCTTTTTAGATGGTATCGAATCAACCCCGGCAAGAGCACGTTGAAATTGCCAAACTACCGTGCCAGTGCCGCGACGATTTTCGCGACGGCATTCTCGGCGGTGAGCCCGTGTTTATGGCGCAGCACCGGGACGCTGCCGTGCTCCACAAAATCATCGGGCCAGCCGATGCGGACGACGGGAGTGTGGATTCCCGCATCGTGCAGATGCTCGATGACGCCGCAGCCGAAGCCGTTGTGCAGGACGTGATCTTCCAGGGTGCAGATGACCTTGCACTGCCGGGCGAACTTCTCCAGCACGGCGCTGTCGAGCGGCTTGATCCAACGCGGGTTGATGAGCGCGGCCTTGATGCCGCGCTGAGTCAGAAGATCGCGGGCTTCCAGGGCGGTCGTGAACATGTCGCCCAGTCCGATGAGCGCGACTTTACCTTCGGCTTCTACAACTTCAGCTTGGCCAATCTCCAGCAGCACCGGTTTGTCCTTCGGCTTCACGCCGGGACCGGAGCCGCGCGGGTAGCGGATGGCGATGGGACCTTTTTCGTAATTCGCCATGGTCCAGAGCATGTCCACGAATTCATCTTCGTCCTTCGGCTGCATGTGGACGAGATTCGGAATGTGACGGAGATAACCGATGTCGAAGAGACCGTGGTGCGTGGGGCCGTCGTCGCCGCTGAGACCGCCGCGATCCATGCAGAGGCGCACGGGCAGATTCTGGATGGCCATGTCATGAATGATCATATCATAAGCACGTTGCATGAATGTGGAGTAGATCGTCAGGAACGGTTTCATGCCCTGCGTGGCCAGGCCGCAGGCAAAGAGAGCCGCGTGTTCCTCGGCAATGCCGACGTCGAAGTAGCGCTGAGGGATTTCTTTTTTGAAGACAGACAATCCAGTGCCGCCAGGCATGGCCGCTGTGATAGCGACGATCTTTTCATCTTCCTTGGCGAAGTCAGTAACGCTGCGCGCGAAGATCGCCGAATAAGTCGGGGTGGCGGTGGGCGGTGTCTCACCGGTTTCGATGTTGTATTTGCCGAGCCCGTGGAATTTGCCGGGATCCTTGAGCGCAGGTTTGTAGCCCCGGCCTTTTTCCGTGATGATGTGCAGGAGCACCGGCTGGGTTTGATTCTTGAGAAACTCAAAGGTCTTGATGAGCAGCGGCAGGTCGTGACCGTCGATGGGACCGTAGTAACGGAAGCCAAACTCCTCGAACAACATGCTCGATGAACCGGTCCGGTCCTCGGTGCGGGTGGGCAGCAGGATGCCCTTGGCACTTTCCTCGACCTTGCTGGCAAGACGCCGCGCTCCTTTGCCGAGAATCTTTTCAATAAACTCCGCCGTCTTCTCGTGCAGCGCATGGAAGGCCGGATTGGTGGCGATGGCATTGAAGTAATGGGCGATGGCGCCGACGTTGCGGTCGATGCTCCACTCGTTGTCATTGAGCACAACGATGAGGCGGTTGGTATGGGCCGCGGCATTGTTCAGCGCCTCGAACACTGGGCCGCAGGTGAAGGCGGCATCTCCGGCGACGCAGACAACGTGCTCGTCACTGCCGCGCAGATCGCGGCCCACGGCCATGCCCAACGCCGCACTGAGAGCCGTGCCGGCGTGCCCGGCGCCGTAGCAGTCATGCTCGCTCTCGGAGCGCAGGCAGAATCCATTCAGCCCTTCATACTGTCTGATGGTTTGAATGCGGTCCCAGCGGCCGGTCAGCATCTTGTGCACATAGCCCTGGTGTGCGACATCGAAAACAAACTTGTCCTTCGGCGTGTCGAAAACCCGATGGAGCGCTAGCGTCAGTTCCACCACGCCGAGGTTGGGTCCGAGATGTCCGCCCGTTTCACTCAGGGTGGTGATCAGCGTATGCCGGATTTTTTCTCCCAATGCTGCGAGCTGTTCTGCGGGCAAGGCCTTCAATTCGGCCGGTGAAGTTATTTCAGGGAGTTCGGGCATGTAAAGGTGGGAAAATAATTCAATGGCAGGTCGTTCGATCAGAAAAGCCGGATGTCGCCGCCCGGTTTATCCTCGGCTGGGGACAAGGGTTTGCGCTTCGACTTTTTCGCCGGGTCCGCAGCCGAGCTTTCTTGTGCATCCATTGGTGTGAACTCTTCGAGCGTGGCCGCTCCCCGGCCTTCGAGATCGGCCGTTATAATTTCCACGCGCTGGCGCGCGGTCTCGATGCGCGCGCGGCAGGTGCGCAGGAGGGTGACGCCGCGTTCATAGGCGGTGACCATTTCTTCAAGCGGTAGCTGCTCGGTTTCGAGCGAGTTCACGATGGTTTCGAGCGCACCCATGGCTTCTTCGAAACTGAGTTCCTCGGGTTTGGGGGCGGCGTTGGGCATTTTGATGACGGGCAAATTATCATGGCGCGCGGCTTCGTTGCTGCAAGCGGGAATCCGAGGGTATGGCTAAAGGTCCAGGGCTTACGCATGAACGGGGTAAGCAAGTGGGGTCGTTGTAAAAAAGTCGCTATGGTCTCACGCCATTGAGTGCCAGAAGCTGACGAGGTAGAAGCGACGCCCTCGTCGCTTTGTCCGGTGCTGGCGACGCCTCGTCGCCAGGTTGCTTGACGTGCATTGAAACACCAGTTCAAGCGGCGAGGGCGTCGCTTCTAGTGCGCTGTGAAGCGTCACAACCCTCCGAGGTGGAAGACCTCGGCCATCTGGAACCGTGTTCTGGGTGAGAACTTGAAGTAACTGCGTCGCCGTG
>VFKE01000045.1 GCA_009885695.1 Verrucomicrobiota bacterium | reverse complement strand
CCCCTGATAAACACCAAAAACCCTCGCTCCTACTACGCTATGAACCCTGAAGATATCCTGTGTCCAACTTTGATCGCACAAATGTCCAACTTTGAATGCACCACGACAAGGATAAATGATCTCTTGCCAGCCTCCGATACTATGCTTTGTTCCCTGCTCCAATTAACAGGAAAACCTTGCCGCCAGGTAGGCGGACACCGACAGAAGAAACGAACATGAGCGAAATCGCAATCACAGAACCCGCATCCTTCCAGATTCATGAGAAGGACACCGGCAGCGCCGACGTGCAAGTCGTGCGTCTGACCAACCGCATCAATCATCTCTCCGGTCACCTGGAGACGAACAAAAAGGACAACCACTCGCGCCGAGGCCTCATCATGATGGTGGCCCGCCGACGCAAGTTGCTGGACTACCTCAAGCGCACCGAGGAATCACGCTACTCCAAGCTGATTCAGACCCTCGGATTGCGTCGCTAGCTTCCTGGTGGCACGGGCTTCCAAGCTCGTGTGTCGAACGGGCATTCTGCCCGTTCCCGAATGCAAACGGCAATCCGTGCTTGCGTGACCGGGAGCGGCCAGAGCAGTCGCATTCCGGTTGCACCCAATCTCGCAAACTATCCCCGCGCGCCGAGCAGTCGTGCATTCCGGGACGAATTTCCTAACAAAACAAAACAAGAAGAAAACAAACATATGTCAATCCACAACGTTACCGCCACCCTCGCGCAGGGCAGCATCACCATCGAAACCGGCAAGCTCGCCAAGCTGGCCGACGGCGCCGTCACCGTCCGCCAGGGCGACACCATCGTCATCGTCACCGCCGTCTCTGCCACCAAGATCAAGGAAGGCCAGGACTGGTTCCCGCTCTCTGTCGAATATAAAGAAAAAGCCGCCGCCGCTGGCAAGTTCCCCGGCGGTTACTTCAAACGCGAAGGCCGCCCCACCGAAAAGGAAATCCTCACCTGCCGCATGACCGACCGTCCGCTGCGTCCGCTCTTCCCCAAAGGCTATCTTTTCGACACCCAGATCGTCGCGTTGCTTCTCAGCGCCGATGGCGAAAACGACTCCGACATCCTCGCGATCAACGGCGCGTCTGCTGCGCTCTGCGTTTCCGACATTCCCTTCGCTGGCCCCGTTGGCGCGGTGCGTCTCGGCCGCGTGAACGGCCAGTTCATCGTCAATCCCACCCACGCCCAGCGTGATAAGAGCGACCTCGACCTCGTTTATGTCGGCAACAAGACCGACGTCATCATGATCGAAGGCGCGGCCAAGGAAATGCCCGAAGCCGATTTCATCGCCGCCCTCGCCTTCGCGCAGGAGCAGGTGAAAATCATCGTCATCGCCCAGGAAGAGCTCGCGGCCAAAGCCGCCAAGCCCAAGCGTGTCGTCCCTCTCATGCTCGTCAAAGATGAGCTGCTCGAAGTCGCCTATGAAGTCGCCGGCAGCCGCATCGAAGGCGCGCTCTACCAGCCCAGCAAGGTTGCTCGTGGCAAGGCCGTCGGCGCCCTCCGCGATGAAGTCGAAACCGCCATCAAGGCCAAATTCCCCGAGGCTGGCAACTTTGAAGTCAGCCAGGCTTTCGACTATATGCAGAAGAAAGTCTTCCGCATCAGCATCCTCGACAAGAAGCATCGCTGCGATGGTCGTGGCCTCGATCAACTCCGGGAACTCACCGGCGAAGTTGGGTTGCTGCCCCGCGCACATGGCTCGGCGCTCTTCGCTCGCGGTGAAACGCAGGCTGTCGCGCTCACCACGCTGGCACCGCTCGACGAAGCCCAGGACATGGACACCTACGCTGGCGGCGTTTCCTCGAAGCGCTTCATCCTGCATTACAACTTCCCTCCGTTCAGCGTCGGCGAAACCGGCCGCTTCGGCGGACAGAACCGCCGCGAAATAGGCCACGGCGCACTCGCCGAGCGTTCCGTTGAACCGGTCGTCCCCAGCGCTGAGGATTTCCCCTATGCCATCCGCGTCTCCAGCGAAGTCATGGAGTCCAACGGCTCCACCTCGATGGCCTCGGTTTGCTCCGGCGTCATGAGTTTGCTCGATGCCGGCGTGCCGCTCAAGCGCCCCGTCGCGGGCATCAGCGTCGGCCTCGTCTCCGAGTTCGACGCCAACAACAAGATGAGCCGTTATCTCACCATGCTCGACATCCTCGGCAGCGAAGATCACTTCGGCGACATGGACTTCAAATTGTGCGGCACCGATCTCGGCGTCACCGGCTTCCAGCTTGATCTCAAGCTCCCCGGCATCCCCCTGAGCCTCCTCAACGAAGCCATCGCCAAAGCCAAAGTGGGCCGCACCGACATCCTGGCCGTCATGAACGCCGCCATCAACGCCCCTAAGGCGCTCAGCGAGTTCGCCCCCCGCATCGAGAAGACCAAAATCAACCCCGACAAGATCGGCGAACTCATCGGCCCCGGCGGCAAGAACATCAAGGCCATCCAGGCCGAGTCCGGCGCCGACATCAGCATCCAGGACGACGGCACCGTGCTCATCTACGCCTCCTCTCAGGAAGCGCTGGCCCGCGCGCTCGAACTCGTCAACAACACCGTCGGCGACGTGGAAGTCGGCAAGAATTACACCGGACGCATCGTCAGCACGACGAACTTTGGCGCATTCATCTCCCTCGGCGGCAAGAAGGATGGCCTCATCCATGTCAGCGAACTCGCGGACTTCCGCGTGGAGCGCGTCGAAGACGTGGTCAAGGTCGGCGACGTCGTCACCGCCAAGTGCATCGGAGTCGATGACAAAGGCCGTGTGAAGATGAGCCGCAAAGCCGTGCTCAAGGAAAAAGACGGCGGTGCGCAGGCAGCCTGAGCAAAGTAGCGCGGCACTCCGTTGCCGCGTCAATTAGCTCCCGTCCGTAAACTCAAGCGACACTCAAATCAAAGCGGGCAGGCCGGAAGGTCTGCCCGTTTTGTTTCCCAAAAGGAGCGCGGGCATCTTGAGCCCCAAAGGGGCGTCACATACCAGCCTAGCAGGCTGTTGAAAAACGAGGTAACACGGGGTTCGCTTCGCGGCTTCGCAATACGAATGCGGCTAAGAAATTATTTATACCACACTAGTGCGCTGCGAAGCGTCACGATCCTCCGAGGTGGAAGACCTCGGCCATCTGGAACCGTGTTCTGGATGAGAACTTGAAGTAACTGCGTCGCCGTGAGGCGGGGTGGAGAGCAACGGAAAGAACCTGACAGACCGCAACGAAAGTGAACATGATTCGGCCACAACAAAACGACGAGCCTGCTAGAAAATGGCGAAGTCTTGCTGCGCAAAACAGCAATCCAGGATGGCGAGATACGGAACCCGTGATGGAGGATGTTGGGGTGGTTGGTGGCAGTATGTCAGGGAAGGGACGTGGCGTGAACACTGGAGACCCGCAGGGGAGGAGGACGAATAGTCGCCGTGCGGGAGTCAGAGCACCCATGGTTGTGTTGAAGCGGGTAATGACCGTGGAGCGAAGGGAGTGCAGGAAGGTGAGAACAGATGCAGGAGAACGAAGCCTGCAACACCGTGTGAGTGCCCACAGGGCTGTTCCGCACGAAGTGATGAGCTCGCTTTGCGACGAGGCGTTTGAGCGCAGAACACAGCCGAAACAAAACAATAAAAAGCTGGTGCCCGGACTGATGACCTCAAGGGTCCGGGTGCTTCATGTTCTGTCTGATGGAGAAGGGGAGCAATCCTCCAAGTCAGCCAGGTCACCAACTGGAGAGCCGGATGCGGGAGATCCGCCAGTCCGGTTCGGAGGTAGGAACGGCACAGCTCAATGTGCCGTTCCTACCTCTATCTCTTTGTTCAGCGTTTCCCTAGGTTTATCGCAGTTCCTGCACCTTGAATTTCAATTATTTTCCAGTGGGTTTTGTTTTTTCGGCAGATCAATTGTGGATTTTCAAAAAATAACAATAAATACATTGATATTTTATATTATCGTAGTATTATATTTATTGTTAAAATAGTAAATCTCGCATTATACAACCTATGAAAGCTTTCCCAGCCTTCCTTTTATCCGCGATTTCCCATTTCTTGGTGACTGCGCAAGCTGCGACCTCCTGGCCGCGCCTGCCCGTCGTCGAGCAAATTCCAGTGAATTTGGCCTCGGCAGCGACCGGAGCGGCTATCACATCGAGCGCATGCCTGATTAATCCAGAGGCCATGTTGTCGGAGGATGCAACCACGGAGACCACTTTGGTGGCAGGACACAATGAGGCGGTGATCCGCATGGCTGGCCAGCAAATAGTCGAAGTGTCCCGTTTCATGAACGACGGGCTCATTGGCATGGTGGAGTTTTCCGGTAGCCCGGATGGGAAAATTTGGACATCGTTGGCGCGCGTGCCGGTTAGTTCCGTCAACCGCAACGTGGAAGCGCGCTTTGCAGGTGCGTTGGCAAAATACATCAAACTGAGTTTTGAGCTGACCCAGGGAGGGACGCTGAGGATATTCAAACTTTACGGACTGGCGCAGGATGGGGACTACAACGTCGTTCCCGCGAGCAGTTCAACCAGCGAAAGTGGACGGGACGACACTAAGGAGGTGAACTGGGCCTCTGGCCTGGGTGGCGCGCGAGCAATTTACGCCCACCCCATGCCCTCAAACGCCAGCGAGCCGAGCCTGACTGAAAGTCTTTTTCAGTTCCCTCGTTCTCCAGAGAAATACCGGACGATCGTCTATGACCTGGGCCGGATGCGTGACATCCGACGATTCAGCACCGCCTACACGAAGCGGCCCACGCGGCTTACGATTTATATCTTCACTAATCTTCCCGAAGCGTGCGACTGGCGCGGAAAGCTCACACTAGATCCAGCCATTTTCGACAAGGTAGATCCCGTCGCATCGGCCGAAGATACTGGCGGTATTGGTCACATGAAACAGCAACCTGGAACTCCGCTCTATGCGCGCTACATCGCGCTGCGCTTTGAGGCATCCGACCCGCACCATGTTAGCCATGTGGCTGCCCCGCTTGAGTGCGCGCGCCTGATGCCGTCCACACTTTTCTCCTTCATCAACGGTGAGAACTTGGATGGATTGAGTGGCAGGGACGCCCTTCTGCGGACTCTGGCGCTCAGTCCGCTGGGTGCCATCTTGGAAACTCTTGAACTCCGTCCCGTTCGCCGGTTCATCAAGACGCCGCTGCTCTCGGATTCGGATGAGAAATCCGCCAATACGGGCACGCACGCCTTTGAAGCGACCGTCGAAATCTCCGACCGGGGATTCAATATTGAGTTGAACGCCAATGCCCGCAGCGGTGCCAACTCGAAAGCAGGTGAGGAATCAACAGCGCAGGAAGACGCATCCAATAACGGGGGCGGGAGCGGGGGCGGATATTTCTCCAATGCCCGTGGCTCCTCCGGAGCAAACCTTCCGAATGGCAAAAAGGGTAAAAAAGGAGATGATCATGATGGAGATGATCATTCTCCGCCAGCCTCGCCTTGATATTATCGGAATGATGTCCGATAATCCTAAAATCGAAAATCGAAAATCGAAAGTCGAAAGTCGATAGCTGATAGCAGATAGCCCAAAGCCTGAAAATCATGCGCTTGCATGCCCATCGAGCGCTCGCCCAGAAGGTGACAGATCACTCCTCGTTCACTCAGTTCGGTATCTGGCTATGAGCTATCGACTATTGGGCACTCCCGGAGACTAGTGTTCTGTCGCCGAAATAACTATTCTTTTAAGCCGCCTTGCGCCGCTTCCTGCTCGTGCAACCCGGACTGATTTCCTCAAGCCGTTTGCGGCATCTCT
>VFKE01000183.1 GCA_009885695.1 Verrucomicrobiota bacterium | reverse complement strand
GCAAAGGTTTGCCAGCCTGATAAAGGCTGCGCGCATTCCGGATGGCATCAGCCAGCACCGTGTTGCCTTGGGCGTTCGCCAGAACCAGAGCCCGTTCGGTGGCATCCTCCGCCTCGGCAAAGCGGCCACACTCGGCATAGGCGGCGGCCAGGGTATGGAGAACGATGGGATGGTTGCCCCCAGAAAGTTGACTGGCCCGGTGCGCGAGTTCGAGCGCCCGCGCACCGTTCCGCTGCGATGACTCAAGATTGGTCGCCAGTATCCAGGCCAGATTGTTGAGCGCACCCATTTCCATCGGGTCGCTCTTGATGGCGAGTTCGAAGTGGACCAAAGCCCCGTCCACGCGCCCACTAAGAAGAAGGGCTGCAGCAAGATTAGAATGAGCGCGATTGTAATTCGGCTTGAGGTGCAAGGCCTCTTGGTAATGGACGATCGCCTCATTCACTTGTCTCATTTGAATAAGGGCATTGCCCAAGTTATAGTGGCTGTCAGCGTTAAATGGGTCGAGTTCCACGGCGCGCTGGCTATGGAGCAGCGCCACATCCGCTTGCCCCTTCTTAAGGAAGGCCACACTGAGGTTATCATGAGCCATGGAATTCGGCTGAAGTTCCAGGGCTTTCAGGAGATGGACCATAGCCGCATCCACTTGCCCCTTTTGAAGATAGGCCAATCCAAGGTTGTTATGGGCTAGTCCATAATCCGGCTTAATTTTCAGGGCTTTCTGGCAATGGATCATAGCCTCGTCCACTTGCCCTTTTTGAAGAAAGACCAAGCCTAGATTAATGTGCGCCCTGGCATTGGTGGGTCGTTTCAGGACCGTATCCTGCCAGATCAAGTATTCCGACTGGTAATCGCGGTTGCGCCGAAGCGACTGTCCGCCGAGCCCCAGCAAGAGGATCGCCACCATCAGCACTGGTAGAATCCAACCAGTCAGCGCCCGGTGCCTGCCGCCCCGAGCCATTTTTTCCTTTAACCTGCGCCATCCGGCATAGCCTCCCATCACCAGCAACACCAGCACTGCGGCCAGCGGCAAATACATCCGGTGCTCCGCCGCCGTCTGGTTCGTCGGTGCCACGCTGGTGGTCGGTGCAAGAATCAAAAAAAACCAGGCCCCGGCAAATCCCGCCCAGTGCCGCCGCCACACGCCCACCACCGTGGCGGCAAGCAACAGCACCACCATCAGCGCCGCCGGCACAATCTCCCAGAAACCCCGCGCCACTTCCGTTCCGTAATCAAAAATCAGCGGATGCGG
>VFKE01000089.1 GCA_009885695.1 Verrucomicrobiota bacterium | reverse complement strand
GCTCATCAAGTTGAAGAGGGGAAAGGGTGCGGGCATCTCTTTGTTTCATTCGCTAAAGATAGCCTAACCCAGTAAAAAGTCACTACTTTTTATTGCCGGGTTAATATCAAAAAATGAAAATGTGCCGGTCTTCCGGCTAAACCAAAAAATCACTGTGGCCGAAGCTATAGATAGCACATGGAAAAGCATTGTTATAGCACCTTCTGGACGCCCCTACGCGCTAGTTGTGCTCAAAAACAATAGTAAGGATGCTTCAACTGCTACCTTCTTTGATTTCGATTTTCACGACTCACACATGCCAGACCCCAAAACGACTCACCGTGAGTTTGGAATGTTTATCAGAGAAGTAGAAAAACTGAGCGGAGAGGGGATTTACTACCTTGTTGAGTCATCGGGCCGTGGATGGCATCTATGGCTCATTTCAGATAACCTTCGGACTAGTCAGGAGTGGAATCGCATAATGCGTGTGGTTCAAAAAGGGGCTGACTTCACCTACCCGTGCAAATGGCACCCCTTTGGTATTAAATCGAATGATCGTCAGGGAGTCGGAATGCGTGTTCCTGGAGCCGCAAATCCCAATACATGGCATCCAACACGGGAAGACTACATTGTCTCACTCATTCACTTTCACAATATCCCTAGAACTACCTTAACTAAAGAGAATGAAGAGAAAGAAGAGTTTCTCTTTAGTAAAGGTAAAACAGTCGAAGTGGCGTGTGAAGATGATCAAGTCGATCAGCTTGTATCTAAATCAATATATAAATACGCCATTCGGACACCAAAATCCCGTCACGATCAACTTGTGAAACTAGTCGGAGCGTCTGTGCATCAGTACGGACTTGCTGTCTGCCGACAAGCCGCCCGCTTGCTTTATGAAAATGCATTAGTGCAGCCCGGCACGGATTTTGAAACACACATGGAGGAATTTGAAGTGGATGTGTATCCATATGCGCTATTAAACAATGTTATATCCAATTTCAACGACCCAGAGCGCGAGATATACAAACATTTAAATTCAACCGCTAGTGAGGCGTTCATTATCATCCGCAACTTCGCCCGACTCGCAGAGCGTGAAGGTCGCAAAGATTTCCCAATCTCTGGGCCTGACCTTGCTGCCCGCCTTGCTATCACGCCACCATCAGCTTATGACATCTTGAGTAAGTTCAAGAAGGATAGAATTATCACGATTGCCGACCCCACATGGCGTCCCCACGTGAAGGCCCGAACCTACAGCTGGTGCCTGCCCCCCTAAGAGCTTAGTTTCACCGCTAACCAGCCAGGGGAATGAGCAATACCTGATTAAAAATCTCAAACGCAAACTATTTGCGTTATTGCATGAATTCACTGGGTATGTTATGGTTCCTCACACAAGATATAACAGGAAATATATCATGAATAGACAAGGGAAATATGACTCCATCGTAGATCAAGCACTCCGCGAGGGGGTGCCTGTTGCGCGGGTCATGCGAAAAGCGGGGTTTAGTGAGGTCAATATTCGCTCTTGTCAGGGTATGCTTAGACGGATTAGAGCTCGAATAGCACCTGAAGATGACTTGTTATGGTATGAAAGAGCACATAGATGTTACATAAATCGTCGTCGAGAGGCTCTAGAACGACTAGAATCAGGCAAGAGCCGTAGTGAATCTGGTGATCTTCAACTTATTGAAGCATACTCGCGGGCACTCAAACAAATGTCCAAGCACAAGAATGGCTCTGAATGCGACCCACCCGAAAATGATTACATTGATCCGGGCGCATTGTAGCCCTCCACTAGGCTTTGGGGAGTGAACCCCATAGCTGATGCCTCCTATGTGCGAGCGAGGCTCTATACGTTGATTACAGCAGAATCTCACCCGGCCTACGGCACCACTACCGGTGCCTGAAATTTGGGGGAACCTTTGATCCCCCCCCTATGAAATGTTTTTATGATAACATTGCCTGAGTTGTATATGCAAACCACAGCTCCTCGCTACGCTCGTCGCAGAATATCCACCTCGCGCCGTGCCGTCGCTCACCGCATTTCCGAGTGTTTGCACCAGCATTGAGAAGGCGAATCACTATCACCCGCTGAATTAGTGGCTCGATAAAGCTCACCAGCTCCGCACCAGCCATCCGGTAAGCTGGCCCAACTCGCAGTAATGCGTCCGCTTCGCCAGTGCCCGCCACAAGCTCCCCAGGCCTCCGGGCACTGCACATTACTCGGAGTTGGTGCCAACTGACCTCCCTCCCGATATAGGCGGCTCCGCTCATGATTCGCTGTGCCGCTGTTAGCAATCACATCAACGCGTCGGATACACGACGCAAAGCACTAGCCCCGTGCGCCCCGTGAGCGTCAGCGCAGCCGGTCGCCGCCCATAGCTCCCCGCCGCCCGCCCGTCTTCACTGCCACTCACCAGCCGCACCCACCGCCAATATAGAAGGCTCCTCACCCCAACCCACGCAGCATCGTCCCGCAGAGCCGGGACCATGCCGCTTTCGCCTACCAAACTCCCGCAAGCTCTGGCGCATCTATCACGCGCGTGGTCGCCACGCAGAGTCAATGTCGATACATCGGACAATCGCAATTTTTACAGCTGCCATGTCCTCCAGTTGTGCGTGGATGGATGCCGCGTCATAAAGGGGTATCACCCGCCTGTTCGGCTGCAATCTTCATCCAGTTATCAGACTGTCTCGAACTAACATCACCTCCCTCTGCATCTGCAATGCTCATCCAGCGATCAGCCTCTCCAAGATCTATCGGCACGCCTTTGCCGAACTGATACATCCACGCAACTTGGATTTGCCCATTCTTATCCCCCTGTTCCGCAGCCATTCGGAACCACTTCATGGCTTCAGCGAAATCCACCGGCGTGCCTTTGCCGAGTTCATACATTTCTCCAAGATTGAATTGCGCATCCACATTCCCCTGTTCCGCAGCCAGTTGGAACCACTTCATACCTTCAGTGAAATCCTGTGGGACACCTTCCCCATCTGTATACATCGAACCGAGACAATTCTGAGCCGTTGGATTCCCCTGTTTCGCCGCCTGACGAAGCAATATGACTGCCTGTTCATAGTCTTGGCGAACGCCCTGGCCGTTCTTATACATCAATCCCAAGCAAGTCTGCCCATCTGAATCACCCAATTTTGCCGCCTCACGAAAGAGTCTCAACGCATCTTGAAAATCACCTCCAACACCTTGCCCGGCAGCGTAAGAAATTCCCAGCTTCACCATTTCCGCCGGTGTTTCATTAACTTCATCAATCTTCTCAACACACGCACTTGCTGATGCATTAAGCATCCATCTCTTACATAACAGTCGTATCTTGCCTAACACTCGCAAAGTCCATTCATACTCAATTAATGCCATGCCAACTCCAAGAGCAATGCACGCCAAGACAGCCCTCGTTTTGCTACCAAATCCAAACTTGTCTGACAACATATGACTTAGAAGCACAGGCACTGCTAGCACAAGGCACATAGCAAATACATAGGCATAACACTTAAGCAATGCAAAACACCCCTTCATAACGTTAAATACCATTCATGTTCTGTTGCCAAATAACTATCTGCTTGACGATATTGACTCTCGGATTAGTGCTCGTGCTTTTATGATCTGCTCCGGCGTCATCAACGATTCGAGTTTATCTAGATTTTTCTTAGCATCTTCGTGGCCCTGTGAAGCAGCTAGATTAAACCAACGGTAAGCCTCAACATTGTTCTTTGGCACACTTTGGCCAAAGGCATAAATTGACCCAAGGACTAGTTGACCATCACTATTCCCTTGCTCCGCCGCTTTGTGAAACCATTTAATCGCTTCGGCTTCGTCTTTTGGAACACCACAGCCAAGGAAATACATTTTGCCAAGGTCATATTGACCAAAAGCGTTTCCTTGCTCTGCCGACTTGCGATACCAGCTGACTGCTTCAGCGGCGTCTTTCTGCAGACCCTTGCCTGAAGCATATGCTTCTCCAAGACGCCATTGACCGCCAGCGTTTCCCTGCTCCGCAGCCTTCCGCCACCATTTCACAGCTTCTGCCTCATCCTTCGACACGCCTTGGCCTTCAAGATACATCTCCCCAAGAAACCATTGACCACCAGCATTGCCTTGTTCTGCCGACTTGCGAATCCACTTAATTGCTTCTACTTCGTCTTTAATCACGCCACGGCCTTCGAGATACATTCCACCAAGCGCATATTGACTCTCAGCGTTTTTTTGTTCTGCCGCCTTTTTATACCAACGGGCAGCTTCAGCATCGTCCTTCGACACGCCACGGCCATCTGTATACATCATTGCAAGAAGGTATTGAGCATCATCTTTACCTTGCTCCGCAGATTTTCGATACCACTTCGCAGCCTCAGTGTCGTCTCTCGGCACACCTTGGCCAATCGCATACATCACACCAAGGCGAATCTGGCCCTCGGCGCTACCTTGCTCCGCAGATTTTCGATACCACTTCGCAGCCTCAGTGTCGTCTTTAGGCACACCGTGTCCAACAGCATACATTTCACCGAGGGAATATTGTGCGTCCGAGTTCCCTTGCTCCGCAGATTTTCGATACCACTTCGCAGCTTCAGTGTCGTCTCTCGGCACACCTTGGCCAATCGCATACATCACACCAAGAAAAAATTCTCCACTGTCGTTAGCTTGCTCCGCAGCCTTCCGAAACCATTTTACGGCTTCAGCGTCGTCTTGCTGCACGCCTTTACCATCCAAATACGCTTTCGCTAGAATCAGCTCGGCACGAGTATCTCCCTTCTCCGCTTTTGCTCGTGTCTCTTCTAAAGTTTCCGCATTACAAAACACGCTCCAGAGAAACCAATAGACGAATGCCGCAGAGAGACGAGTGCGAGTGCTCATGGATAACATAGTCTGATGACCTGACGTGCATATATGCACGTTTCGTAGCTGCTTAGCAATGACGAATTGTGGCGCATGGGAAAATCCCAAGCCGAGGGATTCGTTGAACAAGTCGTCGCCATTCTCGTGAGGGAACGGAAGCGGCAGGGTATATCCCACGAACGGCTTGCCGAGGCCGCAGGCGTCCACCGCTCCACCGTGAGCCGCACTGAGCGCGGGCTGATGAGCCCCACGCTGCTTGTCGTCTATAAGCTGGCGACTGCCCTTGGCCTCTCGTTCCCTGAGATTGCTGCTGAAGCTCAAGAGAATAACCGACGCAAGAGGACTTAATTGGGCCGCTCTATTCTCGACTCTTCCCAGCGCCTTGAGGCTCTAAGAAACGGCTCCAACACTCCAAGCTGTCACGCCGCCTGTGACATTTCCTAGGGCGCAAAAACCCCAGCCACGTGCGCCTCGTGAGCGTCAGCGCAGCCGGTCGCCACCACTGGCACCCGCCACTCGCCCGGCTTCACTGCCACTCACCAGCCGCACCCACCACCAGAAAAAGCTCCGCACCCCCACCCGCGCAGCACCGTCCCGCAAAGCCGGGACCGTGCTGCTCCCGCTGACTAGTCACCCCGAATCAAATGCAAAATTTCGCCAAGTGAATTCTCACAAGAAAATCGGGAAATCCTTGCAATTCTATGATTCTCCCCCCAATTCCGTCCTCCTACTATCTCGAAGAAACATGGCTTGCACATCTCGCAGCCTCCATTCATTGGCCCATCATCGGAACCGAAAATGTCGAACCCATTTTTCGACCACCCCATCCTAAATTCTCCCTACGAGTGCCCGCAGCAGCACTGGGAACTGGACGAAGATGGGCAGCCCACCCAGAGAACTATCCCTGAGCGGCGCAAGGCCAAATTCATCACGCCAATTCCGAAGCCGAAAAAGCGCAAGAAGTCTTCCGCCAATCAAGAGGAAATCGTCTTTGACGAGGGGAAGGGAATCTCCACGAAGGAACAGCAGTATGATCCGACCTCGATCATCAACGAAGTGCGCGGCTACGTGGATACGTGGCGGAAGCTTCCTAGTGCTAGCCAATGGCAAGTTACATCGGAGACTCAGCGCCTGCTCCAGCATTGGCGACAGCACAAGTTCAGCGGGGTCCGCCCATTCTTCTGCCAGATCGAGGCCGTGGAGACCGCCATCTGGCTCACCGAGGTTGCTTCCAAGTCACCATCCGGGAAACGCATCTTGGAACATCTCGACAGCGCCAACAAGGACGCCAATCCAGAGTTAAGCCGCCTGGCTCTCAAGCTCGCCACCGGTGCGGGCAAGACCACCGTGATGGCCATGCTGATCGCGTGGCAGACCATCAACGCTGTGCGCCACCCCGGCAGCACGCATTTCACTCGTGGCTTCCTCGTCGTTTCGCCAGGTCTTACCATCAAGGACCGGCTTCGCGTCCTCCAGCCGCACGATCTGGATAGCTATTTCACCACTCGCGAACTTGTCCCGGGCGACATGATTGAAGAAGTCAAGAAGGCCAAGATCGTCATCACGAACTATCACGCCTTCATGCGGCGCGAGCGCATTGATCTCAGTAAAGGCGGACGCCAACTCCTCCAAGGCAGAACTGGAGACGCGCCGAAAACCCTCGAAACCGAAGGACAGATGATTCAACGAGTCATGCCTGATCTCATGGGCATGAAGAACGTGCTCGTAATCAATGACGAGGCGCACCACTGCTACCGCGAGAAACCCTCCGATGACCCGGAGTTCACCGACGAGAAGGGTAACATCCTCACGGGCGATGAATTGAAGGACGCCAAGGTGCGGGCTAAAAAGGACAACGAAGCCGCTCGCGTTTGGATATCCGGCCTGGAATCCGTGAACCGCAAGCTCGGCGTCGCCCGCGTCATGGACCTCTCTGCCACACCGTTCTTCCTCAGCGGCTCCGGTTACGTGGAGGGCACACTCTTTCCCTGGACCATGAGCGACTTCTCCCTCATGGATGCCATTGAATGCGGTATCGTGAAGCTACCCCGCGTGCCGGTGGCGCAAAATCTCGCGGGCGCAACGGACGACGAGATGCCGATGTTCCGCGACCTGTGGAAACACATCCGCACGAAGATGCCGAAGAAAGGGCGAAGCGCAGGAGAGGAACTCGACCCGCTCAAGCTGCCCACCTTGCTCAAAACCGCACTCGAAGCGCTCTACGGGCACTACGAGAAAACCTACAAGCTCTGGGAGGATGCAGGCATCCGCGTGCCGCCCTGCTTTATTGTCGTATGCAACAACACCGCCACGTCGAAGCTGGTCTATGACTACATCTCCGGCTTCCACCAGAAAAACGACGACGACACCACCTCACTGGTAAACGGTCGTCTCGCGCTCTTCCGCAACTTCGACGATACCACCGGCAACCCACTCCCACGCCCGAACACGCTCCTCATCGATAGCGAGCAGCTCGAATCCGGCGATGCCCTCGACGATAACTTCCGCGCCATGGCCACCGATGAAATTGAGCGGTTCCGCCGCGAAATCATCGAGCGGAAAAAGGACGCCCATGCCGCAGACAACATCACTGACCAGGAACTGCTTCGCGAAGTCATGAACACCGTCGGCAAGCACGGCAGCCTCGGCGGTTCCGTCCGCTGTGTCGTCTCCGTCTCGATGCTCACGGAAGGATGGGATGCGAACAACGTCACCCACGTCCTCGGCGTCCGCGCCTTTGGCACCCAGCTCCTGTGCGAGCAGGTCATCGGTCGCGCTCTGCGCCGCCAGTCTTACGACCTTAATGATGAGAACCTCTTCAACGTCGAGTATGCCGATGTCCTCGGCATTCCCTTCGATTTCACGGCCAAACCGGCCATCGCTCCGCCGCAGCCACCGCGTGAAACGGTTCAAGTCAAAGCCGTGCGCCCGGATCGCGATCACCTCGAAATCTGCTTCCCCCGCGTCGAGGGTTATCGCGTGGAACTACCCGAGGAGCGCATCGAAGCCAAGTTCGACGACGACTCCATCCTCGTCCTTACGCCCGAACTCGTCGGCCCTTCCATCACGCAGAACTCCGGCATCATCGGCCAGACGGTGAATCTCAATCTGGAGCATCTCGGCGACATGCGCCCCTCCACGCTGCTGTTCAACGTCACGCATCGCCTGCTCTACACCAAGTTCCGTGACCCTGGCGAGCCGCCGCCGCTCCACCTTTTTGGCCAGCTCAAGCGTGTCACCAAGCAATGGCTCGACACCTGTCTCCAGTGCAAGGGCAGCACCTACCCGGCGCTGCTCATGTATCAGGAACTCGCCGACATGGCCTGCGAATGCATCACTCAAGGCATCACACGCGCCTTCGTCGGCGAGCGCCCCATCAAAGCCCTGCTCGATCCCTACAATCCCACCGGCTCCACCAATCACGTCCGCTTCAACACCTCCAAAACCGAGCGATGGGACACCAAGGGGCCGCCCCCCAAATGCCACATCAACTGGGTCGTGCTCGACAGCGACTGGGAAGCCGAGTTCTGTCGCGTGGCCGAGTCGCATCCGAAAGTCGTCGCTTACGTCAAGAATCACAACCTCGGCCTTGAAGTGCCCTACCGCTACGCCTCCGAGACGCGGAAGTATTTGCCCGATTTCATCGTCCTCGTGGATGACGGCCATCCGCCGCACCCGGACGGCAGCCCCGACCTCCTGCACCTCATCGTCGAAATCAAAGGCTACCGTGGCGAAGACGCGAAGTTTAAAGCCTCCACCATGAAGACCTACTGGGTGCCCGGCGTGAACCATCTTGGCTCGCATGGCCGCTGGGCCTTCGCCGAGTTCTGCGATGTCTATGAAATCGAGACCGATTTTGCCGCCAAAGTAGCCAGCCACTTTGACGCGATGATCACCACCGCCGTGTCCGCACCCATCACACCTTCCAAATAATCATGGCCAAGAAAGCTGCATCAAGAAAAACCGTCGAAACCCTCAAGCACGACGAGGCCAAGCGGAAGAACATCCCTTCCGCCGAGCAGCAGTCAGTCATCCAGAAGGAGCACTCGCAGGCCAAGACCATCCGCTACCCGCGCAACACCGACCTCGATCCCCAGCTCGTCTGGCGCGGGAAGGATGAGCAGGACTGGAGCGACCTCGTCGTCCACGCCCCGCCGCTCTACATCCAGGAAAAGGTCCACCCCAAGGCGCTCATTGACGACCTGCTGCGCCAGACGAAGGAAAGCCAGCACGACGCCGGGATGCTCACGCCCGACCTCTTCGCCGACTTCAACGGCATCCCCAAG
>VFKE01000143.1 GCA_009885695.1 Verrucomicrobiota bacterium | reverse complement strand
CGCCATTGAAACGGCCCTAGCAAAATACTGCTGCTACGACAAACGAAAAAAGCGTCGCAACTTCAGCGAAACATGGGAGGGACTCGCTTAACTTGACGCGCATGCCCGTTGGGGTTGAAAATAAATGGACGACCAGTCCCCAGGGCAGCTCGTGCCTCGCAACCCTGGGCTATGGGGTGGAATCCCGTTGGGAGTCGATGAAAATAACACTATTCAACCCGAGCACAGTCGGCGGTGGGCCGCCGACCCACTAGGCAATCTCCGGCACCACGAATGGCGCGCGATACTCCCGCGTCATGAGCTTGGCGGCGGCTTCATTTCCGACGACCTTCTCGGTTTTCGGATCGAACTGCAGCATCGGACCCATGGTGAGCGGAGTGGCTTTCAAGTCGATGCCATTGGCTGCAAGGTGCTGCACCATGCGCTCGAAAGTTTCCGCAGCGCCAGTCTGTGATTCCATGATTGTTTTAATTTCTTCAACGCTCTTTTTCTCGCCGAGACGATAAGAAATATTCCCGGTGTGGCAGATCGCCGCGCTGATGTGACCTTCGAGAATGTCCGCATTCAGGTCTTCGCGCTTCCGGCTCTTCACGGCCTTGATGAAATTCTCAAAATGATCGTCCGAGCCCCTCCAGCTTTTTATCTCCGCGCCAGTCTTGTCATAGGCGATAGCCTCAGAATATCCGGGCACAACAACATAGCCACCTTCGCAATGGATGACGCAGCCGATGTCGGCACCCATGAATTTATCCATAAGCTTGTCGTCTTTCGAATCCGGCGCGTCCTTCTTCGATGGAAGTCCGCGCACTTCAAAAATCAGCGGTGCGGTCTTATATGTCTGATAAATGATCTGGGTGTTCGGAGTCTCGCCGTCGTCTTCGTAACCGAGCCGGCCACCCACGCTCCAGGCTTGCGGCGCGATTTGATCCTCTCCGAGAAACCAGCGCGCGATGTCCATCTGATGCACACCCTGGTTGCCGAGATCGCCGTTGCCGTAGGGCCATTGCCAGTGCCAGTCGTATTCGAGCTTCCTGCGATGGATTGGTTCTTTAGCAGCCGGACCAAACCAGAGATCGAGATCGATCTCCGGCGGCACTTGAAGCGGTTCCTTCATCTTGCCGATGCTTGCCCTTCGTTTGTAGCAGAGTCCGCGCGCGATTTGGATCTTGCCGAGGTTGCCCGCCTGCACCCAGGCAACAGCATCGCGCAGGGCATGGCTGCTGCGGCACTGGCTTCCGGTTTGCGCGATGCGCTTGTATTTGCGCGCGGCGTTCACCAACTGCCGGCCCTCCCACACATTGTGCGAGACAGGTTTCTCGACATACACGTCCTTGCCAGCCTGCATGGCCCAAATGCTCGCGAGCGAATGCCAGTGGTTCGGCGTGGCGATACTGACTACATCCACCTCTTTCGATTCGAGCAATTTGCGGATGTCCTGATACGGTTTCACTTCGACACCCTGTTTCTTCAGCTCGCCCGTCTGCTTTTCCAGCAGCGTCTTGTTCACGTCACAGAGCGCCACGATACGGACACCGGACAGATTTTGAAAGCTCTTGATGTGATCGACCCCGCGTCCGCGAAAGCCGACGACGGCGACCCGCACGTCGTCAGTCTTCTTGCCACAGGAAATGAGGCTCTTGCCGATGAAGAATGATCCGCTGGCGAGGGCGGTTTGTTTAATGATCTGGCGACGCGTGGAGAACGACATGGGGACACTTACAAGCCCGCCGCCGTTTTGAAATCAAAAAACTCCATCCCATGCGCCTCCGCCACCGCCCGGTGCGTCACCTTGCCATCGAATAGATTCAGGCCGCTGAGCAGGTTGGGATCACGCTTGAACGCGCCGGGCACGCCGTGATCCGCCAGGGTCTCGATGTAACGATAGGTGACGTTCGTCAGCGCCTGCGTGGCGGTGCGCGCATAGGCAGCAGGCATGTTGGCGACGCAATAATGAATCACATCCTCCTCAACAAAGACCGGATCATGATGCGTCGTGGGACGCGAAGTCTCGGCACAGCCGCCCTGGTCGATGGCAATGTCCACGAACACGCTGCCCTTTTTCATCACCCGCATCATCTCGCGGTCGATGAGCTTCGGCGCCTTTGATCCCGGCACCAGAACCGCTCCGATGAGCAGGTCCACCTGCGGCAGCATGTCGAGAATATGCGCGCGATTTGAATAGAGCGTGTGCGCGGTGTGCAGGCTGATGTCCAGGAAACGCATGCGCTCTACATCCACTTCAAGAATGGTCACATCCGCGCCGAGTCCCTGGGCCATGCGCGCGGCATTCACACCTGCGGTGCCGCCGCCGATGACCACCACCTTGCCCGGCAGCACGCCAGGCACGCCGCCAAGCAACACACCGCAGCCGCCGAGATGCTTCTGCAAAAAGTAGCCGCCCATGAGCACGCTCATGCGTCCGGCGATTTCGCTCATCGGTTCCAGCAAGCAAAGTTTGCGGTTCACCTCGACGGTTTCATAGGCGATACAGGTGGCTTTAGAATTCAATAGCGCTTCCGTCAGTGGCTTGCTCGCGGCGAGATGAAGATAAGTGAATACAATCTGCCCCGGACGAAGCAGGCTGTATTCTGCGGCCAGCGGCTCCTTCACTTTCACGATCATATCGGCCTGAGAAAAGACGTCTTCATGCGTGGGCACGATCACGGCACCGGCTTGGATATATTCCTCGTCGGGAAAACCCGTTCCGGTACCGGCCTGAGTTTCCACCACCACTTTGTGACCGCGACGTGTCAACTGGTAGGCGGCACTGGGCAACAGGGCTACACGCGTTTCCTGCGGTTTAATTTCTTTGGGGACGCCGATGATCACAAGTTTAAGCGGGTTGGGGATTTATTTCAGAGTGCAACATGGTTCATGGCACGTCATAGGTTCCAAGGCTATTCATGTCGAACTGGCTCATTCCACATTCGGATGCGATTTCATTAAGGGCTTCAATTTCGGCATCGGTAAACAGCAAGCCACCGGCGGTGGCCGTGTGTTTGGCATTATTGGCTTCAGGCTGGCCGGGAAGCAGGCAGCTCTCATTGCCGTGCCCAAGCATGTCATCAATCACCGCCTTCACGTTCTGCGTTTGATTGCGACCTTTGGCAAACAGGCCGCTGCTGACGGCATCGGGATGGATGACCTGGAAGTAAAACGACGACGTGCGCTTCTCTCCAGCGGGCGTGGGTTTGCCAGCGAAGTCGGGGTGACCACCACCGCCTCGCAGCGTGGGCAACGAACCACCAATGAGCGCGCCCATGACTTCGATGAGCAATGAGAGACCGTAGCCTTTATGCGCGCCAAAAGGCAGCAGCCACTGCGCTTGATGGGGATCAGTCGTGGGCTGACCGGCGGCATCGACGGCGGCTCCGGTGGGCAGTGGTTTGTTCTCACGTCGCAATTGCTGCACGCGGCCCATAGCCACGGTGCTGGTGGCCCAATCAATCACAATGGGAAACCCGCACGCCTCGGTGGTGGGCAGGCCCCAGGAATGCGGATTCGTTCCGAGCACAGGATATTTTCCTCCAAACGGCACCACTTCACCCAGCGTGCTCGTGCAGTTTGTATAGGCGATGTAACCTTTCTTAGCTGCTTCCATGACATAGCCGCCGCCCCAGAGATAATGGAAGGCATTGTCCACGCTGACCTGGCCGATGCCGTATTTGTCCGCGAGTTCCATGCAGCGTTCCATGGCGCTGAAGGCCACGCTTTGGCCAAGCTTGAGGTTGCCATCCCACGCCTCGCTCGCAGCGAAAGATTTCTTGATCACCTTGATCTCCGCACCCGGCTTGCACCCGCCCGTCGCGCTGCCGAAGAGATGGTCAAGATGCAGCGCCTTGATCACATTGTGCGTGCGAATGCCGTGGGCGGCGGCGAGTTCGCAGAATCGCGCTGCGTCTTCGGCTTCATCCGGGAGATAGCCGCGATGGAGATAGGCCTGGCGTACAAGATCGTTGTGCGCGGCGGTGGGGAGGATGCGGTAAGTCGTGGGCATGGGCAAGAGCTTCAATCAAACTCGACCTCAGAGTCCTTGCAATATGAAAGGCTCGCTGTCGGGAGGAAGAGTTTTACGCCCCCCTGTTTGATCACTGGGCCAGAGTCCGAACATGCGCGGAAACCGCTCTGGCCAGTCCCGCGAGATTGTAACCGCCTTCCAGAACCGACACCAGCCTGCCGGCGCAGTTCTCCTCGGCAAACTTCATCAGCAACTTGGTGAGCACCACAAAATCATCGTCGTTCAGCTTGAACTGCCCCAGCGGATCGTTCTCCCGTGAATCAAAGCCTGCGGAGATCATCACCAAATCCGGCTTGAACTTTTCCGCTGCGGGAATCAATCGATCAAGGAACGCTCCGCGAATCTCTTTCATCCCGGAACCGGCTGGCAAGGGTGCGTTCAGCGTGCATCCCCGGCCCTTCCCAGCGCCGGTTTCTGCAAGATGCCCTGTGAAAGGATACCACGGCGACTGATGAGAGCTGAAGAAAAGGACGCTGCCATCCTCATAAAAAATATCCTGAGTGCCGTTCCCATGATGCACATCCCAATCGACAATCAGCACCTTGGCCGCGCCGTGTTTCTTCTGGGCGTGGCGCGCGGCGATGGCGATGTTATTGAACAGACAGAAGCCCATTCCCTGCGCCGGTCGCGCATGATGCCCGGGAGGACGCACCGCACAGAACGCGTTCTTCAATTTTCCGTTCATCACTTCATCGACGGCATTCATCACGCCGCCCACGGCACGCAGGGCGACATCGAAGGACTTCGCGCAGATGTGAGTATCTCCCGTGCTTAACACCGAGGCACCGGATGCGACATCAGCCTCTGCTTTTTTAAAGTAGTCACGCGCGTGGCACAGCAGAACGTCGTCGGGCGTGGCAGGTTGTTGCGTCAGCGGATGGGTTTCGTCCACGAGCCCATTTTTATGCAAGGTCTCCATCACGGCCACATATCGCGCCGGGCACTCGGGGTGGCCGGTCCCGGTATCATGGCCCCGAAAGACATCGTCCAATAATAGTCCAGTTTGTTGTGAAGCAGATGACACGGCGTATTGTTTCGCAATCATTGCAGCGATAAATAACGACGCAAGCAGCAAGCTGCATCTTGTGATATGAATCCATCCGCACCCAAGGCCGTCGATCGCGCGCACGATATTCTCCATCAGTCGAGGAGACACACGCTCGATCCCTTGTTCGCCCCGCGCAGCATCGCGGTCATCGGTGCCTCGGAAGTTCCTGGATCAGTCGGTCGCGCGATCATGGAGAACCTCCAGTCGTGGGGGCGCCCGGTTTTTCCAGTCAATCCCTATCGCGATAACGTGCTCGGCGTTCCATCTTTTTCCAGCATCGCGCGGGTGCCAGAAAAAGTGGACATGGTCGTGATCGCAACACCTGCAGCGACGGTGCCGGGCATCATGAGGGAATGCGCGGAATGCGGTGTTACCACCGCCGTAATCATCTCGGCGGGATTTCGCGAAATTGGAGAAGCCGGCGCTGAATTGGAGCAGCAAGTTCTCACCGAAGCCCGGCAGGGCAAGGTGCGCGTGCTCGGCCCCAACTGTCTCGGTTTCATGATGCCTCATGCAGGATTGAACGCCAGCTTCGGCGGAGGGATTGCCCAAGCCGGTAGCGTTGCCTTCCTGAGTCAGAGCGGTGCGCTCTGCGCGGCGGTGCTCGACTGGAGTCATCGCGAGAACGTGGGATTCAGCGGCTTCGTCTCCAGCGGCTCGATGCTCGATGTCGGCTGGGGTGATCTCATTCAATACTTCGGCGACGATCCGCGCACCAAAAGCATCCTCTGTTACATGGAGTCAGTCGGCGATGCCCGACGGTTTCTCTCCGCCGCACGCGAAGTGACACTCAGCAAACCCGTCATCGTTCTGAAGGTCGGCCGCACCGAGGCTGCAGCCAAGGCGGCGGCGTCGCACACTGGCGCGCTCACCGGCAGCGATGCGGTGCTTGATGCCGCTTTTCACCGGGCGGGCGTACTCCGTGTCGATTCGCTTAGCGAACTCTTCGATATGGCGGAGGTGCTTGGCAAACAACCCCGACCGCGCGGCCCGCGACTGGCCATCGTCACCAATGCCGGCGGACCAGGCGCGCTCGCCACCGACATGCTCGTGGCGGGCGGAGGCCGATTGGCGGAACTTTCGGCGGAGTCTTTGACCGGTTTGAACAAGGTTCTGCCGCCGCAGTGGAGCCACGGAAATCCCATAGATGTGCTGGGGGATGCGAGCGTGGAGCGATATGCCAGCGCCATTGAAATCGCCGCGAGCGAACCGCAGGCCGATGGCGTCTGTGTAATCCTCACACCGCAGGCCATGACGGATTCAACAGCCATTGCCCAGCGTTTGGTTGCGTTCGCTCATCTCAATGACCGACCGATTCTTGCGAGCTGGATGGGCGGTGCTGCGACGGATGCGGGCCGGCGCATCTTGAATGCCGCCGGCATTCCCACCTATGATTTTCCCGACACCGCCGCTCGCGCCTTTGCGCTCATGTGGCGTTACAGTGACGACTTGCGGGCGCTTTACGAAACACCTTCGCTCGGTGATCCGACGGAAGGCGGCGCGCCGGACCGCGCTCATGCGGGGAAAATACTTCAAAGCGTGCGCGAAGCTAAACGCACTCTGCTCACCGAAGTGGAGTCCAAGCAGGTGCTTGCCGCCTACTGCATCCCGACGGTGGAATCCGAGAAGGCACTGAGCGAGGACGAAGCCGTGCAGCAAGCAGAGGCGATCGGGTTTCCGGTGGCCATCAAAGTTTTTTCAGAAACGCTGACGCACAAGAGTGACGTCGGTGGCGTGAAGCTCGACATTCGCGATGCCGATGGCGTGCGCCGGGCCTGGCGCGACATCAAGAAAAGCGTTGGCGAACGAGCGGGCCCGCAACACTTTCTCGGTGTCACCGTGCAGTCCATGATCTCGCGCGAGGGCTGCGAGTTGATTCTAGGCAGCAGCGTGGATGCCCAGTTTGGGCCAGTATTGTTGTTCGGTGCCGGCGGCAAATACGTGGAAGTCTTCAAGGACCGCGCGCTGGGTCTGCCACCGCTCAACGCCACACTCGCGCCCCGCCTCATGGAACAGACCCGCGTTTACGAAGCGCTCAAGGGAGTCCGCGGACAGAAGCCGGTGGATCTCGCAAAACTCGAACAACTGCTGGTGCGCTTCAGCCTTCTGGTCATCGAGCAACGCTGGATTGCGGAGATCGACATCAACCCTCTCCTCGTTTCATCGGAACAAATGATCGCGCTCGATGCCCGGATCGTTTTGCATCCGGCGGAAACGCGGAAGGAACTGCTGCCCAAGTCCGCCATCCGTCCTTATCCCGTGAAATATGTCACACCTTGGCCGTTGAGAGACAGCAGCGTCGCCACCATCCGTCCCATCCGGCCGGAGGATGAGCCGCTGCTCGTTAAGTTTCATCAGACCCTGTCGGAGCGGAGCGTCTATTATCGATACTTCGGCATGTTGCAGTATGAGCAGCGCGTGGCGCACGAGCGACTCAGCCGCCTTTGTTTCATTGACTACGATTGCGAGATGGCGCTGGTGGTTGAGCGCCGCGAACCGGACACGCAGCAGCCCGTCATCCTTGGCGTCGGCCGACTGAGCAAGCAGCATGGCTTGAATGAGGCGGAGTTTTCCATGACCATCAGCGACCAGTGGCAGAATCACGGACTCGGCACCCAGCTTCTAAAAATGCTGGTTCAAGTCGGACGCGACGAAGGTCTTGAACGCATCACCGCGACGATCCTTCCGGACAACCATGACATGCAGCGCGTGGCGCGGAAGGCCGGGTTCACGGTGCGAAATGTGATCGAAGAGTCCGAGTGCCGTGCGGAGTTGGTGTTGTAGCAGCCTGTTGAAAAACGAAAGTAACACGGGCTTCCAGCCGGTGTGTGTTTCAGGCATCTTCCCTGAATCCAGTGGAGACAACAGGCTGGAAGCCCGTCAAACATTCAGCCAAGATGGCTGAGTTACTTTTTAAACGGGCTCCAAAAATACGGATTCATTCCCAATCATGGTGAATGCGCTGTCAGGAAGTCGATGCTGTGAACGCTTGCCTTTGGCCGAAACTGCGCCAAATCAAATGGATATGACCGCCAGACCACTCGAAGGAAAAACCGGACTTGTTTTCGGAGTCGCCAACAAGCGCAGCATCGCCTGGGCCATCGCACAGGCGTGGGCTGAAGCGGGCGCGAAGCTCATCTTTAATTACCAGGGCGATCGCCTGAAGGACAACGTCGAGGAGCTGGCCGGCACTTTCGGCGCCGACACACCGCTGTTCCCTTGCGACGTCTCGAAGGACGAGGAAGTGGACGCGTTTTTCGACAAGGTTCAGGGCATCACTCCGAAAGTGGACATGCTGCTGCACAGCATCGCCTACGCACCCAAGGAAGCGCTGGAAGGAGATTTCCTCAGCACCACGCGCGACGCCTATCTCACCGCGCACAACATCAGCGCCTACTCGCTGGTGCATCTTTCGCGCAAGGCGGCACCGCTCATGACCGATGGCGGGAGCATCATTGCCATGAGCTATTACGGCGCGGAGAAAGTGGTGCCGCATTACAACGTCATGGGCGTGGCCAAAGCCGCGCTCGAAGCCAGCACGCGTTATCTGGCCCACGATCTCGGCCGGAAAAAAATCCGCGTGAACTGCATCAGCGCCGGACCCATGAACACCCTTGCCGCACGCGGCGTGTCCGGCCTGGGCACGATGATCAAACACTACGAGGATCACGCGCCGCTGGGGCGCTCCTGCACGCTGGTGGAACTGGGCGCGACCGGTCTCTTCCTCGCCAGCGACGGCTCCTCCGGCATCACCGGCCAGGTGCTCTACGTGGACGGCGGTTACCAGATCATGGGGATGTGATGAGAGAGGGGATAAGGCAAAAGGGGCGGACAGTCATGTCCGCCCTGTTTTTTGGAGTGTGAATGAAACACAAATCGCCCCCGTGGACTGCGGCAGCCTGCTGCCGCTTTGTCGAGCCAGCCTGTTGGCGTGCAGTCCGATTGACAAGCATTCACAATCGGCAATACGCCCGCGCGGCTGCGCCGAATACTGTCTCAGCCCCTTCCCAAGGGCCTCGGCGCATCGTGTTTCTCACTTGCTGTTTGCAAGGCACGCTCAAAGCCAGGCTCAAACTCAGCGCCACCGGCCTCACCACAAGAGCCGTGCTGGAAAAGTTCGCCACCGTGCAGATGCTCGACGTGCATTTGATTCGCTCGCAATCAGCTCGCTCACTCCTGCGGAGCAGCCTGCCGGCTGTCTATCTCGCTATTGCCCGCCATCGACGGGTGAGAAATCACATGGCGCGCTACATGCAACCCGAGAAAGTCCTGCAACTGCTCCTCGATCAGTTGAAGCTGAGCCTGTCCGTGCAACCGACGATCAAGATCACCTTGTCGCCGAGCCCATGAATCGGGTCGCCGCGTAGTGCAGACCTTTTGAGCTTGATGTCGCAAAATCAAGCCTTCCAGCCCCATCGATCGCCTGAGTCCGCCAAGTCGGGTTAGAGGGGAATAAATAATTTCGTAGCCGCGTTCGTAAGAACGCGGGAAAGATGGAAGCACTCCCCGGAGCCGCGAAGCGAAAACGCGGGAAATATTCATGCTTTGTTGGCTGCCGTGGCATCTTCCCGCACTCTTACGAGATGCGGCTACGTATTATTTAAAAATGCTCTAAAGTTCGAACTCCAACGAGCATCGGTTCCTCGGGCTCGATGAGTTTGATGTGATTTCTTGGAGTGTTGTGACATGTCAGCGCACTCCAAACTAACAAAACGGGCCGGAACTTTCGTTCCGGCCCGTCAAGTTGTTTTGGATGGTGACGGCAGGATGCCGCCATCACGGAATTACATTCCCATGCCGCCGCCGTGGTCGTGTGCTGGCTCCGCCTTGTCTTCCTTCGGAATGTCGGCGATGAGGCACTCGGTGGTGAGGAGTAGACCGCTGATGGACGCGGCGTTTTGCAACGCACTGCGGGTCACCTTGGTCGGGTCGACGATGCCGGCCTTGATGAGGTCGACGTATTCGCCGGTGGCCACGTTGTAGCCGCCGTTGCCCTTCTGCTTCTTCACTTCGCTCACAATGAGTGCGCCTTCCACGCCCGCGTTAGCGGCGAGCTGGCGGAGGGGGGCTTCAACTGCGCGACGCACGATCTCGGCGCCGGTGGCTTCGTCGCCGGACAGCTTGAGACCGTCGATGGCAGACTGGGCACGAATCAACGCCACACCACCCCCAGGGACGATGCCCTCTTCTACGGCAGCGCGGGTAGCATGCAGCGCATCTTCCACGCGGGCTTTCTTTTCCTTCATCTCGGTTTCGGTGGCAGCACCGACGTTGATGACGGCAACTCCGCCGGCGAGCTTGGCGAGGCGCTCCTGGAGCTTCTCGCGGTCGTAGTCGCTGGTGGTTTCGTCAATCTGGCGCTTGATCTGGGAGACGCGCCCCTGGATGGCGTCGGACGTACCGTTGCCTTCCACGATGAT
>VFKE01000146.1 GCA_009885695.1 Verrucomicrobiota bacterium | reverse complement strand
TCGATGCTGCTGGGGTATGATGTCCGACGACAGGAGTGTCGTCGTTCCGACTGACTGGAAGCACGACACTCTTGTCGTGGCACTGGTTGTGGTTCGAGCGCCCGTGCGGTGACATTTTTCCCCCGACGACAGGAGTGTCGTCGTTCCAACTGATTGGAAGCACGACACTCTTGTCGTGTCACTGGCTGTGGTTCGAGCGCCCGTGCGGTGACATTTTCCCCGACGACAGGAGTGTCGTCGTTCCGGCGGATTGAAGGCGCACCCGTCAGGCGAGGATATTTTTGACCACTTTGCCGGCAACATCCGTGAGCCGGAAGTCGCGGCCTTGGAAGCGATAGGTGAGGCGCTCGTGCTCGACGCCGAGCAAGTGCAGCAGGGTGGCGTGAAAATCATTCACGGACACCGGATCGCGGGCGATGTCGTAACCAAGCTCATCCGTTTCACCGTGGGTCATGCCGCCTTTGATGCCGCCTCCGGCCATCCAGAAGGTGAAACACTGGCGGTGATGATCGCGTCCATAGCTGTTGATTTTTAACGCGAGAGCGCCCTGTGAATAGCAGGTCCGCCCGAATTCGCCGCCCCAAATGACGAGGGTGTCTTTGAGCAAGTCCCGCTGCTTGAGATCGCGGATGAGCGCGGCGCAGGGACGGTCGATCTCGGCCGCCATCAAAGGGTATTTTTTCGCCAGGCTGCGATGATGATCCCAGCCGGGATGGTAGAGCTGGATGAATTTCACGTCCCGTTCGGCCAGCCGGCGCGCGAGAATGCAGTTGGCGGCGAAGCTTCCGGGCGTCTTGGCATCCGGGCCGTACATCTCCAGGATGCTCGCCGGTTCACCGCTGACGTCCGTGGCTTCCGGCACGCTGGCCTGCATCCGGAAGGCCATTTCGTATTGTTCGATGCGGCTGCTGATTTCGGCATCCGGTCTTGTCGCCAGCTCCATCTCGTGAAGCTGGCGCAGGCTGTCCAGCATCCGGCGTGTGTCGCCGCGACTCACGCCCTGCGGATCACCCAGATAAAGCACGGCATCCGCGGCGGCGCGGAACTGGACGCCTTGATATTGCGTCGGCAGGAAGCCGCTGTCCCAGAGGCGGCCGCTGAGGGGCTGGTCCGCAGTTTTTTTTGTCACCAGGACGATGAAGCCCGGCAGATCCTTGTTGTCCGTGCCCAGTCCATATCGGACCCAGGCACCAATGCTCGGGCGCCCCGGCAGTGGCGCGCCCGTCTGCATCACGGTGAGCGCGGGGTCGTGATTCACTGCTTCTGAGTGCATGCTTTTCACAAAGCACAGATCGTCCGCCACTTTCGCGGTCTCCGGAAAAAGCTCGCTGACCCACGCGCCGCTCTGTCCGTGCTGGGCGAATTTGTAGGAGGAGCCGACCAGGGGAAAGGTGTTCTGCGCGCCTGACATTCCGGGAAGGACCTTGCTCTTTCGGAACGACTCGGGCAGTTCTTCACCGGCTCGCTTTGTCAGCAGGGGTTTGTGGTCAAAGGACTCGAACTGCGACGGTCCGCCGCTCATGAAGAGGAAGATCACCCGCTTCGCCTTGGGGGCGAAATGAGGCAAACCGGACAGCCCGCCCTGCGCCGCCTGGGCCGAGCCGAGCATGTCTGCCAGCGCGAGTCCGCCGAAACCCATGCCCATGCGACCAAGCATCTCACGACGTGAGAGACCGTTCGGGGACCAGATGCCGGGACAGATTGGGGAAGAAGTCATGGAATCAAGGATTCATCACGCATTCATCATATCCCAGCAAGGCCCGCGTCAGCATGGTGGTGGCGGCAACTTCCACGGCATCGAGTTTTTCGTCCACGGGTGCTTCGCCGTTTTTGCGGCGCAGATTCTCCACGCCACCGGGACTGGATCGGAATCGTTCGCGTTCATCTTGGATGAGTTTGGTGAGAACCTGGGTTTGATTATCGGTAGGGTTGTGGCCGGTGAGGAGCCGGAAGGCTTTGCGGCTGCGGGCGGTGTCATCGGAGGGAAATTCACGCACCAAGTTTTCGGCGAGCACGCGTGCCGCCTCGATGAATTGGGTGTCGTTAAACAGAACCAGCGCCTGGAGCGGAGTGGCGCTCATGTCGCGTCGCGACTTGCAAAACTCGCGGGTGGGCGCGTCAAAGATCGTCATCGATGGCGGCGGCAGGGTGCGGCGCCAGAATGAGTAAAGGCTGCGGCGCCAGAGGTCGGCGCCCTTGCTCTGGAGGTAGGTGTGCTGGGTGCCGGAGTCTTCCCAGAGACCGGCGGGCTGGTAGGGCATCACGGGCTTGCCGCCGAAGCGGCGGTCCAGCAGGCCACTGACTGCAAGTGCGTTGTCGCGCAGTTCTTCAGCTGTGAGCCGTTGCCGGGGGCCTCTGGCCAGCAGGTCGTTATCCGGATCGGACGCCAGCAAATCGGGATTCCCCGGCATGGAACTCTGGCGATAGGTCTGGCTCAATACGATCTGGCGGCAGAGGGCTTTGATGTTCCAGCCCTTGTCCATGAACTCCACGGCTAGCCAGTCGAGCAGTTCAGGATTCGAGGGGAGCTGGCCTTGAATGCCGAAGTCCTCGCTGGTCGGCACGATGCCGCGGCCAAAAAACATCTGCCACATGCGGTTCACATAGACGCGGGCGGTGAGCGGATTGCGCCGGTCCACCAGCCATTGTGCCAGGCCGGTGCGGTCTTTTGGCAGGTCAGCAGGGAAGGCGAAAATACTTTCCGGCGTGCCCGGACTCACCACCTCGGCCGGAGAATCATAGCGGCCCCTGGCGAGAACATGCGTTTCGCGGCGGTGTTCCGCGGACATTTCCCGCATGACCATGATTTCCTGCATCTTCATGGAGAGCTGGTTCTCTTCTTCCCTGAGCGCGCGCAGTTCGGCGGTGTGTTTCTTCCACGCCTCGTCTTTTTCGCGCAGCCACCATTCGAAGGATTCGGACATGGGTGTGTCAGTATTCAGTCCCGTGGCAAGACGCACTTCCAGCGGGGAAAGCTCCACGTCATAGACAAGAAAATCGTCCATCGCCGTGTTGCAGAGGCTGCGGTCGTTGAACCGTCCTGCCAGGCCGAGCATGGCGGACTCCACCTTGTCTTTGTCCGTGTAGGCGGAATCGTAGGTGATGTCCTTGTACAAGTTGTCGCGCACGACGGAAGTGGCGGCGGGCTGGCCGTTGACATAAAGTTTCATGCCCGCCGCGCGGCTCGATCCGTCGTAGGTGGCCACGATGTGCGTCCATTGGTTCAAGGGCAGTGAATCCATGGTCCGAATGCGCATGGCATTGCCCGGCCAGAAATGACAGAGGGCAAAAGACGGGCGTCCATCTTCCAAGATCAATTCATAGCCGCGCGAACCGGCATCCAGCCCGGCCCGCGAGTGATGGATGACCACGGCGCGGTCCGACTGCCGCTCCGGCTTCAGCCAGATGGCGAGCGAAAATGGCCGGGTGCGGCTGAATTCCCCGGTGCCAGCGATGGAGACTGAATTGTCGGTGCGGAAGTGGAGACCTTTTCCGGCGCGACCTTGCGACAATTGGGTTTTGAGCCGTATAGCGCCCGGCTTACCGGCATCGGCCCGGTTCGTCAGTTGCTGCTTGTCTTTACCAATCTCATCGAAAGCAAATTCCACGATGGGCTTTGTGGGAACGAAAGGCTCACGCGGCTTCTTGAGCCATTCCTGAAAACGCATCCGGGCTTCCGGCAGCAACTCGTTGCGCTCGCGCTCCTTGCTGGCGATCTGCGACTTCAGGCCGGCGTGCCGTTCCTCTTCCTTCTTGTCCGCATAGATGAACATGGACGGAGCGGGGATGGATTTGGTGTAAACCGTGTACAGACCGGACTCGTCGATGTTGTTGAGGAACGCGGCCAGGCTGTAATAATCGCGCATGGATATCGGGTCATACTTGTGGTTGTGACACCGGGCGCATTCCAAACTGAGTCCGAGAAACGCCATCCCGTTGGTCTGCACCCGGTCGGCGATGATGTCCTGGCGGAATTCCTCCTCATTGCTTCCGGCCTCGTTGCTCTGCTGCGGCAGCCGGTTGAACACGGTGGCCAGATGCATGTCCAGAGACGCGTCCGGCAGCATGTCGCCCGCAGTCTGCCAGATGACGAATTTGTCGAAAGGGAGGTTGTCATTGAACATCCGGATTACCCAGTCGCGATAGGGCCAGGTGTGGCAGTCATGATCTTCATGACGTCCGTAGGTGTCGGCGTAGCGCGCCACATCCAGCCAGTCCGCCGCCATGCGCTCGCCGTAAGTTTTCGAGGCCAGCAACCGGTCTGCGACCGACTCAAAAGCGTTGGGGGAAACATCCGCGAGGAAGGCGTCCAGCTCCTCCAGGGTCGGCGGCAGCCCGGTGAGATCAAAGGTGACGCGTCGCAGCCAATCCTCGCGTTTCGCTGGCATCGCCGGCGTGGTCTTTACTTTTTCCAGCCGGGAAAGGATGAAGGCGTCAATGGGATGCAGCGGGGTGGTGGATGGTTTTTTCAGCGCCGGTGGCACGGGCTTCAAAGGAGGAATGAACGACCAGTGCCGTTCATAAGGCGCGCCTTCCGCGATCCACTGGCGCAACACGGCGATTTGCGCCGGGTTTACCGCGCGATGTTCCTTGGGCGGAGGCATGACCTCGTCTTGATCAGTGGTCAGGAGGCGCTTGATGAGCTCGCTTTCTTCAGGTTTGCCGGGGATGACCGACTTCAGACTCATGGCGTTCTCACGGTCGTCGAGCCGGAGTTTGGCCTTGCGTTGTTTTTCGTCCGGCCCGTGGCACTTCAGGCAGTGCTCCGCGAGGATGGGCTTGACCTGGAAGTTGTAGCTCACCGGCTTCGCTGCACGCATTAATTCCTCGGGCAGTAAGATGCCCCAGAGCATTAATGGGAGAACCGTCTTAAAACTGAGCATGCGATGGGGAAAGCACTGGACGATATCGAGAATCACTCAAGCATCAAGCGGCACCGCGACACTACTGGAAAATTAGTTTGCATATCTTAACAAATGGATGATAATACTCCTACAACTCCCATGCCCGTCCTCGCCCCTGAGATTGGTTTGAATGCGTTTTCGGAAAAAGTGCCGGCACGTCCCGTGCTTTTCCGGCCCAATGTCGCGGCCATTTTGCTGAACATGGACAACGAGATGCTCATCGCGGAGCGCGCCCACATTCGCGGTTCATGGCAGTTCCCGCAGGGCGGTGTGGATTCAGGGGAATCGCTTGAGGAAGCCCTGCTGCGGGAGGTTGAAGAGGAGATCGGCGTCAAAGCCAGGCAGATTCAGATTCTCGACCGCAAGAGCGGCTATCGTTATGAATTTCCCAAGGATCGGCTGAAATACGGAGTCTACGGCGGGCAGGAGCAGGTTTATTTTCTTTGCCGATTCCTCGGTCACGACCAGGACATCAACATTGACACCAAGCACCGTGAATTCGGTCGCTGGCGGTGGCTGAAGCCGGAAAAATTCGATCTGGACTGGGTGCCGAAATTCAAGCGCGATGTTTATCGCCGGGTCTTGCGCGACTTTTTCGGGATTGAACGATGAGGCTGGTGCCTTCAGCACCGCGAGGATACGGCGGATGAATTCGAAAGGCGACGTGTGTGAGGAAAAGCATCTGGTCCAGCATCACGCACTCGCTGAAGCGTGCGAGTGATTCGGCGGTGAGCTACACTCTGGAGCGACCGCTTGATCCTTTTCCGCTTCGGCGTGCCCTTGAAGGATACCGTCGCGCCTGGTTCAAGCTGGATCTGCGGGGCGGGCTGGATGGCGCGCTGCTGGCGATCCCTCAGGGCATGGCTTTTGCCATGATCGCCAATCTGCCGCTGGCTTATGGCATCACCTGTTCCGCAGTGGCCTGCGTGGTTGGCGCGATGCTTGCCAGCTCCAGGCATTCGGTCTTCGGTCCCACGAATGCCACGGCGTTCATGATCGCCTCCTTTTTTGCGGCGAATCCGCACATCGCGCAGCGCGAGGCCATGCCGATGCTGGTGTTTCTCGTGGGGGCGCTCTTGCTGATCGGAGCGTATTTCAAAGTTGCGGACATCGCGCAATTCATCAGTCGTACCGTGGTCATCGCCTACCTCGCGGGAGCCGCGGTGCAGATGCTGGTGCGGCAGCTACCCATCGTGCTTGGATTGAAGATGGAGGAGTCCCGGACGATTTTTGGCGAGCTGTTTGAGATCGTCGGCGCCCTGGGCAGCATCCAGTGGCCTGTGGTGGCCATATCCCTGTTCACGCTGGCTGGCTATGTCCTGCTCAAGCGGCGTCTGCCCAAGTGGCCCGCACTGGCGCTCACCCTGGTGGCGGCTTCCCTCGCAGCGGTGCTGATGGAGAAAGCTGCCATCGCACTGCCGACGTTCGCCAGTGAAAAATTCACCTGGCGTGAACTGTTGCCGATGTTTCCGGATTTCACCGGAAAAAATTCGGGCGCGCGATTCAGCCAGTTGTTCGGGCTAGCGGTTTCACTGGCATTCCTGGTCATGCTGGAGAACTCCGCCATGGCGCGCACGCTGGCCGGACGCAGCGGTCGTCCGGTGGACGCCAATCAAGACATGTTCAGCCTGGGCGCCGCCAACCTGGCCTGCGCCTACCTGAGCGGAATGCCAGCATCCAATTCGCTCACGCGCTCCATGGTGAATTTCAACAGCGGCGCGGTCACGCCCGTATCGGTGATTGTTTCCGGCCTGATTTGCCTCGCTGGGGCGCTGACACTGGGGCCGATGGTGTCGTATATTCCGCGCGCCGCGCTCGGCGTGCTGGTCATGTGCGTGGCTGCGTCACTGATTCATCCACGACAGATCCGTGTCTGCCTGCGGGCCACCAAATCCGACGCCTTCGTTTTCATCACCACTTTGGTGGCCACGCTGATGGTGCCATTGCATGTCGCCATTTTCACCGGCATCGGTCTCTCGGTGATCCTCTATCTGCGGAAAGCCGGCCGCCCGTCCCTCGTCGAATATGAATTCAACACCGAGGGACATCTCGCCGAAGCCACTCAGGACTCCCGCCGGCAGAATCCGGCCATCTCCATCGTGCATGTTGAGGGCGAGCTTTTCTTCGGTGCGGCGGAGCTGTTCAGTTCCCAAATCCAGCGCGCCTGTTCCGACCCTAATTTGCGGATCATCATCTTGCGGCTGAAGAACGCCCGCCATCTCGATGCCACCAGCGTGATGGCGCTGGAGGAACTCATCCGCCAGTTGCGCGCCACCGGGCGCGATCTGCTGGTGAGCGGCGCGATGCGTGATGTTTACCGGGTGTTGAAAAACAGCGGCATGATCGAGGTCATCGGACGGGAAAATTTTTTCACGGGCAGCGCGGCGAACCCCAATCTGGCCACGCGCAATGCCTTGAAGCGTGCCCAGCAGATTCTCGGCGGACGCGAGGCTGACATTCACATTTATTATGATCCCCGGCGGCAGCGGGACGCGGGGGTATAAATCATTTCAGCAACACGACATCCCTATCTCGACGGCGGATATAACGGCCATTTGAAAAAGCGGGGAGTTGAACTTGCCGGGAGTGATGTGGGCTGCCAGGCCACAGGATTCAATTGTGCAGGGCGGAACCAGTATTTCATGCTCCGCAGGTTGGCGGCCCCGATACTTGCTGGAAAGTAAGGCAATTATTAGCACATTTTCGACTTGAAAAAATAGCAGAGATGACATGAAATAGCCGTCAGTGCTCTAAAAAAGCGCTAACCAGCTTAGAGACTATTTTCCAGCATGAAGAACTATCGCCCGCTGCTCATTCAGGACTTAAACCTGCAAATCCCAGGGCTGAAAATCCACCGAATCCGGCTGAACCGGCAACTGCCGGAGGCGCGCTGGACGGAGCACAAGCATGAGCACGATCAACTGCTGATCTATCTGATCGGTCGTGGTCAGCAGCGGATCGCGGGTGCGATTTTTCCGGCCCGGCCAGGGACGGTCTTGCACATTCCGCCGGGAACCATGCACGCGTTCGAACAGCAGCCGGGCCGGCAGCCACTGTGCTTGGTGATTGATTTGGAAATGGAAGTGCGTCGCGGGGTGGATCGCGTCTCGGATCAACTGACTGCGGAGCAGCTCACCGAGACCCGTTCCCGTGTCGCCACGCTGTTCCGTCATCCCCAAATCGAGCGGCGGGAGCTGGCGCTGCGCGTGGGTGCCGTGGTGCTGGATGTTCTGGACATTGTGCTGCGCGCCCTGAGCTGGCTGGAACCTGTGAACCGCTTCAGCGCCACCCGTCACTACTCGGTGGCGAAACGCGTGGAGCGCCTCTTGGAAGCGCGCGACGGCGCGGACGTGAGTCTGCACCAGATGGCGGCAATCACTGGCTATCAGCACGATCATTTGAATCGCCTTCTGCGCGCCGAATGCGGGCTCACGCTCGGGCAGCTCCGCGCGCGAGTGCGCCTGCGGCGCGCTGCGGCATTTCTCGCGGAGAAGAAATCCGTGCGATCAACAGCCGCGGCGGTGGGCATCCCTGATGCGAATTATTTTGCCCGGTGGTTTCGCCAGCAGACCGGCGTCAGTCCCAGCGCATGGCGTCGACAGCCGCGCGACTTGCACGTGTAGGGCTGCGGCAAATCACAACACACAAATCGCGATATTTGCGATGAATCTTTCCTGATGATGTCAGTTTACTTTTGGACTGCGGTGGCAAGCCTTGGGCGCGACACCGCTTTTGCGGATTTGCTGAGCGACGCATCATTTGTGTGATTTCCGTCAACTCCCTTTCGACCGTCGTTGGTCTCACCAAAGCGGCGTGGCGCTGGGAGCTTCCCGCCGCAGTCCAAAATATGACGATTCCTGCAAGCAGCAGATATCTTAGAACAGCGACCATCAGGCTGACTATAAAATATTCCGCTGCATCTGCGCGCAGCGCAGCAGGCCATCCTTCAGCAAGCCAACTTGTGATTTGTCTTTTATTTGTTTCTCCGCCATCATTCTTTTAATTCAGTCACTGACACTCATGCAAAGCATCCTGGAAAAGACGCGCAGTTATCTCTCAGGCCCGATGGATTTCGTTGGCTCCCGGGTCATTGAAAAATACCTTGGCTGGCGCGCGATTCTCACGCCAGTGCTGAAAGCTTTTAATATCCGGGTGCTCGATCCTTGGAACAAACCCATGATCCGGGGCCACAGCGACTACGGCAAGGAGGGCATCGCCCCCAACAAGAATAAATACGAGGCCGACTTCTGGACCAACGCAGAGACGCGCGCGATGTTCGAACGCGATTTCTGGGAAACGGTTCACATCGATCTGCGGATGACGGATGTCTCCGACTTTGTCATTGCCTTCGTGCCCACCAATATCTACAGCGTCGGCACGGTGCATGAAGTCATCGTGGCGCGTCAGCAGCGCAAGCCGGTGCTGATGATCAGCCCGCCGATCAAATACGACTTTTTTCCCGAACTCGCCGCGCTGCCGGACTCGGTGAAAGATGCTCTCAAATTCTATGGCTTGAAGGAGAACGAGAATGGCATTCCCAGCCAGTGGTATGGAAATATCGTGGGCGGTCAAAATCTTTTCGACGGCTTCGGCTGGGAAGCGCTGGAGATCAAGAGCCCGGATTTTTATTCTACGCTTATCGAGACCGTGCTTCGTGATGCGCGGCCCTCCGTTGAGAGCGGCCCGGATTTCCAGCGCTGGCGCAATGTTTCAGACTGGTGCGCCCAGAGCACCGCCCTGCGTGATCTGCGCGGCGGGGTGGTGGATCACGTTGAGTTCATCGAGCCCGGTGAGCGCCAGCTTTTCGAAAGTGAACTGGCGAAAAACACTGAGCGCGATCACCGCTACTTCTGGCACAATCAGCCCTACACACCGAAGCGTTCTTTCCTTTATCAGTTCCTCTGCATCGCCAGCGGTTACATCCCGCCGCGGATGAACATCGTTTCTGAAATCGGCCCAGATGGGCATGTCCAGCCGAAGGCCACGCAGTCGATGGATGACGACTGGCTGCTCATCTCACCCGAGCATGACACCGGCACCCTCAAGCTCATGCAACTGGTGGACGAGGCGATGTCGTATCCGTGATATCTGCCTCGCCTTCTTCGATCATCCGGTGCACCTGAGCGCGAAGCGGGGGAATTTTATTCGTGAGCACATCGAAGACGATAATATAATCCACGCCAAAATAATCGTGAATCAGGCGGTTCCTCATGCCTGCCATCTTGCGCCACTCCATGTCAGGGTGACGGGTTCTGAATTCTTCCGGAATCTGCCTCGTGGCTTCGCCGATGATTTCAATGCTGCGCACCACGGCACGCTTCAGTGTTTCATCGCTGGTAAACTCATCGAGAGAAATCCCATGTGACGCTGACAGCAGATAATCTGCTTCGTCACGGATGTGCTTCAGATAATCAAGAGCCGATCTCAACATATCGGACTTCGCGTAAAATGTTGGGACCGATGTGTGGGCTAAGTGAACCTGGAGTCAGGAGATCCACCTTGCGATGGAACGCTGACTCCAACAAGTCGCCCACGGCGAACAAGCCATCGTAAGTCTGGCTGGCAGGTTCAAACTCCACTAGCACATCGACATCGCTCTCAGGCCGAGCATCGCCCCGCAACACCGAACCGAATACGCCCAAACGACGCACGCCAAGCCGACGCAACGCTGCTGACAAAGGACGCACGATGGACTCGATCATCATGTTGGAAGATCGCTTGGAAAAGTCACGCAAGCAAGCTCGCAATCAACCTATTCTATGATGGCGCGATAGATAAATGAGATTGCCACCAAGCGCGCGTTGGCGACAGTCTGGAGTTCCTGCTGAACCATGAAAATTCTCCATCTTACTCCCGGCACTGGGACGTTCCACTGCGGCAGTTGTCTGCGGGATGTGGCGCTGGTCAAGGCGCTGCGCGCTTGCGGACACGACGCCATGATTGTGCCGCTCTATCTACCACTGGTGACGGATGGCGATGACGCGAATCCAGATACTTTCGGCACTGAGATCAAGGCTGAAGGGCAGCCGGTGCGGGTGGGTGGTGTTGGCTTGTTTCTTCAGCAGAAATTTCCGTGGTTCAAGTTCATGCCCCAGTTCGTGCGCTGCCTGCTGGATCATCCGGCGCTCTTGCGCTGGGTTTCACGGCGGATGGGACTGACGGGCGCGCGCGATCTGGGTGAGATGACCGTCGGCAGTCTGCTGGGTGAGAAAAGTCCGCAATGGGCAGAGTGGGGGAAGCTGGTGCGCTGGGTGGGGGAGGAGTGCCGGCCGGATGTGGTGGTGCTGTCCAACTCGCTATTGTGCGGTCTGGCGCCGGCGCTGTCTCAGTTGGGCTTGCCGGTTGTATGTTCGTTGCAGGGGGAGGATGCGTTTCTCGACACCTTGATCGAGCCTTATCGCACACAAGCCTGGGACTTGTTGAATCAGTCGACGCGCACCGTGACGCGCTTCGTCGCGCCGAGCCAGTTCTATGCCAACACGATGTCGAGGCGCATGGGCGTTGAGATGGTCAAGATAAGCGTGATCTACAACGGTTTGAATTTCGAGGCTTATGCTTCCGAGCGCCGTGATCCGATTCAGCCGACGATCGGATATCTCGCGCGCATGATCCATGGCAAGGGCTTGACGACCTTGGTTGAGGCTTTCATTCAAATTGCAAATCGTGGGCATGTGCCGGAACTGCGTCTCCGCATCGGTGGAGCAGCGACGCCTTCTGATGAAGCCTGCATCGGTGGACTGAAGCGGAGCTTGGCTGCGGCAGGTTTGAGTGAGCGTGTTTCATGGGAGCCGAACTTGAGTTTTGAGGACAAAGTAAAGTTCTTGCACGGGATCAGTGTATTCTCAGTGCCGGCTACGTGTGGTGAGGCCTTTGGCCTTTATGTCATCGAGGCTCAAGGCTGCGGCATTCCCGTTGTGCAGCCACGACATGGAGCATTTCCAGAACTGCTCGAAATCACACAGGGCGGGTTATTGTGTGAGCCGGACGATCCTGTTTCGCTGGCTAATTCGCTTGAGGAGATCTTGCTCCATCACAAGTTGCAGGAACAACTTGGCGCGACTGGTCGAAGACACACGCTCGAAGCCTTCTCAGCCGTTCGGATGGGCGTAGAGTTTGAAAAGATGCTTGAGAAATTGCTGGCAGGCTGGGGAAGCGCTGCTTGATCGCAAGTAGAAGCGACGCCTTCGTCGCTGATCCCCAGGGCTTACGCATGAACGGAGTCAGCAAGTGGGGGCGCAATAAAAAAGCCGCTATGGTCTCTCGCCATTGAGTGCCAGAAGCTGACGAGGTAGAAGCGACGCCCTCGT
>VFKE01000130.1 GCA_009885695.1 Verrucomicrobiota bacterium | reverse complement strand
TCCACGATCAGGATGATCTTGCGCTTGGCATCTTTAATGAGCTGGCCCATGAACTTGATGAAAACCACAGCGTTGAAGCTGTCGCGGAATATCATCCACCTCACTTTGCCCCGATTGGTGACAGAGGAAATCATGTTGGAGGAAAAACGCTTCGATCTGTTGCGCACCAGCGGCGTCTTTCCAACCGGCGCAAAACCGCGCCCGTGCTGGCAGTCGTTACGCACCCCAACCTCATCTCCCCAGTGAATCTCAGCGCCCTCCTTCTTGGCCTGCTGGACGATCTGCGGATACTCCTCTTCGATCCAGCGGCGCACAGCCTCGGGATTTTGCTCGTAATTGCGCCGGGCCGGTCGCTGGGCGGTAAATCCCCAGCGCTTCAAGTATTCCCCACAAGTGCGTTCGGGAAGTCTGGCCCCGTAACGCTTCTCGACCAGGTCGCAGACCGCACGGCGCGTCCACAACGCAAAGGGCATCTTGAGCTGGTCCGGTGTTTTGTCGGTGATCACTTTCTGGATTTCCTTCTCTTGAGCCGGCGTCAAATTGCGGCTGCCTCCCTTCTTGCGACCCCGTTTGGCCGAGCGCAATGCCCCAGGGCCTTCGTTATCATAAGTTGAGATCCATCGTCCAACGCTGTTGTAATGGACGTCGGGCAAGGCGGCGACATGTCGGCGGTTGAAACCTTTTTTCCAAAGCGAAATGGCGCGAGAACGCAGCTCATCAAGTTGAAGGGGGGAAAGGGTGCGGGCATCTCTTTGTTTCATCCGATGAAGATAGCCAAACCCTAGAAAATGTCACTACTTTTTATTGCCTGGTTAATAGCTGCGTAATTCCCTCAGAAGCACGGACGCGTGGCAAGGCTGATCTCGGTACGCCGAGTTTTTAGAAAAACACCAACGACCGTCCTACGAATATTTCACGTCTTTGCGCGGCTCCATCTCGAAGGTCAGCACCTGCTGGCTGTTCTCGGTGGGTTGAACGACTTCCTTGAGATATTTGAAATATTGCGGGTCGTCCTGGCAGATTGCGAATTTGTCGAGACTTTCAATCTCGATCATGACAAACCAGTCCCAGGGATCGCCGGGGTTGACCCGCTTGCCGGTGCGGAGGGACAGTACCTCCGGAATCTTCAACAGCGTGGTGCGCGTTATCCACATCATTTCTTCCAGCCGCTCGGGTGTGACCTCTGGCTTGAGCGTGAAGAGTGTGAGCCGGGCGATCATTCAGCGGGGTAAAATCAAACGATGGTGAACGCAGTGACTGGGTCAGGAATCCCAGCGCAACGCGCCCTTCTTCCAAGAGTAGGCAAAGGCAACCAGGAGAATGCCGACGAACGAAAGCATCCACCAGAAAATATCAGTGCCCAGCTCGGCCACATAATCCTTGAAGATCACGGCCCACGGATAAAGAAAAACGACCTCGATGTCGAACATGACAAAGAGCATGGCCACGATGTAAAACTTCACGCTGAAGCGCGGCTGATCCCCGCCGATCGGCAGCATCCCGCATTCGTAGGCGGAATCCTTGGTCTTGTTTCGGGCGGCTGATCTTCCCAGCATCACGCTGACGAGGAGCGTCACAACCGCAAAGCCCCCGGCGAGAATCGCCTGGAGCAAAATGGGCAGGTAGTCTTCGAGCATGATGGATGTATCGATGATAGTCCGCACAGCGGACGCGTCAAATGACGAATCACCGCAACGATCTTGCTGCTAATTTAATCAGCAACCATATTCACCTCGCCATCCTCCTCTTTTTCCTCCGGCAGCAGGAGGGCGAGAAATGCGGCGGGTACAAAGAGCCAGCTCGCGGCCAGCAGGGCCTCGCGTACATTCGGCACCTTTTGATAGATGCCGAAGAAGACCGTGCCGCCTGCCGCAACAATGCGTCCAATGTTGTAGCAGAATCCCGCGCCCGTGGTGCGGAGCAGCACTGGGAACAAGGGCGGCAGGCACATCGTGAACAGCCCGAAAACGCCCATGCACGCGCCGATGATGAACCAGAGGATTTTTGTCATGTCCCAACTCCAGGCCTGATGGAATGCGAGCCACATGGCGGCAAAGTAGGCGAGCAAGGCCCAGAAGATCGTCCGGCGATAACCGAGCCATTTCGCGAGCGCGCCGCAGAGAAAGTTGCCGATCAACGACCCGACCATGATGCACATCAGCGCGACGACGACAGCATTGTCTTTCGCCTCTTTCGATGTCAGCGCAGCTATCTCGGGAAGATTCAGCACGTGCTTCTGCTGCCAGAAGAGAAACGTCCAGTGCGCGGTCAATGACACGCCGCAAATGATCAGCACCCGCCACGTCGTTCTGCGCACTTCGGGGCCGAACAGCGCGCCAATGCGTGGCACGACCTGGCCTTCACGGGCCTTCTCCCAGGTCTCGGGTTCCGGCACTGCCTTGCGAATCCACAATGTAATAAAAGCCGGAAGGATGCCGACGATGAAGATGTATTTCGGTTCCTGCCCGGCGAGCAATGTGCCCGCGAGACAGGCCAGCAGCACGCCGATGTTCACGGCACTTTGCAATGTGGCGGCGATCCAGGGCCGCCACTGCTTCGGCCACGTCTCGGAGAGGAGCGATGCCCCCACGGCCCACTCACCACCGATGCCGAGTGCGGCGAGAAATCGGAAAATCATCAACTGCCACCAACTCTGCGCAAAGAACGACAATCCCGTGAAGCAGGCGTAAGTGAGAATCGTTAGACTGAGCGTGCGACTGCGTCCGAGCAAATCACCCACGCGACCGAAGAAGGCGCCGCCCAGCGCCCAGCCCACGAGAAACGCCGCCTGAATGATCGCACCGTGCCGGCCCACTTCAGGATCGCTCTCATGCAGCCCCATCAACTGCGCGACGAACACCGTCGCCACCAACGTGTAGAGATGCATGTCCAGCCCGTCGAATAGCCAGCCGAGCCATGCGGCGAATCCGGATCGCACCTGATGCTTGCTGAGATCGCGGAGCCGCGTGATTTCCTGGGACACAGCTAAGATACAAGATGTAAGATTGGAAGATTCAAGAGTGAATGAGGCGAATCACACCGATTCCACGTTCAGGTCTTGAATCTTATATCTGCCGTTTTGTATCTTCTTCACATCCCCCACACCCCGGCACCCGCCGCCTTGGCCTGCGACAGGACTTTTTGCAGCGCATGGCGGTAATCCTCGGGCGTGCGGCCCGCTTCCGGAACAGCATCCGGGGCCGGCCCGTTGGGCGCGGCAAATCCGTTTTTTACAAGCAACTCGCCGAGGTCCTGCTGCTTGCCATCCATCTGCACGCGAATGAAAGCGTAGTAGCGTTCCGTCTCCGGCACCCGCGTCCACTTGGTGTAGATGATAAATGGATGACTTGAAAGTAACTGGGTGACCCATGTCAGCGCCTGCGCACCGGCATCGAGAACCTTCGGCCGAGTCACGCCGCCGAAGTATTCTGCCTGGCTCGCGATACGACTCGGATGCGTCCATGTCACCTGCGCCGCATCCACTCCATAAAGCACGAACACGTCCTCCTTCGGCCCGCTCTTGATGCGCAGGGTGTCGGCGTCGTTCGACCGCGTCACCACCAACTGCGGACGCGACAGCACCCAGAACGCGCCGCTTTTGTAAGAGCGAGGCTCGAAAATTTGCTGGCTGACGGGAACCGCCTTGGGAATCTTGAGTTCCGGTTTCACCTGCGCCACCCGTGCCGCCTCAGCCGCTTTTTGCTCCGACGGCAGACGGTAGCGCGCCTTGAGCAGCAGCCCAGTGATGAACATGAAAAACAAAATCACCACCGTGATGATGGAATTGCTGATCGTGCGATTGGGAGGCATGGGAATCGGCGGACAGTAAATCAGTAGTCAGTGAACCAGTAAATCAAGTGCGTCACCCGCCCGCTTTAACTGCGTCCCAAACCTCATCCATCTCCGTGAGCGACATTTTGCTGAGATTCTTTCCGCCTGCTTCGGCGCGCTCCTCCAGTTGATGAAAGCGCGTGGTGAATTTCTCATTTGCCCCTGACAACGCGACCTCGGCATCCACGCCCAGCTTGCGAGCCAGATTCACGACGCTGAACAGCAGATCGCCGACTTCTTCCTCGATGGCGGCTTGATCCATCTTGGCCATGGCCTCCGCGATCTCTTGGGCTTCCTCGCGAATCTTGTCGAGCACCGGCGCCGCATCGGGCCAGTCGAAGCCGACTTTAGCCGCCTTCTTCTGCAGCTTTTGTGCCCGCATCAGGGCAGGCAACGCCTTCGAGACTCCGTGGAGAAGCTGTTGTTTGCCACCACCTTTCTCGGCGCGCTTGATTTCCTCCCATTGCTTGAGCACATCGGCCGAGCCTTCGACGGTCGCATCCCCGAACACATGTGGATGTCGGCGAATAAGTTTCTCAGTGATGTTGCGCGCGATGTCATCCAGCGTGAAGCCGCCCCGCTCCGAGGCAATCTCGGCGTGAAAAACGGGCTGGAGCAGCAAGTCGCCCAGTTCCTCCTTCAGATGCGCCATGTCGCCGGAACGCGCCGCCTCAGCCACTTCGTAAGCTTCCTCGATCAAGTGCGGGATGAGCGACTCATGCGTCTGGTCCGCATCCCAAGGGCATCCACCCGGCGCGCGCAGTCGGTGCATCACGGCGCGAAGTTCGGCAATGGGGTCGCGTGGGGTTTCGTCGGTCATGCGTTAAGATGCGGGCTTAGCGCGGCGTGGCAAACGGGATTCCACTGACTGTTGATTGAACAATCGGAGCGGTTTAGGTTTCGCATATTGGAGCGCGCCCTTGCGTGTCGTCCTTCGCGCCCCGCAGAAGACGACGGGCGGCATGCAGGGTTCGGCAGAGTGGAGACATCCGCAGGTCGTCCGCGAGGGCACAGTCGACGGCTCGCGTATTTAGAAGATGCCGATTTAGACTTCACCGCTGGCATTTGAGTCCAGAGTGCCTGCTGGCAATTCAGTCCGGCTTTGCTAGACTGGTGCCTGAAAATGCCCGTCTCTGATCATCCGAACATGCCATTTGCTGCCGAGGCCAATGCGGAGGAACCCCTACCCATGTCGCCCGCATCGGGCGGATTGCCGCCGCACCGTGAGGATATCCCGATCCCGGATCTGCAGCTTCTGCGCCGGATAGGATCCGGTTCATATGGTGAGGTCTGGCTGGCTCGGGCCATCACGGGTGCCTTGCGCGCGGTGAAGATCGTGTGGCGCGAGGACTTTGAGTTCGACAAGGCTTTCCGGCGGGAATTTGAGGGCATCCGGCAGTTCGAGCCGATCTCACGCGGACACCAGGGGCTGGTGGATGTGCTGCACGTGGGATGGAATGAGCAGCGCGGCTTTTACTATTATGTGATGGAGCTCGGTGATGATGCGGTGCACGGCCCTGTGATCGATCTTGAATCGTATGTGCCGCGCACACTCTCGACGGATTTTAAGCGGCATGGCCGGCTGAACCTAGAGTATTGCCAGCAGACAGGTATATTTTTGGCTGATGCGCTTGGCTATTTGCACAGCTACGGGCTGACGCATCGGGACATCAAACCCTCGAACATCATATTCGTGGGCGGGGTGTGCAAGTTGGCGGACATCGGACTGGTCGCCGCGCACGGGGAACGCTCATTCGTGGGCACAGAGGGCTTTGTCCCGCCGGAGGGGCCGGGGACCTTTGCCTCAGACATTTTCAGCCTCGGGAAAGTTTTGTATGAGATCAGCTCGGGCAAGGACCGCATGGAGTTTCCTGAAGTGCCGGATGACCTGCAGGATGCGGAGATGGTTTTCTGGCGTGACTGGAATCGCGTGATTTGCAAGGCTTGCGCCCCCCAGGTGCAGGATCGTTATACCAACGTGGCGGATTTTGCCAACGATCTGCTCAAGGTGGGTGTGCCACGACCGGTGCCGGTGTTCAGGAAGGTGAGACACGCACTTGCACGCTTGGCTGCCAGTGCAATCGTTGCGGGCACGGCCTTGTCGATGGTGAAACACGAGCATGCGTGGCGGGTTACCGTGGCTGCGCCGGATGCAGCCAACTTGACGCCGGATGAACTGGCGAGGTTGCGGCTGCCGCAGGATGGTCGACTTTGGATGAACGGTGATGGATTGCGATTCGCCTGGCGTGCAGGGCGGCATATTTCGGATAAGCCGGTGACTCTTGTGTTGTTTAGCAGGTTTCTTGAAAGCACCATGAGGCCATTTGAAGGTGAAGTTGTTCCATGGGTTCAAAAGGGGGCAAAGAACGACTATGTCGTTGTGGTGCCAAAAGCGGACGCGATGGCTTTTTGCGACTGGCTGGCGCAGGAGGATCGCAGCGTCGGGGCACTGGATGATGATCATGAATATCGGTGGAAGACAGATCCGGGCGTGAAGTCAGGGATGGAAAATCGTCCCGGATGGTCCTCGTTACGCCTTGAACTTGCCCGGTTGAACTTCGGTGAAGTCGTGGTTGAGACCACGCCAGCGGAGGCTGAGGTGCTGGTGAATGGCAGTCCAGCGGGCACCACGCCGTTGCGGCTGGCGCGCGTTCGCGTGGGAGATGTGGGCTTTGAGATTCATCTTCCCGGATTCAAGCGTGAAGTCATCGAGAGCAAGGTGAAGGAGGGGATGACACTGCGGATTAACCTGGAGCTCAAGCCGGCGCTAACGGCCGTGTTTGGGAAAAAATGGACCAACTCAATTGGCATGGAATTCGTGCCGCTGGGTGATGTTTTGATTGCGTCGGCTGAGACGCGTCGGGCCGACTGGGCGGAATTCTTCCGGCAACTTCCGAGTTCAATGTCGTCGCCGGTGCCCTTGGATGCCGACCGTAAGCTTCCCATGACGCATGTCAGTCGAACAGAGGCAGAGATGTTTTGTCAATGGCTGACAAACGTTGAACGTTCCAAGGGATTACTGGAGGCCGGAGAATCCTACAGGCTGCCAAGTGATGATGAGTGGAGTATGGCGGCAGGGCTGCCCCGGGAAAGGGGCGAGGAGCCAGCCGACCGGAATGATGGCATTGTAGGGATGTATCCTTGGGGGTTCACCTGGCCACCCTTGCCGGTGCCGGGGAACTTGTGGGATGCCATCGGTGATGCGGGGCAGGAGAGCAAAGCAGGAATACCCGGTTTCAAGGACGGATTCGCGTCACTGGCACCGGTCCGTTCCTTCGTTGCGGTGAAGTCCCTTATGGATTCACGCGCGGAGATGTTTGATCTCGCGGGCAACGTCTGGGAATGGGAACAGGGGAACTATGGTGGGAATGACCCCAAGTTGCAGAATCTCGGAGTCGTCCGGGGAGGAAGTTGGCACACCAAGGACCGGACCGAGTTGCTGGCGTCTCATCGCCGGGCGGTTGCTCCAGAGACGCGTTCTGATGAAATCGGCTTTCGTGTGGTATTGAGTGCTGAGGGCGTGCGCGCCCGCGAGGGGCTCGATGACTGAGCGAGAATCAATTCAGGAGTTTTCCGTTGAGTTTACTGTGCAAAAAATGCGATTCAATGACGGTAAAAATCAATCCAGCGCAATGTCATTCCAAGATTGGACTCAATGAGCAGAGCGGGTGGCAGGGTGACTTCAAAACAGCCGCCTTTCCCCGGATCGGGCAAATGATTAATGTCTTTGCCGTGCCCGTCCAGCATCCGGATATTGATCCAAAGAGGGTCGTCCCTGCCTGCCTCCCTCTTCTTTCCTGCTTCATCGATCTCCAGCAATCTCTTGTGTCCGCTGTGACTGAGAACGGAACCGAAAAGTGTGACTTTACCAGCGGACAACTGGAGGCTTTCCAGTCCGGGTAAATGCAATCGAACGATCACCGACTTGGGCCAGTCACCCGATTTCGGAGTGATGCTGACGCCGCCGATCCCCTGCGCATCATGGATGTCGAACACGACCACCCCCTCTTCTGAAGTAAATTTGACACAGTCATCACGAACCCATTCACCGGCTTTAAGGCTCCCGATTTTAAACTCAGCTGGTTCCACAGCACTGGCCAATAGCGTGGCCGTGAACAAGGAGAAGGCTGTGAGCATGGTTTTCATGTGATACGCGGTGTCAGAATGATTTGTGAAACCTGTGCAGAGAATACCATGGCCGGGATAACATGGTTTGCACCGCGGCACAAGTGAGCCATGTTCCCTTCCAATCATGCGCTTCCGCCATTCGAATGCCGATCTCTTCATCCCCGATCAAACGGATTCCGCTCAGGCTTTCAGCCGGGTGACACACCTCGGAATTGTCTCGCATCAGGACGATCTGGAAATCGCCGCCTATCACGGCATTGCCGAATGTTTCCGCAGCGATCATCATTGGTTCGGGGGCGTGGTGGTCACCAACGGATCCGGCAGCCCGCGCAAAGGAGCCTATGAAAAATACACCGACGAACAGATGCAGGACGTGCGCAAACTGGAGCAACGCAAAGCGGCGTTTGTCGGCGAATACAGCGTTATGGTTCAGCTCGGCTATCCGAGCGACGATTTAAAAAATTCACGCAAAGCCGATGTAAACGCGGACATTTTGAGCATTCTCACAGCGACTCGGCCTGAGTTTGTTTACCTGCACAATCCCGCCGATCGCCACGACACGCATGTGGCAACCTTCCTGCGCTGTCTCGATGCCTTGCGCGCCATGCCGATGGAACATCGTCCGAAGAAAGTCTACGGCTGCGAAGTGTGGCGCAAACTCGACTGGCTGCTCGCGGAGGACAAGGAGATGCTCAAGGTGGATAACTTCCCGCACCTGATCAGCGCCCTGCTCGCTGTGTTCGACTCCCAGATCAGCGGCGGCAAACGCTACGACCTCGCCGAGGAAGGACTGCGCCGGGCAAACGCGACATATTTTGACTCCCACACCACGGACAGCACCAGTCTGCTCACCTTCGCCATGGATCTCACGCCGTTGATTCAAAATGATGAACTGAGTGCCGAGGAGTTCACACTGGGCTTCATCGACCGCCTGAAGAACGACGTGCGCGACCGGCTGCGGAAGTTTCAGTAGCCTTCATGTATTCTGCCTGAGCCGCCGCAACTCGCGGAGAGTTGCAGGACCATAGCACGCCTAGCCACAAGACGCAGAAGACCCGCACGGGCCAAAGAAACCAGGCCGGCTGCGAAGACCAGAAGGAGCCAATGGTTCATCCGCCCCAAAAAAAATTTATGTGATAGCTTTCCCTTATAGATCTCGTTCTACTCCACGGCCGGCGCGGCGGCAACGAAGCGCACCCTCAACCGCAACCTCTCGCATTAGCTGAATTTGAAGGACAGAATCAAAAAAACCAAGGGCCTTAATTGGGCAGTCAAAAAGTTTGCGTCGCAGATGGTGCTTGTGCTGCTCGCGCTAGTTGCCATGGGCATGGTGAACGCACTCGCTGATGATGATCCGGTTCTGGAGCAATACTTCGTGGCGAATGCTGCTTACAATCGCAACCTCTACCCGGTCGCGATTCCGCAGTTTGAGGGCTTTCTCGCGAAGAATCCGAACCATCCGAAAGCGGACATGGCGCGGCGGGGGCTGGGACTGAGTCTTTATGCGCTGAAGCAATACGACAAGGCGCTGCCGCATTTCGCGGCGCTGCTGGCGAAGCCGGACCTCGCCAAGGAAATCGAACGGGAGCGCATCGTCATGCTGCAAGGCCAGTGCCTGCTGCACTCGTCGAAGGCGGAGGATGCGCGGAAGCTGTTCATCGAAAACTGGGAGAAACTGGCGGACCCGAAGTTCAAGACGGCGGCGCTGGCGGCGATTTGCGACGTGGCGTTTGGCAAGGCCGAGTGGGACAAGGTCGTCGAGTGGACGGAGAAGCTGCTCGCGAGCGCGCCCAGTCCCGACCAGGCAGGGCGCGGGATCTACCAGCGCGGCTTTGCTTTCTACAAAACGAACAAGCTCGCGGAGGCGGAGGCGGCGCTCGAAAAGGTCGCGGGCACCGAGGCGGCGGCGACCTGGAAAACGCGCGCGGCTTACCTCCAGGCCGAGTGTCACAGCAGTCTCGGGCAGCAGGACAAGGCGGAGCCGGCGTTCGCGGCGGCGCTGCCGGGGATGACGGGCGCGGAGGCGGCTGAGTGTCAGTATCGGCTGGGGGTGACGCGCTTTTTGCTGGCGAAATACGAAGCGGCGGCGGCGGACTTCGCGGCCTACGTGAAGGACGCGAAGCCGGATGAGAAAGGGAAGCCCGCGCAGTATGTCGGCGATGCGAAACTTTACATCGCGCGCAGTCTTTTCGAGCGCGAGGACAAGGAGGCGGAGCGGCAGTTCGCGGCGCTCGCGGCGGGCGAGGATCTCGTGGCGGCGAAGGCGAACTTGTGGTGGGCGCGCGTGTTTTCGCGGAACAAGGAAAACTTCGACCGCGCGGCGGACATCCTCGCGCCGGCGGTCGAGCGCCTCAAGGCGTCGCCGGTGATTGACGATCTGGACTTCGACTACGCAAACGCGGAGATGAGCCGCAAGGTGCCCGACTGGGCGAAGGCGGCGGCGGCGTTGCAGCGCGTGGAGGGGCGCGGAAAATTCGGCCAGATTGCGGAGGTGCTGGCCCAGCGCGCGACGTGCCTGCACAAGCTGCAGGATTTCAACGGCAGCATGCAGTTGAACGATGCCCTGTTGCAGCGCTTCGCGCAGAGTCCGCTGGCTGGCGACGCGCGGTTCATGCGCGCGGAAAATCTCTTCCTGCTCAATCGCGCGGAGGAAGCGACGAAGGCCTACACCGAGTTTCTCGCGGCCCACAAGGACCACCCGAGCACGCTCGCCGCGGAGTTTCGCCTCGCGCAGATTCACCACCTCGCGGGCCGCTGGGAGGAGTCGCTCGCCAGTGCCAGGCCGCTGCTTGCGAAGAAACCCGAGGGCCGGCTTTTCGCGCAGTTGTCGTTCGTGGTCGGCGACTGTTTTTTCCGCCAGGAAAAATGGGCCGAGGCGATCCCGCCGCTGGAGGATTTTGTCGGCGCGCGCGTGGATATGGGAACGCCCGTCGAGGTCGGCAAGCCCGGCAAGGCGGGCAAGCCCGGCAAGGCGGGCAAGGCGGGCAAGCCCAAAAACCGCGAGAAGCGGACCGTCACGCTCGCACCGAACCTCGACACCGCGCTGCTCCAACTGGCCGTCGCCTGTGATAAGACCGATCAGAAGGAAAAGGCGCTCGAGTATTTGATCACCCTCACCGGCGACTATGGCGCGCCCACGCCGCACCTGCCGCTCGCGCTCGCCGAGCAGGGCCGACTCGCCTACAAAATGAAGGATCTCCCGCTCGCGCGGACCGCACTCGAACGTTTTTTCGCCGAGGACACGGCGGCGAAGGAGCCGTTCAAGGCGGGGTCCGCGGCGCAGATGCCGCGCGTGATGTATTACCTCGGCTGGGTGGATGCCTCGGAAGGCAAACACGTGCCCGCCGGCGAGCGCTTCGCGAAAGTCCCGCGCAACCATCCGCTCGGCGCCGATGCCGCCTTGCAGCACGGCATCGCGCTGGTCAACGCGGCGAACTTCAAGGATGCCGCGAAGCATTTTCCCGAGATGCTCGGGCAGTTCCCGCAGCACGAGAAACTCGCGCTCGTGGTTTATTACGCGGGGCTTTCCGCCGCGCGGATGGAGAGCTGGGGCCCGGCGGCCGCGCACTTTAAGCGCTTCATCGAGAAGCATCCCGACGCCGAATTTGCCGACCAGGCGCTCTACGAATGGGCGTGGTGCGAACGCTCGCTGAAGCGCAACAAGGAGGCGGTCGCGCTTTACGACCAACTGCTCGCGAAACATCCGCAAAGCCCGCTCATCGTGAAGGTGCAGAGCGAACTCGCCGAGCTGAACCTCGACAGCGGCGCGCAGGAAAAGGTGATCGCGCAACTCACGGAAACCCTGAAAGCCACGACCGATGAAACGCTGCGCGAGCCGCTCCGCATCCAGCTCGCCAGCGCGCATTACAAGATGGGCGACCATCAGGCCGCGGCAGGACTTTTTGAAACGCTGCTCACGGATTACCCGAAGTCGAAGCTGCGCGCGTCCATGCTTTTCCAGGCCGGCGAATCGCGCCTGAAACTCAAGGAGACCGTCGCCGCCCGCGATCATTTCGCCGCCGCCGCCAAGCTGCCCGGCACCGAGGCGGCGCTGGCCGAGAGCATCGTCATGCGACTGGGCGAGACCCAGGCGATGACGGATCAACACAAGGAAGCCATCGGGACTTACCGCGATTTTCTCAACCGGTTCAAAGAAAGCCGCTGGACGCGAAATGCCATCTTCGGCCTCGGCTTCGCGCTGGAGAACAGCGGCAAGCCGAAGGAAGCCATCGCCGAATACCAGCGCCTGCTCGCCGACCCGAAGCTGATTGACCAGTGGACCGTGCGGGGCCGTTTCCAGGCCGGCGAATGTTTCTTCAACACGAAGAAATACGAGGAGGCCATCGCGGAGTTCGTGAACCTCGAACTGAACTACAAGAAATTTCCCGACTGGCAGGCCAAGGCCGCGCTCGAGATCGGCCGCGTGCTCGTCGCGCAGGGCAAACGCGAGGACGCGACCAAGAGCTTCAAGGAGGTCATCAACCGTTACGGCAAAGAGAACGCGGCCACCGTGGCCGGGCAATACCTCGATCAACTCCGCACCAATCAATAACCATCCAACGAAAAACCCATGCACTCAAACGAATCTCAATTCTTGAAAATCCGGCGATGGAGCGCCGCGTTCCTGCTCAGCGCGTCCATCTTACTCGTCTGTCACTCGGTGGCCAATGCCGCGGAGGCGGGGGCGGGTGCCGGCAAGGAAAAGGACACGATGTTCACCCTCGTCAAAAAGGGCGGGCCGGTGATGTGGCCGCTGGCCCTCGGCTCCATTCTCGCGCTCGGGCTCGGCCTGGAGCGCTTCATCTCGCTGAACCGGAATCGCATCCTGCCCGATGGCTTTCTCGCGGGTCTAGCCGCCGCGTGGGATGCGGACCCCACGGGCAAAAAGGCGGAGGAATACTGTGACCAATCGAAAGGTGCCGCGGGCCACGTTTTCAAGGCTGGCATCCAATGGCGGCATGAGGGTTATCAGGCGGTGAGCAAGGCCATCGAGGACGCCGGCGCGCGCGAGGCCGACAAAATCACGCGCAGCCTGCGCCCGCTTTCCATCATCGCCAGCGTCAGCCCGCTGCTGGGTCTGCTCGGGACGATTTACGGCATGATTGATTCGTTCCAGGCCACGGCGGAAAGCGGCGGCGCGGCCAAGACTTCCGATTTGGCGACCGGCATTTACGAGGCGCTCGTCAGCACCGCCGCCGGGCTCACCATTGCCATCCCGGTGATGCTGCTTTTCCAGTGGCTCTCCACCCGCGCGGATCGGGCCATTGACCACATTGACGAGGTCGGCACCGAGTTTGTCGTCAAACACGCCCGGCTCACTCCCACGCCCGCCAAGCCATGAACTGCCGCCGCAGGTCCACCTCGAACAACGAGGAGATCATCAGCATGACCAGCATGATGGATTTGATCTTCCTGCTGCTCATTTTCTTCCTCGTCACCACCACCTTCAAGGAGGAGGAGATTGACCACTTGGTGAACCTGCCGGTGGACGCGAGGAACCAATCGCTGACCCAGTCGGCGGGCAATCTGATCAACATCAACATCCGCATGGACGGCTCCTACATCGTGATGGGCAAGCAGGTGACCGAGGAGAACATCTCGAAGTGGATGGCCGAGGAGGTGGCGAAAAAGCCCGACCTCAAGGTGCTCATCCGCAGCGACCAGGACGCCAAGCACCTTTACCTCGCCAACGTCATGTCCATCTGCCGCCACGTCGGCGTGCCCAAGGCGAACATCGCGGTGAAGACCGAGAAATAACCAGCCGTGGCCGACACACCCGCCAACGAATCCGCAGCACCGCGCAAGGCCTTCCTCGGCCTGACACGCGCGCGGCGTTACCGGATTTACGCGTGGAGCGCGCTGGTGCTGTTGCTCGCCGGGTTGGGCTGGACGTGGTGGTATCTCCGTCCGGAACGCTGGTACAAGTACACGGACCAGGTCGTATTCGAGCAGGTCGCGCGGGATGTGCAGCCGGGTTACGTGTTGTGGGAACCCGCGACACAGGCCGGCGAAGGCATCGGAGGCGGCGATGCCCTCCGCCAGCCGACGATCTCCTCGGACGGAGCGCGCATGGTTTACAGCGGCGGCGGCGCTGGCGGGGACGCGAATCTTTTCCTGCGCGTGTGGGATGGAACCAACTGGGGCGCGCCGCGACCCATGCGCGCGCTGAACAGCAAGTTTCAGGAAACCGCCCCGGCTTTGAGCGGCGACGGGAAGTTACTTTTCTTTGCCAGCGACCGGCCCGGCGGACGCGGTGGCAACGACATCTGGGTCGCGAAATGGGACGGCGCTGAATACGCGTGGCCGATGCCGCTGACCGAGCGGGTCAACAGTCCCTTCGACGAGACGGACCCAGCACCCGCGCCCGACGGGCTGGTGCTTTACTTTGTCTCGAACCGTCCGCACCCCGTCGTCGGCATCGGCGAGAAGGAAGCTGCCGCCGCAGCAGCAGCGGCCGCGCTGCTGGAGAACGTCGCCGACCGCAAGGTGGACTTCGACATCTACTCCGCCGACATCGCGGGCGACACGTCCTTCGAGCTGCTCGTCGAGCACCAGTTGAGCATGCTTTACTCGCTGCGCGAAGGGGCGCTCGCGAATCCCGAAGTGATGGCCAAACTCGGCGGCTCGCCGGAGACCGAGGCGGCGGTGGGCAAGGCGCTCGCGTTTCTCGCCGCGCAGCAGGAGGCCGACGGCCGGTGGGATCTTGGCAAAAACAAAGGCGCGGCAGGCCACGATGTCGCCGCCACTGCGTTCTCGCTGCTCGCGTTTTATGGCCGCGGCGAGCGCCACGACCTCGATTGCAAATATCGGGCGAACGTCAAACGCGGGCTCGACTGGCTGCTGGCCCAGCAGAACGTCGGCACCGGGGATTTGCGCGGTCCGAGGCCGCAGAGCAACGCGATGTATGACCAGGGCATCGCCACGCTCGCGCTGGTCGAGGCTTACGGCGTGACCAAGGACTCCGCGCTGCGTCCGCGCGCCATGGCGGCGATTGATTTCCTCGCGGACTCGCAGCACGAGGAGGGCGGGTGGCGCTACAAGCCGGACGACCGCGGCGATCTTTCGGTGAGCGGCTGGATGATCATGGCCCTGGCCAGCGCCGAGATGTCCGGCATTCCGGTTCCGGAAAAAACGAAGGCGGGCGTGGCGAAATTTCTCAAGCTGGTCAGCGGCGGCAAGGACGGGGGCGCGTATGGCTACACGGATTCGCCCGGCAAGGGCGGTCGCGGCGGCAAAGCCATGAATGCGGTCGGATTTTTCTGCGCGCAGTTGAACGGTGCGTCGGCCAACGCAGCCAAGGCTTTCGAGTCGTCGCTCATTTTGAATTCCACCGGCTTCAAGCTGGCGGATGTCTATTACGCCTACTACGGCACCGTCGCGGCCTATCAGCATCAGGGGCCGCTGTGGCGCGAATGGAAGGAGAAGATGCACGCGGAGTTTCTCAAGGCGCAGGCGGAGGACGGCTCGTGGACTCCGACCGGCAGTCACGCCGCCGCAATGGGCACGGTCATCGGCACCGCGCTCGTCTCGCTCTGCCTCGAGGCGCACTACCGCTACTCGCCGCTCTACGGCCTGGGCTTCGAGCCGGACCCGGCGGGGCCAAACGCGAACGTCCTCGATGGCGAAGCGCTGCCGAAGACTCCGATGTTCCGCCACGCGAAACATCTCGCGGTCCTCAGCTCGCCCGCCGACGACACCGCGCCGGTCGTCACCGACCACGGCGACTTCATGTATTTCGCCTCGCGCCGCGCGGGCGGGTTCGGCGGGGCGGACATCTACCGCACGCGCGTCAGCAGCGACGCGCCGACCGCGCCGGTCAACCTCGGCCCCGAGGTCAACAGCGCGGGCGACGAAACCGATCCCGCAGTGCGCAATGCCGGCTTCCACCTGCTTTTCAATTCCACCCGCGACGGCGCCGCCGCCGGTCTTTTCAGCGCGAAAAGCAAACGCGTCGTGCGGGAGTTCGACTACTCAAAGATGCCCCCCGGCGAATGGTTGCGCAGCAACCTCTTCTGGCTCATCGGCACCGCGCTCGCGCTCGTCGCGTTCGTTTACCTCACCATCCGCGCGCTCCGTCCGGTGCCCGTGGAGGAAACACCGGCCGCCCCGAAGGAAGCCGCCGGGGCACCGATAGCATGAGCGCCGAAAAACCACGTCCGGTCAAAGCGCGCCGCAGCATCGGTCGCGTGCTCCTCGCGCTCAGCGCGCTGGCGCTGTTCGCCGCGCTGGCGTGGGTGATTCAGGGCAAGCTGCGCGAGGAAGTGTGGGCTTACTTCACCGACAACGCCGGCACCAAGGTCGGCGTCGAGGAGGAGAAAGCACGCCGTGTCTTGTGGGAGGATCCGAAGCCGAACAACTTCACCGAGCAACGCGACCCGCAGGCGCCCGCCGTGGCCGATCCGGTGAACCAGCCCGGCGGGCGCGTCGAGGCCGCCTTTTCGCCCGACGGCACGATGATGGTGCTGGTGCGCTGGGATGAAGCCGCCGGCAAAAACGCGGAGCTGTATCTCGCGCGCTGGGATGGCCGCGTGTGGTCGCGCCCGGAGCCTGTCGCCGCGATCAACAGCCCGGCCAATGAGCGCGGGCCGACGTTCTCGCAGGATGGCCGCACGCTCTTCTTTGCCTCCGACCGCGCGGGCGGCGCGGGTGGCTACGATCTCTATGCCGCGCGCTGGGATGGCAAGGCGTGGGCGGGCGTCGAGTCGCTTGGCCAGCCGCTGAACACCGCCGCCGGCGAACTCGGCCCCGCGCCTTCCGCCGACGGGACGCGCCTGTTTTTCACCTCCGACCGCAACGGCAAACGCGAGGACATTTTCGTCGCCCGCGCGCTGCCCGCCGAGCCAGTCCCCGCGCCCGCACCCGACCCGAAAGCCGATCCGAAAGCGCCCGCGAAACCCGCGCTGCCACCGCTGCCGGAATTCGCCGCCGCCGAGCCCGTGAGCGCGCTGAACTCCACCGCCGACGACGCCGAGGCTGCGCTCACCCGGCGAGGCGACCACGTCTTTCTCGCCTCCGACCGCGACCGGAAAGACGCCGCCGGATTTGGCATTTACCTCAGCCGCGTCGTCGCGGGCGAAACGCAGCCGCCGGAAAAAGTGGACCTCTATTTCAAGGCGGGCGACACCACCGATCCCGCCGTGCGCATGGATGGCTTCGACCTGCTCTTCAGCGCGAAACTGCCCGAAGCGGGCGCGGAGCCGGAGAAGAACTACCGCCTTTACCGCTCCACCACGCGCGAGGTTTTCGGCTACACCGACTTCTCACGCTGGGAGCAGTTCAAGACGCTGCTCAGCAACATCCTGTGGCGGCTGCTGCTCGCCCTCGCCGCGCTCATCGCGCTCATCTACCTGCTGGAGCGCTGGCGCGACCTGACGAGCCTTTACCACAAGTGCCTCGCCGGCTCCGCGGCCATCCATCTGCTCATCCTTTTCCTCATGATGATCTGGTTCATCGCCCAGCAAGCGCAGCCCGGCGGCGAGCCGCAGTCGCCGGAAATCGCGGTCAGCATCGAGGCGCTCGCCGAGGAAAAACTCGCGCTCGAAAGCACCCCGGAGGAAACGAAGATGGCCGACACGCCGGTCGCGCTCGTGACCGACAAACTGGAGAGCGACTTCAAGATCCCGCGCTTCGAGCCGCTGCCGGAAACCAAGACCACGCCGATCGTCGCGAGCACCGCGAAGACCTCGCTCGTCACCGACATCCGCCTTTCAAAAGCCAACACCACCGCCGCCGACACGCCCGTGCCGATGCCGGCCAAAGACCTGCCGCTGCTCAGCGCGCTGCCTGCGACCGTGCTGCCCGAGCCGGAGACTCCGAAGCTCGAGGAAAGTAACCCGGCGGATCAGCAGAAAGCGGTGGCGCAGGCCAACCCGCTCGCCGACGTGTTCGTGCCGACGAACGCCATCCCGCAGGTTTCCACCGCGAAGCTGGCCAAGAACGCCACGCCCGCCAACGCCCCGGCGCAGGAACCGACCAAAGCCACGGAAGTCAAGGCCGGCGGGGCCGCGGCGCAGACCACCGACACCGGCGGCGATGCCATCGTCGCGCACCGCGGTCTCGAAGCCGCCGGCACGCCACCGAAGCTCGATGGCACGGACACCCTCGCCTCGATGGCGCTCAAGCTGCCCGGCACCGATTCGCAATCCGACCCGCTCCTGCCCGGCAAACTCGAAACGCCGCAACACGAACTCGACGCCAACACCTTGACCAAGCTGATTCAGAAACAGCGCGGCAAACCTTTGCAGGAAACCATCGACCAGCTCGGCGGCTCCGACGCCACCGAACGCGCCATCGGCGCCGCGCTTGAGTGGCTCGCGCGCCACCAGGAACCCGCCGGCCACTGGGACACCCGCAAGCACGGCGGCCGGGGCGACTACGACACCGGCAGCACTGGCCTCGCGCTGCTGTGCTTCTACGGCTGGGGCGTCAGCCACACCGGCGACGGCAAGTACCAGGGCAACATCCGCCGCGCCATTGACTGGCTCGTCGCGCAGCAGAAACCGGACGGCAACCTCGACGGTCCCGGTGGCCGCATGTATTGCCACGGCATCGCCACGATCGCGCTTTGCGAAGCCTTCGGCGTGAGCAAAGATCCCGCGCTCAAAGCTCCCGCGGAAAAAGCCATCGCGCTCATCATCGCCGCGCAAAGCCCGAAAGGCGGCTGGCGTTACTCGCCCAAGCCCGGCGACTCCGACACCTCCGTCACCGGCTGGCAATACATGGCCCTGCATAGCGCGCGCTTGGCCGGGATCGAGGTGCCCGAGCGGGTCTTTGAAAAAGCGCGGCTCTGGTTCGACCGCGCCAGCGGGGGCCAGCACGGCGGCATCTACGGCTACATCGGCCCCGAGAAAGGCAAGCCCGCGATGACCGCCACCGGGATGTTTTGCCGCCAGCTTGACCTCGTCCCGCCGACCGACCCCCGCATGACCGAAAGCGCCGAGACACTCAAGATACACCCGATGAACGTCCGCGCCCCGGACCTCTACTATGTTTACTACGCGACCCTCGCGCTCTACCAGCACCAGGGCCCGATTTGGATCGAGTGGAACGAGCGCTTCAAGGAAACCATGCCGCTCCTGCAGCGGAAGGACGGCGACGAAGCCGGCAGTTGGAACCCCACCGGCGGCCATGGCGCCGCCGGCGGCCGCGTCGTCTCCACCACCCTAGCGACCCTCAGCCTCGAAGTGTATTACCGTCTCCTGCCCATGTATGGCTTTCGCAACAAAGACTTGCCGCCCGCAAAGGCGAAGACCGATAAATAAGCATCGATTCCGACCATCAACTGCAACGCACCCGCAGGAAAATCCAGATTCTAACTAAGCCTAAACCTAGAAAGGAAAGTCGAGAGCTGATAGACCAGTTCTCAAAAAGAATGTCATATTCGTGCTGTACTTTTTAGAATCATGGTAATTAGTAGGCGGCGGTGGCCCGCCCGTGCATTGAATTGAATCTTGAAAACGCGACCTTGGAAGAGGTGCGCGTTGTGATGGGTTGCACGCCGACCAAAAAGGGCTTTCGCAGGCTCCAAGTGCTGCGCTGGCTCTATGAAGGCAAGAGCCGCGAGGAAGTTGCGACCCTTTCGTGCTTCAGCCTGCGGCAGGTGTTGCGCTTCATCCAAGCCTTCAATCTCGCCGGTCTTGATGGTCTCATTCCTGGACGCAGCAGCGGACGTCGGCGCATTCTGCTCAAAGAACAAGTGAGCGAAAAAATCCTGCCGCTCATCAAAGATCCGTCGCTGGCTGGGCAGAGCCACTGGACTGCGGTGAAGTTGCACGGCTGGATCAAAGAGAACCTGCAAACCCAGCTCGGCTAC
>VFKE01000196.1 GCA_009885695.1 Verrucomicrobiota bacterium | reverse complement strand
GCCACTCCAAGACCTTATCGATCAAGGGCTTGTGCTTCTCTGCACCACCCCAACTTTGCGCGATGTAGAGCACTGGCTTCCTCGCTCGGCTGCCCAGGATCGCTCCTCCGAGGAACACTTGGCTGCGCAGCGTCGCAGGACGCTGATAGTGCTTCTCGCTGCGAGTCCCGATGGCCTGTTGGTAGAGGCTCAGCAGGTTGAACGCGAAGAGCACACTCAGGAACGCGGCTTCCGTCGCATAGAGCCGAGCTGACCGGCGGGCAGCGAGACAGACTGCACGGAGTGCAGCCCGAAGGGTGAGTGAGCCGTGAGGCGGCGACCGAATCAACTGCTTCATGCAAAAGCCGTCCGCCGCGAGGTCGTTCTTCAACTCCTCGATACGCTGCTCGATGCAAGCGCGCTGGTTGTAGTCGCGCCATAGTTCCACGGGATCTTCGTCGCGGTTGGTCACGAACACTCGATGAGCCTGCGACCCACGGCGCTCTTGTCCTCGCGCTCCAGTTCACGGATGACCACAAAGCGTCGCTCCTTGCTCCAGCCGTGGAGTTTGAGGTAAAGACTCGCCGTGCTGTAGTGCTCATCCACGGGCGTCCAGTGCTTGATGGTAGCGACGCTCGCTTTGAGCGTGCGCGTCATGCGTGCCACGATGATGTAGGGCAGCGAGCGCTCCTCCAGGAAGCCGAACAAAGCTTGGTCAAAGAAGCCGCTGTCGGCCCGCACCGTGCGCAGCTTCCAGTCCCCAGGCATCAACGCGAGAGCCTCCTGCAAAAACGGCACCACCCCGCGAGCCGACCCCGCATTACCGCTGCGCAACCAACCATGCAATACCAGCGGAGCCTCCGCGAGCACAGCGAGCAACGGATGATGCGTGTGACGCCCTGGCCGCGACGGGTTGTAACCGCGCAGCGCCCCCTCTTGATGACCACTGCGCTGGAACACCGTGCTATCGAGATCCAAGCTCCAACCCTCGGCTGGCCGCGCCCAACCTTGCAGCAGCAGCCAGCGCCAGAGCGGACGCCAGAACGCCTCGATGACCGGCTGCGTGAAGCGTTTGAGCAAGTTTCGCACCGTGTCCGTGCCAGGAAAGCGCTCGATGCCGAGCATCGCGTGCAGCGCACGATCTGCACGCAACCAATCGGTGTGCGCCAAGCGCTGCGCCCCTGCGATGATGGAGATGATCAGAGCAAAGAGCGTCTGCTCCGGCGCGATGGCGTTGGGACTGGAGTAGCGCAAGGGCATCAATCGACCGAGCACCTCGCCGAGCTTCAGGGTGTTGAAAAACTCAATGAGGCTCACCAGCCCCCCAAAGGGCGTCACCGGCTTGAGCGTGGTGTGAAGTTGGACTTGCCGGGAGGTGAAAACGGGGTTGATAATCCCCTGCATCGTTTGGTGCATGGCTGTGAGTGCTTGTTGGTTCGCACTCCCAAGTAACCACACCTTCAGCGCCAAACGATGCCTTTTTTAACTTCGGAATCCGGGTTTATGGGTCTTCTTCATTTTTTAAGTGGCAGTCGGTTATTTCAACTTCAAGTGCACGTCCGTTGAGCCAGCAAAAGCACAGCCGTCACTGGCGATCGATGCGGATGCTGTGCTGGCTGACACGGTGGCGCTTCAGCACTTCCAGATTGGCTTTTCCATTCCAGGATAAATCCGACACTATTTGTTCAAAAGAACAAACAGGACATTGTAGTCTTCTTTACAACACCAGAGGGAATGAGTGCTCTCAGAAAAAATGGTCTTACCAATAATTTATAAATATTTATTGTTATATTTGATAAATTATTTGGTAAAATAAGATTTTTCAGCGTTTCTAGTTAGATTTTCTTTCTCATACTTAGTGTACAAGCCAAATTTGCACCTCAATTTTGATTATTCCGCTAGGCCACAGGCATTATTTTTGCTATTTAAGAGCGGAATGTGTTGCATAATTGGAATTATTCTAGTAATTTAGAAACCGACACACAACTTGCTCAACCTAACTCCGATAATCTCCACTAACATCATGGCTGAATCTCCACACGAATTGATGACGGTTAAAGAAACCGCCGAATACCTCCGCATCCCATTGCCGACGGTATATTACCTCGTGCAACGAGGACAACTCCCGGCGGTTCAGATCGGCGGGCGCTGGCGCATCAAGCGCAGTTTGCTGGACCGCGACGTTCTTCGCAAAGGCGAGGAGTCAGGGCAACCCACCGTGCTTGTGGTCGATGATGACGTCGCGCTTCAGGCGCTCTTCAAGCAGTTCCTCAAGAAAGCCGGCTTTGGTCGTCTCGTGGTTGGCTCCGGTTCGGAGGCTATCAGCCTTGCCAAAAAACAAAAATTCGATTTTGTCTTTCTTGATCTTAAGCTGCCTGACATTCCAGGGGACGAGGTTTACATGCAGCTCAAAGAGCTCCACCCTGATCTTCCCATCGTGGTTATAACAGGTTATCCCGACAGTGAGATTCTCAGTAAAATTTTAGCCACCGGTCCGGTCACTGTGATCAAGAAGCCGATCGAGTTTGATCAACTCAATCAGGCGGTCAAGCAACTCGGCCATAAGGGTGCCGTAGCAGTGGCGTAAGCCGCACTGCAATCAAGTTGCATAAAAAACTGGGCCATGAAGCGCCCAGTTTTTTTGTGAGCGGGTGTTCCCCGAGCCTCAAGGGATGCGGAAGACCTTTTGCGTGGTGGGGTCAAGCGCGAGTGAGCCGCTGGGTAATCCAGTTACGTCGAGTTCACTGTAAGGTGCGTAGGGGCTTTTTACGCGGCCAGATTTTCCCGTCTTACTGCCCGTTTGGACGCTGGAGGATTCCGAAGACGTTTTCGGTGGCGTCGGATTGACATCGGTTTCCACACTGGCTGGTTCTGGCGGCTTGGTATTTGCCTTGCCGGTGTTTGAGTATAGCACACTACCTTTGTCACTTGAACCGGACGCGGTCTCCGACTGTTTAGTAATTTTGGGCCGTGGCGCTGTCTCGGTGGAGACAATTCTTTGACTGGAATCAGTAGCAGTGACTTTTTGCGTCTTGGGTTTTGATTTTATCGGCTCCTGTATCCGGGAGGCATCAGCACTTGAGGAATTGACCGGAGCCTTGGATGTGGTGATGCTGGCATCCTTTGACTTGGTTGTGGCGGATGGCGGCGAGTTAAGGTGGTTTGACGCAGTTGAGGTTTCGCGTAACTCCGCCGGGGCCTGGTCGAGATTATAACGAGGACTGCGGGAGCGGTGGTTCCTGTAGCGTGGGGGAGCAGGCTGGGGTGGCTGATTCTGCTCGTCAGTCTTGAACAACCTCTTAAAAAATCCCCCCACGTCGTTGCTGGCGCGTTGGAAGAAACCGGGATCCTTCTCCTGAAAAGGAGCTTTACCGTTTGTCTGGTCAGCCTTAACAGAAACGGCCATGAAGATCACAGCAGCGACAGTAAAATGGGTAAGAAGCGGGTGCATTCTATTGGTAACGGGGGTCATCTGCATAACGAAGAGTCGATGAATTGTTAACTGTTTCAAGACTTACTGGTGTCGCGTCCTAAATACGCGCAAATTTAAAAGTGTACTGGTTTCCCTGTCCCTAGCATGGAGCGATCAGGGTGTTGAGGGTTTCCTGGCGGCGGATTCCCCAGCGTCCGCCGTGTGTGGCTGATGTCCGCCCAGGTCAATCAAATCACGCAGTATGTTCAATGTCTCAAGCTTCACCGGCTCGATGCCGTAGGTGAATTGAGTGTTCTCGGAGCTGGATTCACCATCCTCATCCTTGGAATTTGAGGCGAGCTTCATGCCTGTCGCCTGCTCCTTGGTGAACGATGATTCTTTCATGAGCTCACCTTGCTCTACATTGTCGAGGGTGATGCGGTAGGTCTGAAATCCATCCTTGACTTTCTCGGTGATTTCTTTGGCGCGATTCACCCGTTCAGTCTTTCGTGACTCCAGGCGCAGGTGGTTTTCATCGAGTTCTTGCTGGCGGGATTTTTCGTTGAGGCTGATGGAGTTCTTTTCAATACGGTCCTGCAGGCGTTTCATATCCTCCATGATATATTGGAACTCTGGATTGGCATCGAGCCGGGTTTTGTTTCGTGCGCGGAGTTCATCAAATGGAAGCGGGTCTTTGTTGGTGAGCGTGTAAATGCGGCTCGGAATGGTGTCGTATGGCAGCGCATTCGGCAGTGCATCCTCGCCGAGATCCATGATGTTGTGAATCGACGGAAGACAAACGTCGGGAATGACGCCGCGAAGCTGGGTGGACCCGCCGGCGATGCGGTAGAATTTCTGAATCGTGACCTTGAGCGCTCCGGAGCGGGTCTTGTCACTGAAGAAAGGCATGTAACGCTCGACGGGAAGGATGGTCTGCACGGTGCCCTTGCCGAAAGTCGCCTTCTCCCCGACGATGACGGCGCGGCGGTAGTCCTGCAGGGCGGCGGCGAGAATTTCACTGGCGGAGGCGCTCGCACGGTCAGTGACGACGATCAGCGGTCCATCGTAGAGGGCGCGCTCATTTTCACAGTCGCGCCAGGTGATGTTGTCACGCCAGTCCTTGGCCTGCACAACCGGTCCCCGCGGGATGAAGAGTCCGGTGAGCTTGATGGCTTCTTCAAGCGAGCCGCCACCATCGCCGCGGAGATCGAGGACGACACCCTCGACCTTCTCCGCCATGAGACGCTTGAGAAGGCGGGTCACGTCCACGGTGGTGCTCACAGTGCCACCATCCATGTCGGCATAAAAGGACGACAAATTAATCCAGCCAATTTTGCTCGACTTACCATCGACGGGAGGTGTGACGATCAGCTCCGCATTGGCGAGTTTTTCCTTCAGTTCGACTTCGGTTCGAACGATCGTGATATCCCTGGTCATCGAAGGGTCATCCGCTGCGGCAGGATGAACACGCAGCGAAACCTTGGTGCCTATTTTGCCGCGAATCATCTCAACAACCTTGTTGAGCTTCATGTATTTGATGTCAATCCACTCACCAGGGCTCTTGCCATCGCCTTGGGCCACGGCCATGATCTTGTCGTTGAGCTTGAGTTCGCCATGCTTGTCCGCCGGACCGCCGACGACGATGCCTTGAATCTCAGCCACGTTATCCTTCTGGGCCAGAAGCGCTCCGATGCCGACGAGCGAATGCTTCATCTGGATGTTGAAGTTGTCCATCTCCTGCTGGCTCATGTATTCCGTGTGTGGATCATAGCTCGTGGAGAGGCAGGAAAGGAAGTAGTTCACCACATCCTCGTGCTCGTTCTCCCCGAGTTGTTCGATCAACTTCTCATAGCGTTTCAGGACGCGCTTTTCCGGCGGGTCGTCATCGGTCGCGGCAGGTGCCGCCTTCGCCGCAGTGACTGGTGCTTTGGTCGCGGGACTGACCACTGCTTCCATCGCGGCTTTTTTGGCCTTGTTGCGCGCCGCAGCATCAGCCTTGGCGCGATCAGCCAGGTGCTCGTCGAGCATGTTGCTTTCTATGAGGTCGGTCCAGAGCTTGTCGGAATCCGCCAGATTCTTCGGCCACGGTATCTTGTCACGCTTTAATTGGATGCTTCGAATGGAGTCATAAGTGAATTTTTTTGTTTCAAGTTCCTTTCGAGCGTAGGCGACGCGCTCCTTGACCCGCTGTTCATAGACGTCGTAGATCTCGATTGCCGGACTGACGTTGCGCTTGGAGATGTAATCCGGGAGCGTCGTGCTGAACTTCGAGCGGAAACCATCAACGTCCTTTTGGGTGAAGTAGACGTGGCTGAAGTCGAGGAAATTAAGGTAGGCATCGAGCACTTTTTTCGACATGGCCTCATCGAACTCCCGGTGCGAGAGATGATGATTTTGCAGCATATTGGCCACATACATGGCCACGGTGCCGTAGTTTGTTTCCGCGCGCGTGGCTGAAGAGGCCAGCTGGCTGAAGAGGATTGCCAGCGAGAGGAGTGAGGACTTGAACATAAGTCTTTTGGAGATGGAGACAGGACGCTGTGATCAGCGTGCACACTTTGACCACCCTCGTCAATTATTGTTGAAAAGTCCACCGCTTTCATGATGAATGCTCCCTGACATGGAAGTTTCATTTTACACGGGCGGCATGGCGATGACCAACGGCTGGCTGGTGCAAACCAGCACTGGAACCATTGCCGTGGATGCGCCGGAGGGCATGGCGGCATGGTTGCACGGTCGCGGTGTCACCGTTTCCACCCTGTTGCTCACGCATCAGCACTACGACCATGTCCAGGATGCGGCCATCATCCAGCGAGAGCACGGGGCGCGAGTCCTCGCGCTCGCTGCTTATTCGCGCGAATTAACCCTTGAGATCCTCTTGGAGATAGCGACCGGGATGCCGTTCCGCGTGGATTCGTTTCGCGTGGATGAACTTCTCGAGGGCAGGACGCAAGTCGAGGCCGCCGGCGTGAACTGGCGGCTGGAGCACATCCCCGGCCACTCCCCCGACAGCGTAACCTTCCATTGCGAGGAGGAAGGGATTCTTTTCGCCGGTGATGTTCTGTTTGCCGGGAGCATTGGCCGCACCGACTTCCCGGGCGGGAGCATGGAGCAACTCGTGCGGGGTGTTATTGAAAAGCTCCTTTCACTGCCTGATGCGACCCGCGTGTTTCCTGGGCACGGGCCGGAGACGACCATCGGTGCGGAGCGCATGAATAACCCGTATCTTCTGTGACCTGATAGCAAGTCGTCATGTTCGATCGTCGATTTCTAACGTGACCGCACGAATTTTCCCCAGGGGTTACTGCACAGGCCACCGGCCCTTCATTCTTCGCTGTTTTGCAGGCAGCTACGAAACTGCTTTTGTCCATCCAGTGAGCTGAAGCGGCGCATTGCAGCAGATTGGAGATTGGGAGTTACCCCGTGATTCTGGTGTAATGGTTTTCTGTGTCATGGGGTCACCTCTCAAGATGCAAGAATTGTAAGGGTCGCTCTTGAATGGAGCTTTGGCGGCGCAGCCGAAAGTCGGGCCGTACTCACTTCAACTCCGCGAGCGCAGTCTTCACTTCGTCAGCCTGCCGATCGGTTGCAGCCTTGGGATCATGCCAGACGACTTTGCCGTTCTTAATGATGAAGCACTGCCTCGAGGCCATTCCGTTCTTCATGGTTTCCACTTTGAATGCGGAGATGACCTTGCCTTCCTTGTCCGCGATCAGCGTGAAGGGAAACTTGAATTTGTCACTAAACGCCTTCTCCTCCGCAACGGAATCGTGGCTCACGCCGACGACTTTCACGCCGAGCTTCGTCAGGTCTTCGTGGGCATCGCGCAGTGAGCAGCCCTGCTTTGTGCAACCGGGAGTATCGGCCTTTGGATAAAAATAGACGACTACAAACGGATTGGCCTTGTAGAGGTCGGCGAACTTCACGGTTTTGCCTTCCTGATCCGTGCCCTCGGTGGCGGGGGCGTCATAGGGCGGGTTTACTTTCACGGCGGCAGGACCGGCGATAAGCACGACACTGGCAAGGAGGACGGCAGCAAGGCATGGGATGGCTTTCATGGAACGACGAGAGCGCTTGATACGGGCACTGTCCAGCGCTGGATGAAGCGCCCGGGTCAGTGCCTCTCTAGAAGCTGTGGCCGCGGATGCTCCACCCTGCCGGCCGGGCGTTGCTCTGACCCGGTTTGATTCATGTCCCCCAGCGTTCGCCGGGCATTCTCCGCAAACTTCATCATCCGGGTCACTACTTCCGCGTGTTCTGCGGAGACTTCGTGCTTCTCGGTCAAATCATGCCGCACGTTGAATAATGCCAAGGGAGCTGCCACCGGCTCCTCAATTCTATGCTCCACCTTTTCATTCAGAGGAATATACAATTTCCAATCTCCAGCGCGTATGGCCTGAAGTTGGTGCCTCTGGTAATAACAGAAACCGATGTCGTCATAAGCGGAATGCGCCGGCTTGCCGGTGAACCAAAGCGATCCGGCATCATGTCCATCGATGGGTTTCGCAGGCAGAGGCGCGCCGGCGAGATTCGCAAAGGTCGGAAGGAAATCCATCATGGTGCAGAGTTCGTCACACAGCGCACCTCCAGGGACGCGTCCCGGCCAATAGAGAATGCACGGCATCCGCATGCCGCCCTCGTCTGTGGAATAGCCCCATCCTTTGTAGGGCGCGTTGCTGCCCTGCGGTGGCACGTGACGCACAGCGCCGTTGTCGCTCGTCCAGACGATCAGGGTATTCTCCTCCAGCTTGTTCTCCTTGAGCACTTTCAGAATTTCACCCGCAGACCAGTCGAGCTCCTCAATGCTGTCTCCGTATGTGCCGTTGGCGGACTTTCCCTTGAACTCACTACTCGCAAACGGGCTTTTGGTGCTCCCTGGCATCGCATGTGGCAGGTAAAGGAAAAACGGCCTGTCCTTGTGCCGCACGATGAAGTCCGCCGCCTCTTCCGTGTAGCGCTTTGTCAGCGTGTCGCGGTCCACCGGTGCCTCGATCACCTTTTCCCCCCGCATCAGCGGAAGCTCCGGCCATGTTTCCCGAGATTTATCCTTCGTATTCTTCGTCATGTCATCGCTGTAGGGAATCTTCGTCATGTCATCGCTGTAGGGAATGCCAAGATACTCATCAAACCCCTGGCGCGTCGGCAGGAACTCCGGCTGGTCTCCCAAGTGCCATTTACCGATGCAAGCGGTGGCATAGCCGGCCCGCTTCAAAACTTCCGCGATTGTCTCCTCATCCGGGTTCAAACCCTTTGTGTCCAGCGGCATAAGCACCGGCAGAGCCGCGCCGTTGACTTGCAGGTTCAATCGACGCGGATAACAGCCGGTCAACAAAGCTGCGCGACTGGGCGAACAGACACCGCTCGCGGAATAAAAACTCGTGAGCCTCATGCCGTCCGCGGCCATGCGGTCGAGATTGGGTGTGCGGTGCAGCTTCGAGCCGAAACAGGCCACATCGCCATTTCCGAGATTGTCACACAGAATCAGGATGAAATTAGGCTGCCGGGTGCCGGGTGCCGCGCCGCAGAAAACATGTGATGTCAGAACCAGAAGCAGAATTGTAAATGAAAGTTGCCGTGTCATGAGCTGAAGACGTAACCTGACGACCGTTTCTTACAGTAATTTTCCCCATCACCATCGCGCTTGCGTTCCGCATCGACCACGTGCTTTGTTTCCGTCCATGCACATTCGCGATATCCTCGCCGCTCACCGGCCTTCATTCTCTTTCGAGTTCTTTCCTCCGAAAACCCCCGGGGGCGCGGAAACTCTTTTTCAGACCATTCGTGAACTGGAGACTCTTAGGCCCGCCTTTGTCAGCGTGACCTATGGCGCGGGCGGCACGACGCGCGAACTCACCCACGATCTCGTGGTCCGCATCAAGCGGGAGACTTCTCTGGATCCGGTGCCGCACCTGACCTGCGTCTGCCACAACGAGGCTGACATCGCCGCCATCATCGAACGCTATGCAAAGGCGGGGGTGAGCAATATTCTCGCGCTCGGCGGTGATCCGCCCAAGGACCTGGCCAATTACCATAAATCAAAAGATGCGTTTCAACACGCCGCAGACCTCGTGAGTTTCATCCGCCAATTTAACAACCGCAGCACCCACTCCGATAAACGTGGCTTCGGCATCGGCGTCGCCGGTTTCCCGGAGGGACATCCCACCACTCCAAATCGCCTCACGGAAATGGATCATCTCAAGGCCAAAGTCGATGCCGGAGCTGACTACATCTGCACCCAGCTTTTCTTCGACAACCACGATTTCGAAGACTTCCGCGCGCGCTGCCAGCTCGCCGGCATCCAGGTCCCTGTCATCGCCGGCATCATGCCCATCATCAGCGCCAGTGGCATGCGGCGCATGGCCGACCTCGCCGGCGGCGCGCGTTTTCCCGCGAAGCTGCTCAAGCTCATCGCCAGTTGCGGCGATGATGAATCCGCCGTGCAGCGCGCTGGTATCGAATACGCTACTGAACAATGCGCCGGCTTGTTGAACGGCAAAGTGGACGGGATTCATTTCTACACTCTTAACAAGAGCATGGCCACGCAGGAGATTTATACCGGACTCGGACTCAGATCGTGATCCGACCATGAACACGCCTCTCATCGCCGCCATCGAAGCTGGCGGCACCAAGTTCAACTGCGCCCTCGGCACTCCGGACGGTGAACTGGAAATCACGGAGCGCATCGCGACCACGACTCCGGAGCAGACCTTGCGCGAAGTCGTCGCGTTTTTTGAATACGCCGAGAAGCAACACGGCACCATCAGCGCCTTCGGCGTGGGTTCGTTCGGACCGCTTGATTTGCATGTGAAAAGCAAAACCTATCGATTTATCACCACGACACCGAAGCCGGGCTGGCAGAATACGGATTTACTGGGACCGTTGCGCAAACATTTCGACGTGCCTTTCGGTTTCGACACGGATGTGAACTCGGCAGCGCTGGGCGAGCACACCTGGGGCGCGGGCCGGAATTGTGATCCTCTGATTTACATCACCATCGGCACCGGCATCGGCGGCGGTGTGCTCATCGACGGAAAACCGCTGCACGGCGCGCTGCATCCGGAGATCGGGCATCTTTATATCCCGCAGGTGATCTCGAATGCCCCGCAACCTGACGGCATCTGTCCCTTCCATGGTAGCTGTATTGAAGGTCTCATCAGTGGTCCGGCCATCACGAATCGCTGGGGCGCTCCTGCGGAGTCTTTTCCACCGGAGCATGAATGTTGGGGCGAATTTGCCACGCTGCTCGCGCTCGGGCTGGTAAATCTCACGCTCACCCTCTCGCCTCAGCGAATCATTTTAGGCGGGGGCGTGATGCACCAGGCGCACCTTTTTCCCATGATCCGGGAAGAAGTTCAGCGACTGCTCAACGGTTATGTGTACTTGCACGAACTGGCGGACGGCATCGGTCAGTTCATCGTGCCGCCCGGTCTCGGTGACAGGGCAGGCATCCTCGGCGCGCTGGCGCTGGGAATCGAAGCACTCAATGAGGTTCGACAGAATTAACAAAATGAAACAGAATTATTAATCGCTCCGCGACCGATTTGTCCATTTGGTAAATTCCGTTAATTCTGTCTCACCACTCCGGTTTGCAACGAGCGCATCTTGTTGACGCACGCGATCAACAAGTCTGCGGCACGCAGCGTCTCCTCCATGGTATTCATGCGTGACCATGAAAAACGCATCGTGCTGCGAATGTGAGCATCATCGAAACCCATCGCCAGCAACACGTGCGATGACTGCAAGTCTCCCGTGTGACAGGCTGAACCCGCCGAGCAGGCCAGTCCGCATTCGTCCAGCAGGATCAGCAGTCCAGCCGCATCCACGCCTGGAAAGCACAGGTTCGATATTGTGGTCAAGCGATGCGTCTGGTCGCCGTTTACGATGGTATTGGGATGCACGGCGATCAGGCGTTTTTCAAAGGCATCGCGCATGGCGCCGATTTTTTCCTCAACACCGCGATCAATTTCCTGACGCGCAATTTCCGCCGCCATGCCCAGCGCGACAATGTTCGGGATGGCCTCCGTGCCTGAGCGCCGGCCGAATTCCTGTCCGCCACCCAGCGCCCACGGCTTGAAACGCACCCGCCGGCTGATGAAGAGCGCGCCGACGCCCTTGGGCGCATGAAACTTGTGGCCGCTGAGGCTGAGATAATCCACGGGCGTCTCCTTGACCGAAAGCTTCTGCTTGCCGACGGACTGCACGGCATCCGTGTGAAACATCGCGCCGCGATCGTGCGCGATTTGGGTGATCTCATCCATCGGTGCCACGACCCCTGTTTCATTGTTGGCCCACATCACACTGATCAGTGCCGTCTGACCGGACTGCGTCGCCGCGCGCAAATCGTCCAGGCGCACGCGCCCGCCGTGATCGACACCAACCTCAGAAACGGGCCTGCCATATTCCATCCACCGCCGGGCTGTCTCCAACACCGCACTGTGTTCAGTTTTCACGGTCACAAAATGCCCGCGACGCATTTCCAGCGTGATCGCTGAGCCGATGGCTGCGTTGTCCGACTCCGTGCCGCCGCTGGTAAATATAATCTCGTCCGGCTCAGCATCGATGAGCGCGGCAACCTGTTCCCGCGCCGTTTCCAACGCTTTCTTCACGAACCGTGCGGCAGCGTAAGGTGCCGATGGATTGGCATAATGCTGCAACAGAAACGGCATCATTGCCTCCACAACGCGGAAATCCACCGGCGTAGTCGCGCTGGCATCGAGGTAGATCATGTCAGAGCATCCATAGTTCGATGCCGTGGGTCAACGATCAAAATTCCTCGCCGCCGGCATCATCAACAGGAGCTTCTTTCTCGCCTGCGGGAATTTTAATCGACCGCACCAACCTCGCCGCATAAAACCCGTCGCCACCATTCTCACCTGGCTGCAGATGAAGCTCCTCTTCGAGCTTCCACTCATCGCCCCGGTCCGCCAGGAAGGCCCGCACCTGCCGTTCGTTCTCGGCCGGAAGAATACTGCACGTCGCATAGACCAGCTTGCCGCCCGGCTTCACCATGCGTGAATGACTCTGCAAAATGTCGCGCTGCACCATGCGGAGCCGCTCCAATTCCTCCAGGCTGAGCTTCCACTTGGTATCCGGATTGCGCCGGAGCACGCCGAGACCACTGCACGGCACATCGAGCAGCACCCGGTCTGCGCTGACGGAAAGTCGCTTGATCGATTTTGCATCCTCCACCAAACGGGCCTCAACGATGCCCGCTCCGTTGCGTCGCGCGCGGCGGCGGAGTTCCTCGAGCTTCCAGGCGTGGATGTCGAGCGCGATGATCCGACCCTTGTTCTTCATGAGCGCAGCGATGTGCAGAGTCTTGCCGCCCGCGCCCGCGCAGGCATCGATCACCCGCATTCCCGGCGCCACTTGGAGAAATGGCGCGATGCACTGTGACGCCGCATCTTGCAGCTCGAACAAACCGTCTTTGAAAGCCGCCGTCGTGAACAGGCTCTTGCGCTCCCGCAAGCGCAGCGCATCGGGAATTCCGCGCACCGGTCCGGCCTCGATGGTCTCGCGATGCAGAATTTCCTGGAGGTCGCGCAACGAAATTCTCAGCGTATTCACTCGCAGGTCCACCGGCGCAGGCTGGTTCAGGGCCTGCACCATTTGCGGCCATGCTGGGCCGGTCTCGCGCTGGCCCAGTTCATAAAGCCAGTCCGGCAACGCCGCCCGGACCGCTGGCGCAACTTTCGCCTCCGTTTGGGCGCGCACGCTGGGCACACTGACCGCGCGGCATTCAGCGAAGGGTGCCCACTCTCCTTCGCGGCTGACCCAATACGCGCCCCACACCTGCCAGAGCCGCATCTCGGTGATCAAGTCATTGTTTAGACACTCCTCATCTGGAAGTCCCGCCAGATGCCAGTGCCAGCGCCACCAGCGCACGTTGTCATAAACACTCTCGGCAAAGAGACGCCGGTCGCGCGCACCCCATTTCTTGTGCGCCTTGAAGGTGCGCTCGATGACCTTGTCCGCATGATGCCCGCGGATGAACACATCCGCGAGCGCGACAATGACTTCAGCTATGACAATCCGTGGAAGTTTCAAGGACGCAGTTCCTAGCATCATCGAGCGCGCAAAGCCAGCGGCATGTACTGCGGCGGTGTCCGGCTTCGATTTCCGCTTTTCACCCGCGCCTTCCCCTCTAAATTGCACGCCCTATGCTCGACATCCGCCTCATTCGCGACAATCCCGGCCTCATGAAGGAACGCCTTGCCACGCGCGGTGGCGAATTGCTGGCTGCGATGGTGGATGAGGTGCTCGCGCTCGACGGACACCGCCGCACCGCGGAAACAGATTTGCAAAAGTTACAGGCTGATCGCAACCGGATCAGCAAGGAAATCGGTCTGGCTAAAAAACAGGGCCAGGACACTAGCGCCATCGAAGCTGAAGTGCGCGGCATCGGCGACCGCATCGAGCAGATTGGTCGCGACGCCGAGGCGCTGGACGTCAAACAGCGGGATTTGCTCCTGTCCATTCCCAATCTGCCGCATGACGCTTGTCCGGTCGGCGACAGTGCGGAGCAAAATCCCGAGGTCCGCATCTGGAGCCAGAAACCCGCTTTTGATTTTCCAGTGAAAGATCATGTGGCGCTCGGCGCGCAACACGGCTTGTTTGATTTTGAGGCCGGGGCCAAGATCACCGGCAGCGCCTTTGTGGTTTATCGCGGTCAGGGCGCAAAATTGGAACGCGCGCTGATTAATTTCCTGCTCGACCTGCACTCGACGCATCACGGTTACATGGAAGTGTCGCCCCCGTTGCTGGTGAAATCCGATTGCCTCGTGGGCACGACGCAGCTCCCGAAATTTGGCGATCAAGTTTACCACGCCACTGAGGATGACCTCTACCTCATCCCCACGGCAGAAGTGCCGGTCACGAATTTGCATCGCGAGGAGATCGTGAAACTGGAACAGCTTCCCATTCGCTACGCGGCCTACACGCCCTGCTTTCGTCGCGAGGCTGGGGCGGCGGGCCTCGGCACCCGCGGATTGATACGAATGCACCAATTCGACAAGGTAGAGCTGGTGAAAATCACCACGCCGGAATCGAGCATCGACGAACTGGAAAAACTCACCAGGGACGCGGAAAAGTCGCTGCAAATTCTCGGCCTGCACTACCGTGTGATTGAACTCTGCACCGGCGACATCGGCTTCGGCTCGGCCAAGACCTACGACATCGAAGTCTGGGCCCCCGGACAAAACAGCTATCTTGAAGTTTCCTCCTGCTCGAATTTCGGCGACTATCAGGCCAGGCGCATGAACTTGCGCTACAAGGATGAAAAAGGAAAAAACCGCTTCTGTCACACGATCAACGGCTCGGGCACCGCGCTCGCGCGGCTCTACGTCGCGCTCCTCGAAACGTATCAGCGCGCCGACGGCAGCATCGAAATCCCCGCAGCGCTCGTCCCGTATTTCGGGGCGGATAGGATTGGATAAAAACAGAAGGCAGAGGTCAGAAGTCAGAGATCAGAATGAAGTGCTGCGGGCGAAAGCAGTCGTATCACTGGCGGCGATTCGATCAGGATTGACCGGACTGCGCCCCGACAAAACCGCGCTCATCGCGGTTTCGGGCGGACGCGACTCAGTGGCACTGCTGCACTGGCTTGTCTCGCAAGGTTGGAACAAACTGAGAGTGCTTCATCTCAACCACGGACTTCGGGGTAGAAGCTCCGATGCCGATGAAAAATTCGTGCAAAATCTCGCGGCAAAACTGGCTCTTCACTGTGATGTCAGAAAGGTCGATGTTGCGCAGCTTGCGCAGCGAAAGAAGCTATCCGTTGAGACTGCGGGACGTGACGCGCGGCGTTCATTCTTCGCGGCCATGGCGAGGAAGCATCGTTGTCAGTTTCTATTCACCGCTCATCATGCCGATGACCAGGCAGAGACAGTGCTGCACCGGCTGTGCCGCGGCGCATCCTTGCGCGGAGCCTCGGGCATGCGCGGCGCAGCAGAGACGATCCCGGGCCTGATCACCGTTCGACCGCTGCTGCAGGTGACGCGTGCGGGAATTGATGACTACGTGACCGGGCACAGGCTACGATTCCGCGACGACGCCAGCAACAATTCTCCAGCCCACACACGCAACCGCGTGAGGCATGAGGTGCTGCCGCTGATGAACGATGTCTTCCGGCGCGATGTGCGGCCTTTGCTGGTCCGGTTTGCGGAACATGCAGAACGGGATGATGCCTGCCTCAATTCCCTCGCGCTGGATTTTTCCACGCGGCACAGGCTGGAGCCACCGGACGGATCACTGCGCATCACGACCGCCTTGCGCCGCCAGTCGCCCGCCATCCTCTGCCGAATTATCCATCAATGGCTGGCAGGACGGAAGATTCCAAATGTCGGGAATCACGAAATCGAGTCCGCGCTGTTGATGTTGCGCGACGAAAGTCCGGTCAAAATGAATTTGCCGGGCGGCGCGCACCTGTGCTGTGACGGGCGGCGGCTCTGGGTGCAGTCAGCGACGGTTCCGACCAAAAGTCGCGCACCGCGCCCTCGGCCTTCGCGACAGCGGAAGTGACACCACTGGCAATGTCTCGCAGACTGAAGTCGCCGATGGCATCAATATCCTTGTTGCTGCCACGCGGCGTCCCAGCCAGCACCCGGGCGGTGAGGATGAGAAGGGCGATTTTGAAAAGAAACTTCACGGCAAGGGAGCGATAAAAAGTCTATGGAATGTGATAATTGGTAAAATCGAGCGATCAACAGATGAATATTACCACTAATAATTTAAATATCACTAAAAACCATAATTTTATTGATTTGTATCTATAAAATATATTGTTCTACTAATGATCTGTAAACGCCGAAAAATTGATCGGATACCGCGCCATTCCAAGTCATAGCAAGTCATACCATACTAGCGTAGCGGGCCTTACTCCGCTTTGGCTCCGCCGCCGCCGCGTTTGCCGATCGTGCCGCCTTTTTCTGCGAGCATGGCCCTGACGGTGGCTTCGACTTGCAGGGCAATCTGCTCGGGATGCCTGCGGATCAACTTGCAAGGACCGCGCAGGACGGCAAAGTAAACGTTAACAAGATTTCAGCACGGGTAGCTCAGCGGTAGAGATTTTTTTCATGATCACAGCAGGCCTGATAGGATTTGGCAATCGTGGCCGGGAACACGCCGCGGCGCTGGCGCTGATCCCCGGGGTGAAACTCATCGCCATCGCGGATCCGGATGAGGATGGGCGGCGTGCGGCTGGAGCGCTGCCCGGCATGGATGTGTTTTCCGGGGCCAGGGAGATGCTGGAATCCCAGCTGCTGGACTACGTGATCATCGCCACGCCTCCCGTCGCCCGCACCGACACCTTGTTGCGGACGATTCTTGCCTTTCCGCAAGTGCGCACGGTGCTCGCGGAGAAACCACTGGCGCTCTCGGCACCCGATGCCGCCGCGTGGCTGGAAGGGTGCGCCGCAAGTGGCGTCACGCTGCATGTCGGATACCACATGAGGCACTGCCTGGAATTTCTCGCGTTGCGTGACGCCGTTGCCGCAGGCTTGCTGGGGAAAATCGAAGTCATTGAAGCTGGATGCTTTGGCAATCTGTTCAACCAGGGTTGTCACATGGTTGATCTCGCGGCGTGGTTGCTGAACGAGGAGCCCATCGCCGGAGTCACGGCCCGCACGAGCCATGCGCTCAACGAACTTGTGGCGAAGGGGCCGCCGCTCCCGCCGTTCTTTGAAGAGGACCGCGCCCATCCCGCGCCCTTTCACACCGAAGCGGACTTCGTGTTCGGCCGGGGCGCAAGACTCCATCTGCAAAGCGGCGTGGCCGCCCCGCGACCCGTCGCCACACTCGATCCGTGGCTGCAAGAGCGTCTCCGTGTCACCGGCTCGGCCGGGACTGCCGAGGCCCACGTCGCCTCCCATTTTCAACGCTGGGATTCCGCTGGCGCGCTGGTCGAGGACCGGCGCTCAAGCCTTGCGCAGTATCTCGACGCCACCGTCGCGCTTCATCGCCGCATTCTGGAAAGCCTCTCCATGGGACAGCAGTCGGCCACCCCGCCGCCGGGAACGGTGCTGGGCGTTCAGAGGGCCCTCGATGCCTGCTTCATCAGCGCCATCCATGACGGCGGCCCGGTCTCTCTGTCGAAATCTTCCTCGCTGGAAGATCCACGGTCGGCCTGGCAGAATCACCTGCAAAGAGAAAGCGCGGCCCGGCGCGCAGCGCACGCCGCCAGTCCCCCGCCCCGCCTTTCCATCGTGCTGCCGATGGAAGACCATCGCGGGTTTGGAGTGGCGTGTGTCACGGCCTGGACCCGAGGTCAGACCCATGACGCTGCGGATTTTGAGCTCGTGGTCGTGCTCAACGAACGCACCGAAAGCCTGCGCGGGGCTCTTGTCCCATTGCTGCGCCCGTGGGACAGGCTAGTCCACGCGCCCCGGGAAACCTCGGGGCATTCCGGCCTCACGGATGAAATCGCCGAGTATGACCTGGCCATCCGCGAGTCGCGCGGGGTGTTTGTCTTCCTGACCGAGCCGCACTGCGTGGCGGAACCGGAAGCAGTCGCCGAGATCCTTCGATGGTTCGACGAGAACGACGGGGATGGCTTTTGCACCCGCACGATGCCGGTCATTCCCAACGCCATCGGCGCGATGGAATCCCACTACTACGACGCGGGATTCAAGGAGTGGCAGCGCCCCTGCGACTGGCGCAAGCTCATCCTGCGCGGGGTGGCCTTGCGGCGTCAGCACTACGATGCCGTGGGAGGATTCCGAGTCCGCTACGGCCGCTTTGCGGAATGGCTTCTCGCCGCGGACCTGAAACGCCGCGGCCACCAGCTTGGCTACGCTCCGCGCGTGGTTTTGGCCCATCTCTACGCGGACAGTTTTCACCTGCTGGATCAGTTCATCCGCGCCTTCACCGAGGGAGAATGTCTCTACCGGCTGGAGAATGAAACATCCGATGATGATCCCTACTTCCCCAATCCGGCTGAATGGACCACGGTGCGCCACTTCAACGCCTCCGCCACCAAGGCCTGCCTCCGGGTCGCACTCAGGCACGTCTTCCGTGCAGGCTTAAGGAGCGTTGGAAATTTGCTGCTGAGCACGCTGCTGGGCCGCCGCCTTCTGGCATGGCAGATCCAAAGCCGCGTCTGGCAGGCCAAGATTCGGGCCCAAATCTGGCGCTGGCTGGACCGACGGCGCATGTATTGCGCCTTCGTGGATTACTACGAGGGTCAAACCATCCTTTGCCGGGTGCGTTACTGTCTCAAACACACCCCGCCCTCATCCGGCCGTATCGTGGCAAAGCACAACCGGGTGCTGCCTGCGGAGATGCCGGGGCACGAATTGTTCGGGTTCAATGGGCGGGAGACTGCGTCCGGCAAGAGCTTCCGCTGGAGCCAGCCCATCGCCGCCCTCCTGATCCATCCACTTCATTCGTCCACACACGTGGAGTTGAGGCTGCACCCCTTGATGCCGCCCGTGCACTTCGCGCGCGATTTGGTGGTCTGCTGGGCGGGACAGCGCCTGCGCTTCCTCGGACAGCGCGGACTGACTTTGCAATTCGAGATCCCTCCCGGCACCCGGTGGAGGGCTCCTGGCTGGCTGGTTCTCTGCACCCCGCGCTTCCGGTCCACGGGCGATGATCGCGCCCTTGGCATCCCGCTCCACGCCGTGCGCTTTCTCAAGGCGCGAGGGAACTCGTTGGAGTTCAAGCGTGAGATTGTCAGTGTGCTCGGTGCTGACGTGATCGGCCGCGCGGGGCGTGAGCAAACTAAAGTTTGAATTCGCTTCGCGGCTTCGCAACCAACGGGTTTCAAGGGGCATTGCGGGCCGGGCCGCGGGGAATTCGTTGGAGTTCAAACTTGAGTGTTTGTCACCGGGCGCGGTGCTGAAGTGGTGGACCGCGCGGGACGTGAGCAACCGAAACTTCATCGATTCACTCACCCTCGCGCTGACTTCTGATCTCTGACCTCCGACGCACTGCTTCCCCTTACTCCGCTTTGGCTCCGCCGCCGCCGCGTTTGCCGATCGTGCCGCCTTTTTCAGCAAGCATGGCTCTGACCGTAGCTTCCACTTCTGCGTAAAGCGTGGGATCAGCCTTGAGCGCGTCTTTGCAGGCGTCGCGGCCTTGGGCGAGTTGCGTGCCTTTGTAGCTGATCCACGAGCCGCGCTTCTGCAGGATGTCGTAGTCCAGCGCGAGATCGAGCATGGAGCCGACGCCGCTGATGCCCTCGTTATACATGAGGTCGAACTCGGCCTCCGTGTAAGGCGGCGCGAGTTTGTTCTTTACCACCTTCACGCGTGTGCGATTACCCATCACGGTGCCATCGGCATTTTTAATCGCGCCGATGCGCCGGATGTCGATGCGCATGCTGGCATAGAATTTGAGCGCCTTGCCGCCGGGCGTGGTTTCCGGATTGCCGAACATGACGCCGATCTTCTCGCGTATCTGGTTGGTGAAGATGCAGCAGGTGCGCGCTTTGGCGATGATGGCGGTGAGCTTGCGCATCGCGGCGCTCATCAGTCGAGCTTGCGCTCCGACAGTGGAGTCGCCGATCTCCCCTTCCAGCTCCTGCCGGGTCACGAGCGCGGCCACGGAGTCCAAAACGATGACATCCAGCGCGTTCGAGCGCACCAGAGTTTCACAAATGCGCAACGCTTCTTCACCACTGCTGGGCTGCGAGACGAGAAGCTCTTCCATCTTCACGCCGAGCTTCCGCGCATAGGTCGGATCGAGCGCGTGCTCCACGTCAATGAATGCGGCCAACCCGCCCGCCTTCTGGGCTTGAGCGATGACGGTCAATGTCAGTGTTGTCTTGCCCGAGGATTCCGGGCCGTAAACTTCCACAATGCGGCCTCGCGGGAAACCGCCGATACCGAGCGCCTGATCGATGAGCAGGTTGCCCGTGGGTATGACGGCGATATCAACATGCGTGTCCTCGCCCATGCGCAGGATCGCGCCCTCGCCGTAGTCTTTCTGAATTTGCTGGATGGCCAGTTCGAGATTCTTTCCGCGCGCCTCGGCGATTTTATTGGAGACGGGTTCGAGGGAAGTTTCTTTGGATGCGCGCGCCATGGTATTGTGGGGTTTGATGGTGATGAGGAAGGAGTCAAAATGCGGGTGTTCCCCGACACGAGGGGTGTAACGCAGCTGTCGAAAATGTCAAACATGTTCTTTTGAACACTTATTGTATTTTCCTAAACATCGTAGCCGCATCTCGTAAGAGTGCGGGAAGAAAACTCGCCAGCCGACGAAGCTCGAATATTTCCCGCGTTCTCACGAACGCGGCTACGACAGTCTTTAGGTTGCTCTAGCACCCGTCACCAGTTGCTCTGCGCCTTTTCGAGATTTTCCAAGCCGCCACCCAATATCTGATAATAGCCGCTGAACATGCCGATGATGCGCGAGGCGACGTAGATCACCACCAGCACATAGAAAATTCGCGGCATCCACTCGGCCACGCGATCCTGCGCGCGGGCCGCGAGCTGCGCCTCGGCGATAGCCCAGCGGCCGAACTCATGATCCAGCGTGCCCGAGTGTTCGGCCATCTCCATGGAGTTGTTAAACTCAATGCTGAACCCGCCCACGCTGCGGAGCGAGTTCGAGAAATTTTCGCCCGTCTCGATTTTCTCCGCCGCATTCCGCGCACCCTCATTCAGCACGGCACTACGCGCCGCACCGCCAGCCAGACGCAAGGCCTCGGACATTTTCAATGCCGCGAGCAAACTGGTGTGCATCACTTGGGAAAATCGCGCCAGCGCCCAATGCCGTCGCACAGAACCGGCCAGCGGCACCCGCCTTAACAAACGATCTGCCGCCACCGAGCTCGTTGCTGCGCGAGACCACAGCACCGTCACTGCCGCCACGATTGCAATCGAACTCCACAGCACCGCCAGCCGCAGCGGGATGCCGGCAAATCCGGCACTCAGACCGCCATCGATCACCTTGGAAAAATCGGGCACCACAATCGCGAAATGCACCAGGATCAACGGATAAACCAGCGCACCCAATGCCTTGCTGGCGCTCTGGTGTCGCACTTCGAAATATTTCACCAGCTCCGCGCAAGCCTCATCGAGACGCCCGCCGCGTTCGCCCGCAGCCAGCAATCCGATCTCCAGCTCGCTGCTGCCGGACGGACGATATTCCAGTGATCCGGCCACGCTGCGTCCCTCGGCCAGCCCTTGACGCAGCCCCACGAGCCAGGCGCGCCGACCAGCGGAGGGATTTTGTCCCAGCATCACATCGATTCCCCGGTCCAGATGAAACCCGGACTTTAGCAAAGTGCCGAGATCGTGATAGAGCCGGGTCTTGTCCTTGGGAGATAGCGCCATGGTCGAGCAGCAGAAATAATTACTGATTAAATCCGCAGATTACGCAAATACACGCAGAATGAAGATATTAAACTCTCTCCATCTGTGAAATCTGCGTAATCGGCGGATAGATGCCGTTCTCGCTTCTAATTAACCACTGGGCGCTCCGTGACCGCAAAGCTCATTTTTCTTCGAGTGCACCTTGCGTTTCTTGCGGTTTATTCTCCCTTCACGCACCCATGCCCTCCTCCGACGACGAACACTGGATGACCCTGGCCCTGGCTCAAGCCGCGCGCGGCATCGGCCTGACCTCGCCCAACCCTGCTGTCGGCGCGGTGATCGTCAAACGAGGCCAGGTGATCGGCGAAGGTTTTCACCGGAAAGCTGGCGGCCCACACGCGGAGATCGAAGCGCTGCGTGATGCGAAAAAAAATGGCGGCGATGCGCGCGGTGCATCGGCTTTCGTCACGCTCGAACCCTGCTCGACTCACGGTCGCACGCCGGCTTGCACGGAGGCGCTCATCAAAGCCGGCATCACCAGCGTGACTTACGGTTCAACCGACCCCAATCCCAAACATGCCGGCGCGGCGGATGTCGTGTTGCGCAACGCAGGCATCGAGGTGGAAAGCGGCGTGCTGAGCGAAGCTTGCGACCGCCTCATCCGGCCCTTCGCGAAATGGATGAAGACCGGGCTGCCTTATGTGATTGCCAAATCCGGTCAGAGTCTCGATGGTCGCATCACTCGCCCGCCGGGCGAGCCGCCATGGATCACTGGCGAAGCCGCGCGGGCTCACGCGATGCAGTTGCGCGTGCGCTGCGATGCGATCCTCATCGGCGCGGAGACGCTGCGCAAAGATGATCCGCGACTCACGCTGCGCGGCAGCGGCATCCCTCGCGGCAAACAACAACCGTGGCGCGTGATCGTGACCCGCTCGGGAAATCTGCCGGAGAAAGCCATCGTCTTCACCGACAAATTCAAAGGCCGCACGCTGGTGCTGCGCGGCGATTTCACTTTCCGCGAAATCCTCCGCGACCTGGCCAAGCGCAAAATCACCACCGTCCTGCTCGAAGGCGGCGGCAGTCTCATGGGCCAGGCCTTCGCCGCGCGCTTAGTGGACGAAGTCTGCTGGTATGTGGCGCCGCGCATCTGCGGCGGCGGCGTCATGTCCACGGGTGGTGCTGATTTTCTTCCGAAGGCGCGCTCGGTGAAGCTGACAGACATCTGGCAGGAGCCCATCGGCGACGACCTCTGCATCCAAGGCTATCCGGTCTGGAAGAAATAGACCATGCGCTCCGCCTTTTTCTTCGACCGCGATGGCGTGGTGAACCGCTCGCCCGGCGACGGCTATGTTCTGCGCCAGGAAGATTTTCATTTCAACGAAGGCATCATCGAAACCCTGGCGTTTCTCAAATCACGCGGCTTCGTACTGATACTCGTCACCAGCCAGCAGGGCGTGGGCAAGGGCCAGATGACGCAGGCCGCGCTCGATGAAATTCACGCATACATGCAGAGCGAACTCGCCCGGCATGGCGCGGCCTTCGATGCCATCTTCGCCTGCACCTGCCTGGCCGATGATCCACACTGCACCTGTCGCAAGCCCTCGCCGGAAATGATTCTGCGCGCGGCAGCGGAGCATGATCTCGATCTCACCACCTCCTGGCTCGTCGGCGATCACGACCGCGATATTCAGATGGCATGTAATGCCGGCGTGTTCCACACCATCCGCATCCGGGGCGACAAACCACTCCAGGTGGCAGCGGAACGGGTGCTGGATGATGTGCGGGATTTGCTGCCACTCATGAAAATCTTATTGCTGACCCCCGACGACCAAGGCCCCTGCCCCTTGTCGTGATATTCCCCTTGCCCATTGTTTGATCGTGTTGACTCGCGCAAATCAGGCTGGACGAGGGCGCAATATTGCACTTAAGCTCACTCCCCCATGATGCGCTTTGTTTATCGCCTGCTTTGGATTGCCGCATTTGTGCTGGCGACCTATTGCTGGATGGTCGCCTTTGAGCACGGTCTTGGCTGGAAGGATTTTCTGGAGGGTTTTCGCAGTGAATGGCGAAACGTCGGAGACCTGCTTGTTGGCAAGACCTCGTCGCGCCCCTGAACACTGACGCATACAGGCTGTTTTTTTAACCAAGCCGCGCTCCCGCATCATGACCGAACACGATCTGCAACCGCAACAGAAAAACCTCTGGCTCAAGGGCGTGAGCGCCTACCAGCTCAAGAATTATGACTACGCGATCAGCCTCATCGTTTCCGTCATCAAGCAATCCCCTGAGTTCCTGGGGGGCCGCAGGCTGCTGCGCCGCGCTGAAGCGGAAAAATTTAAGGGCCATAAGAAGGGGCTTTTCAGCGGCGGCTTCAGCATGTTCAAGAGCGGCGCCAATTCGAAAAAAGAACCATGGGAAGGCATCGCCGAATTAGAAGATACCGTCTTTCAAAAAGATCCTTACAGCATCAATGCCAACCAGGCCTTGTATGACTACGCCGTGCGCGCCGGCCAGCATGAGATCGCCGCATTCGCCCTCGAAACCATACGTGAAGGCCACCCGGGTAACACAAAAAATATGCACCGTCTCGCGGAGCATTACATGGGGCATGAACAGCCGGAAAAAGCTGGCGACATCTACCGCAACATCATCCGCGTGGACGGCTCAGATATGGACGCTGTGAAGGGCGAGAAAGACGCCGCCGCCAAGACCTCCATGATGCGCCAAGGCTGGCAGGAGGAAGGCGGATTCCGCAAGGCCATGAAAAGCGGAGACGAAGCCCAGCAAATGGAAAACCTAGCACGCCAAGGCATGACTGGCGAACAGATGGAAAACCTCCTCGCCCAGTTTGCTGCAGAATACGAAAATGACCAGACCAATGTCAACATTGTAAAAAAGATCGCGGACGTCTACGACCGAATGGAAAAGCCGGAGGAAGCTCTCCAGTGGTATGAATATGCCGCCGAACTCTCTCCGGGCGACGTCTCTCTCCAGGGCCGCGTTGAACACGTGCGCAACAAAGTCGCCGAGATCCAAATCCAGCTCACGGAGGCTGAAATCGAAGCCAGCCCGGAGTCACCCGACATCGAAGAAAAACGCGCCCATATCCACCAGATCAAGATTGACCGCCTCTCCACTGTCCTCGCCGAGGCAAAATCAAAAATTGAACGCCATCCCACCGACAAGCAATATCGCTTTGAACTCGCCAGTGTCCTCATTCAAATGGAACAGTATCGCGAGGCCATTCCCGAACTTCAGCAGGCCAAGAGCAACCCGCATATTCGCAACAAGGCCCTGCTCCTCCTCGGCACCTGCTTCGCCAGGCTCGGGATGAACGACCTCGCCATCAACGCCTACAGCGACGCCGTGAAGGAACTCACCATCTTTAACAAAGAGAAGAAGGAACTCCTCTATGAGCTAGCCCTGATTTACGAAAGGGTCAGCCGGAAAGATGATTACCTCAACTGCATGAAGGAAATCTACAACAATGACTACGGCTACCGCGATGTCGCGAAACGTGTCGAGTCGTCGTATCAGTAAGTGTTGATCCAGCCCGCCACCGCCCGCGCCTCCGGACTGGCCTCACCGGCAACTGAAGGCATTGATCTGTCCAAAGCGCAGCGCAAGATCCTTTCGTCACTCGGCCACCAGGTCGTGCGATTCGCCGCAGCCTGCGACCGGCTTCGAACGAAGCAGTCGCCATTATCTGAACTCGATCCCTGGCTCCAGCCAGCCCGCTCCTGGCAGGAAACCTCGATCGTGGGCACTAGTATCTTCGCCTGCCATCTCACCATCGACGGCACCCGTCTCACCCTGCATCCGATCATCGCCCCCGCTGCGCAGTGCGCAGCGGCGTTAACCTCACTGCCATCATCGGCACAACCGCAAGCTGATGTGCTCGCGACACCCGCATCCCTTAACGAATCCCTCTGGCCCGCGCTGCTGCGCCTCCGGCCACTGCGCGACTTCTGGGAGCGCGAACTGCGCCGGGCCACGGTGGATATTTTACTCGAACTGCTGCCGGATGCCTGGCTGCTAGATCCCAGTCCGATCCCTCACGGCAGCGTCATCCCACGGCTTGAGATCGCTTCCTGGAAAGAGCTGAACCTCACAAGCCGCAAGTTCATTCCAGGAACCGCCGAGGATATCGCCGCAAGTTTGTCGTCTTATCCAGAAGCTCCCGGCGTTCTGACATCACCTCCTGATTCTTCGCTGAGTGCAATTTCGATTCTCTCCTTCTACCTCCAGAGCGAGAATCGCGTTGACTGGCTTGGCGTGAGTTCTTCGAAACTCCATTCTGTTAAATCTTGTTAATTCCGTCTAAATCTTGGCGCTGCGTTTTGACACTCCGCATTTCTCCGTAAACTCCCCTTCCCTATGGATATCACACGCACCGCATTCGGCACCTGGAGCGGCGGACGCTTCATGCATTTCGGCGAACAACTCGACGAAGAACGCTACGTCCGCCTTGTGCGGCTCAACTACGAAAAAGGCATCCGCACCTTCGTCACCGCGGATGTCTATGGCGCGGGCCGCGCGGACTCGCTTCTCGGCGAGGCCCTCAAAGGAATCCCGCGCGACACCTACTCGCTCGTCGGCATCGTCGGTCATGATTTCTACGGCGGTCTCCGCAGCGGCGCCAAGGGCTATCCGCGCTTCACCGAACCCGGCCTGCGCGGTCCTGAGCAGTATGAAGAATACCTCGTCATGGCCACGGAAAAATCCCTCGAACGCTGCAACACCTCCAAGTTCGACTGCCTCCTCCTGCACAACCCCGACACCATCGGCTACAGCAGCCCAAAAGTGTGGGACGCCCTGCGCGCGCTGAAAACGCGCGGCCTCACCAAGCGCCTCGGCATCGCCCCCGGCCCCGCGAATGGATTCACACTCGACATCATCCAGTGCTTCGAAAAATTCGGCGGCGACATCGACTGGGCCATGATCATATTGAATCCCTTCGAGCCCTGGCCCGGCCAGTTCGTGCTGCCCGCAGCGAAAAAATTCAACATCAACCTGCTGGCCCGCGTCGTGGACTTCGGCGGCATCTTCCATGACGATGTCCATCCCGGCCACAAGTTCCGCGATGGCGACCACCGCAGCCACCGCCCCGCCGGCTGGGTCGAGCACGGCAACGAAAAGCTCGACCAAGTCCGCCCCATTGCCCAGCGCCATGGCTTGACCGCGCTCCAGCTCTCCTGTCTCTGGAATCTCGCCCAGGAACCCGTGAAGAGCGTCGTCCCCACGCTCATCCAGGAAGCCTACGAAGGCGCCAAGACCATCGAGAGCAAAGTGGACGACCTCGCCGCGCTGCCGGAAATCAATCCACTCACCGTCGAAGAAGTGCAACAGATCACCGCCATCGGCGACAACACCGGCTGCATGAAACTCAAGGGCGCCAGCACCCGTCACCTCGGCCAGGACCCGCGTCCCGACGAGTGGCCCCTGCGCGAAGAACTCTCCGAAGTCGCAAAACGCTGGGACTTGAATCCCGAGTGGGCGTGGTGAACATAAGAACCACCAGTCACACTCGCCCATGACAAAATGGCCCGGCAGGAGCTTCAGAATTTCTTCACCAAGGGATAGACACTTGGTATTCATCCCGCTCTCTTCAGTCGCACATTATCCTGGGAGCAATAAGCCCCGCTTCTTGCTGCAATGAAGATCAAAGACGACGCCGAAGAAAATGAAACGCAAAGCCAGCAAAAGAACTCATCCATTTAGTTCGTACCTGCTTCAACCACTCACTCTCAATCCTCATCACCATGCGTCACTCAAAACTACTATCACCGTTTTATTGTCTCATCATCAGCCTCTCAATCTTCATCACCCCCTTCGCCCACAGTCAGGCAGTCGAAGCAGGTAAAGGCAAGGCCGAAGCCGGGGCCGAAGCAAACAAGAAGCGCCCAGCCAAAGCAGACAAGTCCGGTGCAGCAGCTCCCCACGCCCTCACTGCCGAGCCGCCCGCAGCCACCGCCAAGCGCAATCAAACCGTGGCCCCGCCAGCCAAAGGCGAGCGCATCGTGCTCATCGGCAACGGCCTGGCCGAGCGCGATGTTTACTACAGCCGCATCGAAACCGAACTCGCCCTGCGCTATCCCAATCAAAGCCTCTTCCTCCGCAACATGGGCCGTGTCGGTGATACACCCGGCTTCCGGCCGCATCCATCGCGCAACTCGCAGTGGGCCTTTCCTGGCGCAGAAAAGTTTAATCCCGACAAACTCGTGCATAAAGGCAAAGGCTTCTATGGCACACCGGATCAGTGGCTCACACATTTAAAGGCTGACACCATCGTTGCCTTCTTTGGTTACAACGAGTCCTTCGATGGCTCGGGCAAAGTTGCAAACTTCGAAGCCGAACTCGATGCCTGGGTGCAGCATAGTTTGAGCAAAGCCTACAATGGCCAGGCCGCGCCACGCATCGTCCTCGTCTCACCCATCGCCTTCGAAAATCAATCGGCGAAACGCGATCTGCCTACCGGCGAAAAGGAGAACACCAACCTCATCCTCTACGCGGGCGCGATTCAAAGAGTCGCGCAAAAGCACAGCCTCACTTTCATCGACCTTCTCAAGCCCACGCTCGACCTTTACGCGAAAGCAGCGAAGCCGCTCACCACCGGCGGTTTTGTCCCAAATGACGATGGCTACAAGCTCGTGGCTCAGATGCTTGCCACCGGCATTTACGGTCAACAGTCCCGCGCATCGAAGGCTGATCCCGAACTGGTTCACGCCGCCGTGAAGGCCAAGGATTATTTCTGGAACATCGACTACAACCTCATCAACGGAGTCCACGCCTACGGCGGCCGCTACAACCCTTACGGCCCGCAGAACTATCCTGATGAAGTTAAAAAGACCCGTGAGATGACCGCCCTGCGCGATGCCCTCATCCACGATGTCGCCTCCGGCAAAAAGACCAGCCTCGCCGTGGATGACAGCAAGACCCACGCACTGCCGCCCGTGCCCACAAACTACGCGCCGAGCGCGAAGAACGGCAGCGCGAAGTATCTCTATGGCGAGGAAGCTGTGAAATCCCTTGCCGTGCCCGAAGGTTATAAGGTCGCGCTTTTTGCCAGCGAGAAAGAGTTCCCCAATCTCGCCAACCCCATGCAGCTATCCTTTGATAACAAGGGCCGACTCTGGGTCGCCACCATGCCCACCTATCCCGCTTATCGTCCAGGCGATGCCTTTCCCAACGACAAGATCCTCATCTATGAAGACATCAATGGCGATGGCAAAGCCGACAAAGAAACCATCTTCGCCGATCACTTGCATCTGCCCATAGGCTTTGAGTTCGCGCCCGAAGGTGTCTATGTCACCCAAGAGCCGAACCTCGTCCTGCTTCGCGATACCAATGGCAACGATAAAGCGGACAGCATGGAGATTATCCTCGGCGGCTTTGACACGCATGACACGCATCACGCCATCAGCGCCTTCACCGCCGATCCCAGCGGAGCCTTCATGCTCTGCGAAGGCATCTTTTTACACAGCAATGTCGAGACACCTTATGGCCCCGTGCGCTGCGTCGATGGCGGCTTCTTCCGCTACAACCCGCAGCGTGGGCACCTGGAGCGAACGATCCAGATGAATATCCCCAACCCCTGGGGCTACGTCTTCGATAAGTGGGGCCAGGATTTCCTGATCCACACCTCCGGCCCCAGCATGAACTGGGCGCTTCCGATGCAGGTGAAACCTACCTTTGGCAGCAAGACGCCAGGCACGGCCGACCTCATCCCCAAAGGCCAGCAAGTGCGCCCCACTTCCGGCCTGGAGATCATCTCATCGCGCCATTTCCCCGATGAAGTCCAGGGCGATCTCATCCTCTGCAACGCCATCGGATTCCTCGGCATCAAGCAGCATCAAATCCAGGACGAAGGCACCGGCTGGAAGACCACCTTCCGCCAAGACCTCTTGAAGAGCAGCGACGGCAGCTTCCGTCCCGTCGATCTCGAGTTCGCGCCCGATGGCTCGCTCTATGTCATCGACTGGCACAACGTCCTCATCGGTCACATGCAGCACAACGCCCGCGATCCTTTGCGCGATCACGTGCACGGCCGCATCTACCGCATCACCTATCCGAGCCGCCCGCTTGTGAAGCCCGCGCAGATCGACGGAGCCAGTGTCACCACGTTGTTGGAAAACCTAAAACTCCCCGAGTATCGCAGTCGCTACCGCACCCGCCGCGAACTGCGCGAACATCCAGCCAGCGAAGTTCTCCCCGCTGTGAAAACTTGGGCCGCAGCACAAACCGATACTCACGCGAAACTCGAAGCCCTCTGGACCACATGGGGCATGAACGCTGTCGACGAAGGTCTTCTGCGTCAAATGCTCGCCAGCCCCGACTTCCACGCCCGCGCCGCAGCCGTGCGCGTCCTGCGATACAACACCCATCGCATCGCCGACAGCGCCGCCTTGTTAGAGAAGGCCGCTGCCGATGAAAACGGTCGCGTGCGCCTCGAAGCCGCTGTCGCCGCTTCCTGGTTCCCCAACAACGCCGCTGCCAAGAAGATCATCGCCATCGCTGCCAGCAAGCCTCAGGATGAATGGAACAAAGCTCCTATCAAGACTGCCGCCGACCGCCTCAACGGCATCGCCGAAGTCGAGCGCCCCGAGTATGCCGCCATGCCCGTGCCTGCGCATCTCAAGGGCCCCGCCGCAGCGCAGTATCGACTCGGTCAGGAAGTGTATTTCCGCGAAGGTCACTGCGTCACCTGCCATCAACCCAATGGCAAAGGCCTCGACCCCGCCTTTCCCTCCATCGAAAAAAGTCCGTGGGTCACCGACGACAAGGATCGCCTGATCAAGCTCACCCTCTATGGCCTCATGGGACCGCTGGAAATCAACGGCAAGAAATACAACGGCCAGGTTCCCATGACACCCTTCGGCGGCATGTTAAAAGACGACGAACTCGCCGCCGTGCTCACCTTCGTCCGCAACAGCTTCGACAACCAGGCCGAGCCCATCCAGCCCGCCGAAGTCAAAAAAGTCCGCGATGCCAGCCCCGGTCGCATGATGTTCATGCAGACCGACGAACTGCTCGGAAAGCCCGCGGTGAAATAAAGAACCTGGTCATCTGCCTCGGCAGCGACGACGGCGACTCGATCCAACTGTCCTTTGGCTTCGATGCTATATTCCCGCCATGAGCACACTTGCCGCCATTGAATCTGCTGTGGAGTCACTGCCTCGTCCACAGCAGGAAAAACTCCTGATGAAGCTCGCGGCGAAGCTGGGTGCCGCCAGTCCGAGTAGTTACGATCTCACGCGCGATTTGTTTGAGAAGTCAGGCAAACTTGGAGCGAGCCGCCTCGGTGATCTCTCCACGAACAAGGCGCACCTCAAGGGCTTCGGCCATTCCTCCGGCGCGCGCAGAAAGCCATGAACCCTGTCATCGCGGACGCCTGTCTCAGTGCGCATGACTGAGCTTCTCCCTGCGGCACAACTCTGGATCACCGACTCCGATTTTCGAGTCTATCGCCGTCACGGTCGGCAGGCAATCCCGCTGCTCACGGTGGTGAGTGCAAAGTGAGTGCAAAGTGAGTGCAAAGTGAGTGCAAAGAGTGCAAAGTGTCTGTCCCTTGGTAGTAGTTCCTTGGTAGTAGTTCGGAAAAATGTCAGAATGCTTCTGTTTGCTTTGCTCAGTCCAGCAGCAGCAGCACGATTGATTTCGTTCAACCGCATGCTTTAGCTTCAGCATCTGCAACACCGACCGGGCGCTCAACTCCTAAATCTGATCCAGCAGATAGCGGATC